>JAHDEE010000057.1:0-25850 GCA_020629005.1 Chitinophagales bacterium
GCTTGAAGGAAAAAAGGAAGGGCAAGAGAGAATATCAAAACACCTAGTATTCTCAGGTAATACTGCCTCATAAAAATTCATTATCCCCTGAAAAGACCAAACACACCAGCATACCTGGCCCTTGGGTAAAAGGCAGTAAATTCAGGTGATAGATGATCAGTCAGAGTATGGTTAAACTAAAATTCTTAACTGCTACAATGAGCACTCAATAATAAATTCAATTCTAGGGGACGTTGCCTTTCCAGGGAAAAACATCGGGCTTTGAAGACTTTATGCATGCTGGTCAATCGTTATACACAATCAAATAATCAATTTTCAATATGTATTATGCGCACAAAGTCACGTTTATCTAAAGGACTTCACCAATAAAATTACCGTTTTTTGACCGTTTCGATAAATAATATGATGTAAACGTAAACTTAGGGACTTTTTGGTTATATGTGGCGTATTTCGCACCTCTCAGCCTAATGCATTTGTGACCATAATTGTCAGCCTTTTGCTTGTGTTTAAGACCCTGTCAGATACTCAAATGCTGTCCCCCTTCTTGTTTTATTGACGACATTTTACAATTGTTTGGAGGGGATACACAATATTAGACCAATCCTCTTGTGGATACTATCTATTGACTACAGCAATCATCGAAAACCAAGCACGGAACACCAATGGTGCAAAATAGCCCTGATTGAAGCAGAAATGCTGGTGCTTCGGCACCGCTGAATCGCCCTGCCGGGCTGGCTGCCATAAAGCAGACAGACTGGCAGGAGCAGTGAAGCAGTGCCGAAGTACCAGCATTGGAGCGGAAAGCAGGGAGCCCGCTAACGCGCTGGTAGAACGTTTCGCTCCAAATTATTCACATAGTAATTAAGTGCTGCTCGGAACACATTTTCTTCCAAAATTGTTGGGCTGAGTAATGTTCCATTCAAATGTGCCCTTGATATTAGTACACAACTGTTACATTTCCCTTGTAGAAATTCTCCTGGCCGTTGGTGAACAAGACCCGTGCATAGTAAACATACACATTGAGCGTTACCAATTCACCCTTGTAGGTTCCATCCCATTTATCCTCTAGTGAGCTTCCGGTGTAAAGCAATTTGCCCCATCGGTCATATACATAGAACTCCACTTCCTGCGCAAAGTTTGTGATCGGAAAGAAGGAGTCATTGAGGCCATCTCCATTGGGAGAAAAAGCGTTGGGGATTATGACGATTGGCTCTCTGAATACTTCGATGCTAATGCTTGCAGTGGCCTCACAACCTACCTCATCGGTCACCGTGACTGTGTAAGTCGTGTCTTCTTCGGGGCTTGCGATGGGATTTGCACAATCGGTGCAGCTTAGTCCCTCTGCCGGGCTCCACTCGTAAGTGAGATTAGTTGAAGAGGCGCCTGTTACGCTCACCTCCAGTTGGCTTGTTTCGCCGCTAAGTATAGCGGTAAGACCATTTATGGTAGCTTCTAGTTGAATGATGTCTATGCTGGCCGTGCTTGAGACTAAGCAGGATGCATCGGAGATTGTGAGTGTTGCCTCCTGTAATCCAGCTTCCGACCAGCTAACTTCTAGTGGACCAGGGCTATCTAATTGCCCGCTAAGAAGTTGATAATCTCCAGTCAGGTTCCATTGATAAGTAGCTTCTGGACTAGCTGAGGTTTGCGCTTCGATTAGTACGATATCATCCAGACAAGCCTCTGCTTGCATAAATACAGTAGCGCCTGGATCTTCGATGATCTGCACCGATACTCCTGTGGAATCGGGACATGCGCTGTTAGTCAGGTACCAGATATCAAAGCTCTCGCTTGCTGCATTTGCAATGTCTATCACTCCTGTATTTGTATCGATTGGAATTGATCCATTGCTGGCAAAAGTACCGCCAGGGGTTCCGATAATGGCGGGCACTATTGGTCCTTCGGAGGTACAATAAACCAAAGCTGGCAACGTAAAGCTTGCATCATCAGCTGGTATTTCGGTGATCGTGAGTGGAATCCTGTTGGGGCTTGGACAGTTTTCCGGATCTGCCGTAAATGCCTGCACCCAATAGGTTCCGGGCTGACCGGGACTATAGCTTGGACCTGTCGCAATTACGGCTGCGCTGATATCGGTTTCGTACCAATTGTAGGTATCGACACCATTGTCTACTACTGATAGGGAGGGTACTGCTGTGCCTTCGCAGTAACTTTGATTGTCACCTTCAGGATCTGCAGCCGGCACACAGTCACATTCTAGCACCACAAGGACTTCGTCGGTATTTGAACAGCCATTGTTGGCATTGAATACGCTAAGTATGTAGGTGCCTTCTAGCTCGACATTGGGAGCAAGGGTGTTTTGACTACCATCCTGTAACAGTCCCGGACCGGACCACTCGTAGGTAATACCAGGCCCGTTGTCCGAACCAGAAGCATCTAAGCTGATTGGGCCTTCCTCACAAATCAGGGTCATGTCTGGCCCTGCATCGGCATTGGGTGCATTGATGTCGGCTGAGACCTCTACCGTTGCTTCAGCCTCGCAGTCGTTGGTTGTGTTGATTACTGTTAAGGTGTAGCTACCACTTAGTGCTACCAGTGGGTTAAGTTCTTCGGCGTTTTCCTCGTTGATGCCTGGTCCCGTCCATTGGTAGGTAAATTCTGGTCCGGAAGAAGAGGCACTTCCATCGAGCATGACCGGATCGCCAGTGCAGTCCAGTGTCTGTGGTAAGCCGGCACTTGCGATTGGAATATTCTCGTCTGCAGTGATAGTGACCGAAGCCGATTCGGAACAATTGTTTGATTCGTTGAAGACGGTCAAAATATATTCGCCAGCAGCATTCACTTCGGGAGATATCTGATCCTCGTTGTCTGTAGTGATCCCGGGGCCAGTCCACTGATAGCTTATATCTGCGCCAGAGCTAGAAGCAGAACCATCCAGTGTGACACTAGACTGCTGGCAGGTGATCTGCATCGATGGCCCTGCATCAGCGATGGGTTGTTCGGTATCTTCACTTATATTGACGCTTGCGGTTGCTGTGCAGTCGTTGTCTGTGTTGGTGACCTGAAGAATGTACTCTCCTGCCATAGAGACTATGGGGTTGAGTTGGTTGGCATTGTCGGTTGTAATGCCTGGACCTGTCCATTCATAGGTGAATTCGTCGCCGATGCTTGTGCTAGTGCCATTAAGTGTAACTTCTTCGAGTGTACAGTTGAGCTGTTGTGGTTCACCAGCATCGGCTATCGGCACACCAGCATCCTGTCCTACTTCTACAACATCGGAACTGCTACAACCATTGGCATTGTTGCTTACAGTGATGGTGTACTGACCAGCTTGTCCTACGCTTGGATTCAGTTCGTTTTCATTGGCAGCGGTAATGCCGGGGCCTTCCCAGCTGTAACTAATATCGTCTCCACTTTCAGAGGCAGAGCCGTCCAGTGTCACTTCGAGGGTTTCGCAGGTGAGCTGGGTATCGGCTCCTGCATCTGCCAGAGGAAAATCTCCGTCCTGGTCTACTTCGACTGTTGCTGACTGAGCGCAGCCATTGTCATTGTTTGTTACAGTGATCGTGTAGATTCCCTGGATAGCAACCGTTGGACTTTGCTCGTTTTCGTTGGCAGCAGTGATGCCAGGCCCTTCCCATATGTAAGTTATGTTCTCTCCGGAATCCGAAGCGGATCCGTCCAATTGCACTTGTTGGACCGTACAAGTTATGTTAGCCGGCTGACCAGCGTCAGCATTTGGGGCTATGTCGTTGCTCAACAGTTCTACTGAGGACTCAGCGGTGCAGTTGTTATCTGTATTCGTGACTGTGAGGGTGTAGATACCTGGTTCGGAAACTGTCGGATTTAACTCGTTTGCATTTCCAGCGGTGATACCTGGACCTTGCCATTCATAGGTGAAATTGTCACCGGTGCTAGTGTCGACTCCGCCAATAGTTAGCTCAGCGGTTTGACAGTCAAAAGTTTGTTCTGCTCCGACATCTGCTGTGGGCACACCTGCGTCCTGCGTAACCTCGACGATGTCAGAAGAGGCACAGCCATTCGCCTCATTCAGTACGGTAAGTGTGTAGACTCCGGTTTGAGTCACCGTTGGGTTTTGTTCATTGCTATTCGTTGCACCGATACCAGGGCCTTCCCAGAAGTAAGTCATGCCAGATTCTGAACCAGATGCATCCAATATCACCTCTGTGATCTCACAGGTTAGTTGCTGATCCGGTCCAGCATCGGCTGCTGGGAAATCGCCATCCTGGAGCACTTCAACCAGATCACTACTTTCGCATCCGTTGTTTGTATTAATCACTGTCAGCGTGTATTCGCCGGATATGCTTACCTGGGGATTCTGCTCCGCTTCATTGTCAGAGGAAATGCCTGGTCCCGTCCATAGGTAAACCATTCCCTCTTCTTCACTTGATCCACTTGCATCCAGCGTCACTGCCTCAATGTCGCAGGTTAGTGTTTGGTCCGGACCAGCATCTGCTATTGGAAGTTGGTCATCGGTATTTACTATCACAGTAGCAACTGCCTCACAATTATTGTCTGTATTTGTAACAGTCAGACTATATTCTCCGGCAGCGTCTACTGTTGGAAATTGATCCGTTTCATTGCTCGCGTTGATACCGGGTCCTTCCCAGCTGTAGGTAATGTTTGGACCTGTACTTGACCCTTCTCCTCCGATTTCCGTATTTGCAATTTCGCAGCCAAGGGTTTGCGTCTGCCCTGCATCTGCAACTGGCACTCCAGCATCCTGGCTTACTTCTACAATGTCTTGTGCGGAGCAGCCGTTGGCTTCGTTGAGTACAGTCAATGTATAGGAACCCGTTTGATCTACTGTGGGATTTTGTTCATTAACATTTTCGGGATTTATTCCCGGACCTTCCCATGAGTATATCATACCCGAATCAGATGCGGACCCGTCCAAGGTAACTTCTGTAATGTCACAAGTGAGCAGCTGATCTTCTCCTGCATTAGCGTTGGGAAAATCTCCATCTTGTAGGACTTCAACTTCGTCTGTACTTGAGCAGCCATTGTTGATGTTAGTCACTGTCAATATATATATTCCGGATACAGCGACTTCAGGACTTTGTTCTGATTCATTTGCTGTTGAAATGCCAGGACCTGTCCAGCTATAAATAATTCCGTCTCCGCTGGTTGAGGCGGTGGCATCCAGGATGACCGCTTCTGTTTCACATGTCAGCGTCTGATCAGCACCGGCATTCGCTTCTGGCAGCAGGTCGTCGCTTAAGACCTCCACGGAAGAGGTGGCAGAGCAATTATTGTCTGTATTTGTGACCGTCAAAGTATAGGTCCCTGCCTGGTTTACAACTGGGAACTGATCATCCGCATTGGTCGCTGTAATTCCCGGACCTTCCCAATCATAGCTAATGTTTTCTCCTGTACTGGAATCCGGCCCGCCCAATTCTGCATTTGTCAATTCACATCCGAGCGCCTGGTTGTCACCAGCATCAGCTGCGGGTACGCTGGCATCTTGCAGTACTTCTGCTATGTCGGAGGCGGTACAGCCATTAGCACTATCAAAGACAGTCAAGGTATAAGAACCGGTTTGGTCAACTATGGGATTGGCTTCGTTTTGATTAGCTGATGTGATGCCCGGACCTACCCATGTATAAGTAATCGTTGGTCCTGAACTAGAACCAGCTCCAAAGAGCTGAATCTCCGTAATGTCGCAAGTCAGTTGCTGATCATCACCTGCGTTAGCAAGTGGTACACCTGCATCCTGAGATACTTCTACTGTTGAGCTAGCAGTGCAGGCATTGTCAATGTTTGTAACGGTAAGAATGTATTCGCCTGAAGCACTTACTTCTGGGTTTTGTTCGTTTGCATTAGCTGCATCAATGCCTGGCCCTTCCCAGGTGTAGGTATACTCATCTCCGGAGCTTGAAGCCGAGGCGTCCAGGGTCACCGTGCTGACTTCACAGGTTATGGTTTGATCGTCACCTGCATCTGCAAGTGGAGCAGCAGTACTTGTGCCTACATCCACCGTTGAGGTAGCGGTGCAGTTGTTAGCTGTATTGGTGATAGTCAATACGTAGTTGCCCGCCTCACTTACTGTTGGACTGAGCTCGTTTGCATTTGCGGCTGTAATGCCCGGGCCTGTCCACTCGACGCTGATATCCGGGCTGCTGGTGGAGTTACTTCCATCCAGCGTTACTTCACTTATTTCACAATTGAGTGTCATTTCAGGACCTGCATCTGCAACCGGCAGACCTGCATCTTGCGTTACTTCTACCGTTGCAGTGGCTTCGCAACCATTTGCTGCATCGAATATGGTCAGCGTGTAGACACCAGCTTCTGAAACTTCCGGCTGAACTTCGTTGGCATTTGCTGCTGTAATGCCGGGGCCGGTCCAGGTGTAAGTTATCTGATCGCCTGAGGTAGACGCACTTGCATCCAGCGTTACAGACAGTACTTGACAGGTCAATTGCTGATTGGCACCGGCAGCTGCAGAGGGTAGATCAGCATCCTGTCCAACTTCTACAGAATCAGAGTCTGTACAGTTGTTTGCGGTATTCAGAATTGTGAGTGTGTATGTCCCTCCACTGCTTACAACTGGGTTTGGCGAATCGACATTGCTTGCGTCAATTCCGGGCCCTTCCCAATTGTAGCTGAGATTTGGATCAGTGGATGCTGTACCTCCAAGAGTCACCTCAGATTGTTGGCATGTAATGAACTGATCTTCACCGGCATCCACAAGCGGAATGGAAAGGTCTTCTGTTACCGAAACTGTTGAGGTCGCAGTGCAATTGTTGGTTGTATTTGTAACTGTCAAGGTGTAATCTCCGGCAGTTGTAACTTCTGGATTTTGTTGATTGGCATTTGCGGGAGTGATTCCAGGTCCTTCCCACTCGTAGATAATTTCTGCGCCAGAACTGGAGGCAGCCGCATCCAATATTGCACTTGTTTGAGTGCAGTCTATTGCTTGGGCAGGACCAGCATCTGCAACAGGTACGCCCGCATCCTGGGTGATTTCAACCGAGTCAAAGGAGATACAGCCGTTTGCTGCATTGTATACTTCAATCGTATAAGTTCCTGCTTCGTCTACGGTTGGATTTTGCAAGAAGGAGTTGGCCGGATTGATAGCTGGACCAGTCCAGGTATAGGTAATTTCCGGACCAGCATCTGATCCACTGCCATCTAATTCGATCTCGGTTAGGATGCAGGTCAGTTCCGCATCTGCACCAGCATTTGCTGTTGGCAAATCGCCATCCTGATCGATGGAAATCTCGTCAGAGTCGATACAACCATTGTCATTATTTGTAACTGTTAAGGTATAGACACCGGGACTAGTTGCTGTTGCCACAGCTTCGGTTTCCGTTCCAGCATCAACTCCTGGTCCTTCCCAGAGATAGCTCAGATTCAGTCCTCCGCTTGAGGCGGAACCATCCAATACAACTGATGTTGTCTGGCAAGTAATCGTTTGATCTGCTCCAGCATCAGCCGATGGAATATCAGCGCTGGTAATCACTTCCACACTCTGAGTAGCAATACAGTTGTTGCTGATATTGGTGATCGTGAGCGTATAGGTACCTTCTGAAGTTACAGCGGGTGAAATTTGCGTTTCATTTGAGGCATCAATTCCTGGCCCCTCCCATAAGACCAGGATATCAGCTCCCATACTTGAGGCAGAACCATCAAGGACTACTTCAGTAGTTGTACAGGTCAAGGTTTGTTGCGGTCCGGCATCAGCTACTGGAAGGCTGGCGTCTTGCGTCACCTCTACCTGAGCGGTGGCCACGCAACCATTGTCTGTATCTGTTACCTCGATTGTATAGACTCCTACTTGCTCTACCACTGGCATCAGTGCTGTTTCATTCTCAGCAGTGATGCCTGGTCCGGACCAGGCGATTTGGATGTTTGGCCCCGAGGCGGAGGCAGAACCATCTAACGTGACATCTGTGGTTGAACAGGTCAACTGTTGGTTGGCACCGGCATCGGCAATTGGAGCATTCAGGTCTTGGGTGACCTCCACCTGCGCAGTGGCCACACAGGCATCATTTGTTGTATTTACTACTGTCAATGTGTAGAGGCCAGCCTGACTAACACTTGGTGTCAAGGTAGATCCTCCTATTTCAATTGCAGGACCATCCCAACTATAGGCAAACTCCCCCCCTTGACTAGATCCGCTACCGTCCAGTGTCACAGCCTCATCCTGGCAGGTAAGCAGAACGGAGGCTCCGGCATCGGCAAGCGGGACCGTAGCAAGTGTAAATTGATGTTGACTTTCGTATTCGCAGCCAGTTGTTGGATCGGTGTAATTGACGGTAATGGTGTAGGGACCACCAGCATCAAGACCTTCTGCAAAGAGCGTAGATCCATTAATTCCGTCTCCAGTGGCAACGGCTCCATCCGGGCCAATTAGTGATGAGATATCTATTGCTGTCGCATCTTCACAGAAATCTTCCGGCAAATCCATGGTTATAGGATTTGAAGGACAATCTCCAGTTGTGCAGGCAGTACTTGCCGGCTCTGAATCTCCACATGGCTCAGGCCCAGTTGCTATTACTGTAATTTCAACAGTAGTCGGACTGCCAAGCGGCAGACCGGACAGCTCGTAATTTGTTGAACTACCATCATAGTCAGCAGCGGTCGTTGCAGTCGCACCGTCAACGGAGATTAAGACTTGATAGCCGCTTGCACCAGTGGTTGCGTCCCATGCAAAACTGACACTTGTTGTCGTACTTTCGCAGCTCACCGAAGGCGCTACAAGTGGTTGGGCAATGGCTATTTGGGCAGTGTTTTCAGCTGTACAGGCATTTTCGTCAATGCTTAGGGAAATGGTCTCTGTAGCATTAGTACTGAGCCAGGAAACCTCATACACTTGCGCTCCAAGAGGTACGGCTGTGCCTCCTGCCCAATCCCAATCGAATGAGGCAGCGGGACCTGCATTTCCAGTGAAACTTACCGTTGCCACGGTACTGCCATCTCCGCAAACAGTTGAGGGGTCTACAGTGAAGTCGGCAGTTGGATCAGGGTTGACTGTTATTGTAAAACTGTCTTCATATTCACAACCACTGACGTCTGCGAAAGCGAAGTCAATTTGATGTGTTCCGGTACCTGCTGCTGCAGGATCAAATTGCACAGCAGTAACACCTGGACCTGTGAACGTGGTGCCTGCAGGATCGACAACAATCGCTACGGGAGCATCGCTGATGCAAAGATCTGTTGGTAGGTCCGGAACTATGACTATAGCAGGGCAGTTATCTGCCGTGCAGCTTTCGGAACTAAGTTCACTGTTGCCACAAGCATTATCGGCGGAGGCTACTGCAACGATTTCTATAGCCACCTCATCTCCTTCGCTTAGATCAGAAACAGTAAGCGAGGTATCAGTAGTATTTGAGCTTGACTGTGAGCTTCCGTTAATGTAGACTTGCACATCATAAGAATCTGCACCTTCCACGGTGCTCCATTCGAAGCTTACTGAATTTATGGTCGAAGAGCAGGTAATGTTTGGAGGATCTATCGGAGCCGAAAGCTGAACTTGATCGGTATACTCATCTGATTGGCATTCGTTTTCAGTGATGGACAAGCTGATTGATGCTGGTCCTTCACCTCCTGGCCAGCTCACCTCGTGAGGGCCAATGCCAGCTCCCGGGTTGGCATTTCCTCCACCAAAGTCCCAAACAAAGGAGGCTGCCGAGGGATCTTGTACCGTACCGTCAAAAGTAACGGTCACCGAGTCAGTGCCATCAGCACAGACCTCTACTGGTGCAATAATGAATGATGCTACCGGTTCGGGATTTATTACGATTGTAGTCGTTGCTATTTCTGATTCACAGCCATTTACTGTAACGGTTAATGAATAGTCACCTTCGTCGATGGCCTCCGTGGGATTTTGTTCTGAAGAGCTGTAGTTGTTGGGACCTGTCCAGGAATATTGTATATCACCTGATAGATCTGTATCACCAGTGATTATGATAGCCTCTCCTTCACAGAAAGGCCCTGTGTTATCCGCAATGGATTGTGGCGGATCAAGCAACTCTACTTCGACTGTGGCAGGTTCGGATGGACAATCGTCAACCGTCACTATCAAGGTGTAGGTACCTGCCTCGGTAGCATCCGACGGATTCTGATCACTGCTTGAGTAGCCTGGACCAGTCCATTCGAACTGTACGTCACCAGAGGTGATGCTACTTGTTCCTGTCAAATCAATTTGCTGGTCTTCGCAATAAGGGCCGCCATAAGCCGCTGTTGCTATCGGACTTTCGCGAGTCTCTACTATTGTGGAGACTGGCTCCGATGGACAGCCATCAACAAGCACGATTAATTCATAGGTACCGGCCTCAGTAGCATTGGCCGGATTTTGGGCGGTTGAACTGAAGTTTGAAGGGCCGGTCCATTGATACTCAATGATGGATCCTTCAGCAGTGCTGCTACCAGATAGGGCGATCGCTTCCCCTTCACAATAGGGCCCCTCATTCGAGGCTTCCGCATCAGGAGCCGCCAAAACTTCGAAGATTACTTCTGTTGCAGGGCCTACACAGCCAGCCTCGTCTGTCACCAAAACCCATACGCTGTAAGTACCCTCTACGGAAGTATCTACCACATTGTTATCACCAGGCTCCAGCGTGATCTGGCTGCTGATTTCTGAAGCACCACTTTCTGGGTCACCATCGAACCAGGTGAAGCTTCCTCCAGCACCACTAGCAGTTACCGTGGGAGCTTCGTCACCGAGGCAAGTTGGGTCGGGATCAAGTACTTCCGGTGCTTCCGGTGTAGGATTGACTGTCAAAGTGACCTCGAAGGCTTCTCCTGGACAATTATCCGGAGCAGGTCCTGTTGGGGTCACCGTGTAGGTGATTGTTCCACTGCCATCGGGACTGTCGACAATCTCGTCCGTTCCGCTAGAACCATTGTCTCCTACCCACTCGAAGCTACTACCTGGAATGTCTGATTCAGGTTGAAAGGAAAAATCCTCTCCCTCACAGATGAGCCCTTCTCCAGCAACTCCGATTGGAGCAGCTTGTACAGTCAAGCTGATAGTAAATGGTTCTCCCTCGCATGCTGAGGGTTCGGCTCCTGTTGGTATTACTGTGTATATCACTTCTCCAGCATCGCCTGGGCTATCAAAGATTGCCCCTGTACCGCTTGAGCCATTATCTCCTGTCCAGGAATAGCTTGCATCTTCCACATCCGAGGTGGGTTCATATTCGAAAACATCGCCTTCACAGACGATGGCTTCATCCTCGACACCAACTGGGGCTGGACTGATGAAGACCAATAACTCAAAGGGAATACCTTCGCAACTTTCTGGTTCTGCACTATAAGGCGTAATGATATAAAGCACCACATCACTCTGTTCTATGTCCGGAGTATCAAAAATGAATAGCTCACCCAAGGTCCCATTGTCTCCTTCCCAGATGTATTGTGCATTAGGATCAGAGCTGATAGGATTGTAGTCAACTGTTTCACCTGCGCAGATATCCAGCGTTTCGGGATTTCCAATCGGCGGGCTGATCACTCCGACAATTACTTGAAATGGGTCACCCGGACAGAGTCCTGGCTCGGGTCCCACAGGAGTTACAGTGTAGATTACTGCAGGAACACCAAGAGGCACGTCGATGATATCGCCTGTTCCTGCGCTGCCATTGTCGCCGGTCCATTCGAAAGTAGTTCCGTCAATATCTGCCTGAGGTGTGTAGGTAACCTGTTCCCCTTCGCAGACATAAAAATCGTCCTCCACACCCATTGGCGCAGGACTCACATTAAGTGTTAAAGGAAAAGGATTGCCCGGGCAATTTAGTGGGTCAGGACCGACTGGTGTGACCGTATAAATCACCTGGTCCACTCCTGTTGGGCTATCTATGATCTCACCAACTCCGCTGCTTCCATTGTCACCTTCCCAAGTGAAGGTCGTTCCATCTACGCTGGAATTAGGCAGGAAACTAAACTCTTGTCCTTCACACACTTCTTCTTCCGAAGGAAAACCGCTCGGATATTGGTTGATGTTTACTGTTACCTCAAATGCTTCCCCTTCGCATAGCGCAGGATCGGCACTGATCGGAATAATGGTATAGGTTACTGAGCCCTGGCCTTCCGGAATATCGTCTATGTCTCCAATACCGCTGCTGCCATTATCGCCAGACCAGGTAAAAGTCGTCCCCGCTAAGTCTGTTTGAGGACTATATTGAAATGGTTGATTTGCGCACACTTCCTGTTCATCAGGGGTACCGATTGGCAGTGGATCTACCTCTAGTGTAATATCAAAGGGTTCACCAGGGCAATTGTCTGGATCAGCAGAGGTCGGAACAACTGTGTAGGTAATTGTGCCTTCTGCAGCGGGCAGGTCAATAATATCCCCCACTCCTGAGGTACCATTATCCCCAGACCATTCCAATACTGCTCCTGCCAAGTCTGCGATCGGAGTAATTTCGAAGCTTTCCCCCAGGCAAATTGATGCCGCATCTGGCGTTCCGACTGGCAATGGGTTGACTGTCACTACATAGTCAAAGGGCTGTCCCAAACAGCTTACAGGCGGCGGGCCTGTAGGTATAATTTGGTAACTCACTTCTGAAACGCCAGTAGGTGTGTCTGAAATATCGCCGGTACCGCTGGTACCGTTACTTCCTATCCATTCAAATGTGGAACCTGGAATATCGGTTATCGGGCTGTAGGTAAATGATTCCCCGTCACATACTACCCCCGATTCCGGGGTTCCGATTGGCGCTTCCAGCACCGTCAGTATAACTTCAAAAGGAAGCCCTTCACAGTCAGCTGGAGCCGGACTAAATGGCGTAACAGTATATACTACTGATGTAACACCTGTTGGACTATCTATTATGTTTCCACTTCCACTGGTTCCATTGTCTCCTGTCCAGTTAAAACTTGCTCCCGGGATGTCTGCCTGTGGCTCAAAATCAAATTGGTCTCCTTCACATACCTCACCTATATCAAGAATGCCGATTGGGAGTGGTTCTATTACCAAAGACACCTGGAAAGGTTCTCCTGGGCAGAGTTCGGGTGCTGGGCCGGTAGGTGTGATGCTGTATATTACTGTTCCCGCTGCTACTGGCACGTCGTCAATATTTCCTGATCCAACAGAGCCATTATCACCCGTCCATTCAAAAGTGGTCCCTGGTGTATCAGCAGAGACGATAAAACTAAATGCTTCTCCTTCACATATCGCATCATCGCCAGGCTCGCCTATTGGCGATGGAAGGACGGTCAGCACTACTTCAAAAGGTTGTCCCGGACATGCACTTGGATCTGGTCCCGTAGGGGTAACAGTGTAAGTCACTGTACCTTCAGTGGTAGGTACATCTGAAATGTCGCCAGTACCACTGGACCCATTTGAACCAGACCAGCTGAAGGTGGTTCCGTCAATGTTTGCTACTGGAGTAAAGTCGAATTGTTCGTTGACACAGACTGTTCCAGTCCCCGGTTCTCCGATAGGTTCCGGGTCAACCGAGACCGCAATTTCAAAGGGCTCACCGACACAATATCCCGGACCTGGCCCTTCAGGTAAAACAGTATAGATTACATTGGAGCCAGGTGTGTCGTCGATGAGGCCAAAGCCACTGGTTCCATTATCTCCTGTCCAGCTATAACTGGTGCCGGCCAGGCTGGCAGTAGGCAGGATGGAGATGCTTTCCCCTTCACAAATGCCTTCCACTAGTGGATTTCCTATTGGGGCCTCATAGGCGACCAATGAAATTTCAAACGGCTCTCCCTCGCAAAGTCCAGGGGCTGCACCTGTTGGAATAACTGTAAATATTGTCGCAACTCCTCCTCCTACGGTCACATCCGAAATCGGGCCATCGCCGGAGATGCCAGTTGAGCTAGTCCAACTGTAAGTAGCATTTGGGTCATCGCTAGTTGGATTATAAGAGAAGGATTGTCCTATGCAAAGACCTTCACTCGCAGGTTCGCCAATCGGTGTTGGATTTACTGTCAACAAGACTTCAAAGGGCTGTCCCTGACAAGAGGTAGGAGCAGGTCCGGTAGGCGTAATTGTATAGACAACCGTAGGAATATCAACCGGACTATCGCTAATAGTACCGGAGCCACTTGTTCCATTGTCACCACTCCATTCAAATGTTGTTCCGGGAATATCCGATTGCGGATCCAATGTGAAGGTTTCACCTTCACAGATTTCACCGAAATCCGGTACACCTACGGGCGAAATGTTGATCAACAAACTAATCTCAAAATCAGGACCTGGACAATTTGCATCGCTGATTGGTGTGACTGTGTAGGTCACCGCACTAGCTCCATTAGGTGTATCTGTTATGTCTCCTGTTCCGCTGCTCCCATTGTCTCCAACCCAGGAGACTGTTGCTCCGGGTAAATCAACTACCGGGGTGAAGGTGAAAGTTTCTCCATCGCAGATGTCTCCACTGTCTGGTGATCCCAGCGGCAATGGATCGACGGATAACACGATTTCAAAAGGATCTCCTTCACAGAGTCCCGGGGCCGGAGCTGTTGGCGTTACAGTATAGGTAATCGTGCCTGCAGTTCCCGGTGTATCAATTATATCTCCTGTGCCGGTGGTTCCATTTGATCCCGACCAAGTGAAAGTCGTTCCTGCTACATCGGCTGTCGGAGTTATGATAAACTCTTCCTCGAGGCAGATAGTACCTGTATCTGGTTGTCCTATAGGTGAAGGGTTTACTGTCAAAACGATATCAAAATCTACTCCTGGACAGGCTTCAGGCGGAGGCCCGGTAGGTGTTACCGTGTAGGTCACTGTTCCTGGAGTAGTAGGGGTATCTGTAATGTCTCCTGTGCCACTTGATCCATTATCCCCTTGCCAGGTAAACGTTGATCCTGCTGTATCTGCGACTGGCGAAAAGCTGAAGCTCTCTCCTTCACAAATAGTCCCGACATCGGGTGTACCGGTCACTGCATCAATCAGGCTCAGCTCCACTTCAAAGTCAGGTCCCACGCAATTCGTGGGTCCGATAGGAGAAACGGTATAGATAACGGTAGTAGGTCCAACAGGTGCATCGGAGATATCTCCTGTGCCGGAGGTCCCATTGTCTCCTGACCAACTGAAGGTCGTACCAGCAATGTCCGCAGTGAGCGGATAGTCGAATGTTCCACCGGTACAGATTTGTCCCATTCCTGGAGTTCCCATCGGCAATGCTGTTACGGTTAATACGATGTCGAAGGGCAATCCTGGACATGCACCAGGAGCTGGTGCAGTAGGCGTAACTGAGTAGGTTACCGTTCCGGCGGTCAAAGGAGTGTCGATAATGTCTCCTGTGCCCGAAGTTGCATTAGAGCCAGTCCATTCAAACGTCGTTCCTGCAATATCCGCCGAAGGTGTAAAGCTAAATTGCTCTTCCAAACAAATCTCCCCTACGTCGGGCGTGCCCTCAGGAACTGGCTGGACTGTTAGTGTTATTTCAAAGGGCGGACCTTCACAACTGGTTGGCGCCGGGCCTGTTGGGATGACTGTGTAGACCACAGTTCCCTCGCTTGATGGAGTATCGTTGATGTCTCCCGAACCACTGCTGCCATTATCTCCTGACCAGCTGAATGTAGCGCCAGGAGTATCGCTTTGTGGAGTAAAGCTGAATGCCATGCCTTCACAAATTTCATCCGAGTCCGGTGTTCCAACCGGTGAAGGGTTGATGTTAAGTAATACCTCAAATGGTTCGCCCTGGCAAGTGCTGGGCGGTGGTAGTGTGGGGGTGACTGTGTAGGTTACAGATGTTAGTCCTGTTGGGGTTGTACTGATGTCTCCTGTTCCAGTATTTCCATTACCGTCATCCCAATTGAAAACCGTACCGGCAACGACTGGGACAAATGTGTAATCAAAAGTTGCCCCATCACAGATTTCGGCTGAATCATCTGATCCAGAAGGTTCGGTACCAATGGTTAGTATAACCTGAAATGGCGCTCCAAGGCAAGCTAAGGTACTTGGAGCCACAGGGTCTAATGTTGGCAATACGGTGTAAGTGACTGTTGTCAATCCATCTGCTGGAGTATCATTGATCGAGCCGCTACCAATCGAGCCATTATCACCCGTCCAGCTAAAGCTGACACCTGGATCTGAAAGGTCGTAGGTAAAGCTTTCGCCCGGGCAGATTTCTCCACTTCCATCCATAAATTCGGGTATGGGTAAAACAGTCAGTTCTATGTCATAGGGAGGCGGTGGGCAATCTGTTGGCGAGATTGAAGTTGGTGTTATCGTATAAGTAACTGTCTCTGGGACGTTGGTTACGTAGGTTATTCCACTGTCGGTTCCGTTGGTTCCATTTGTACCAGACCACGTGTAGGAGGACACCGTTCCCGGCGGTGTATAGGTAAAGGCCTGCTCTGCACATACTTCAAAAGGTCCTTCCGTTAATGGTAGGCCAGGAGCTGTGACAGTCAGGACTACCTCGAAGGGATCGCCGGGACAGGAACTTCCTGCCACTGTTGGCGTGACTGTGTAGGTGATTGGCGAATCAGCTAATAAGGGTGTGTCTGAGATATCTCCAGTGCCGCTTGTTCCGTTGTCTCCGTCCCAGGTGAATGTGGTACCAACGATGTTAGTGGTTGGAGTATAGGTAAAGGCGATACCTTCACAAATTGTCTCCGCATACGGATCGCCTATAGGCGCTGCTTCTACCACTATAGTGATCTGATCTTGTCCCCCGCATCCACCGGCATTAGTATCATAAACAATATTGTGCGATCCGCTGCCAGCAGCAGCAGGATCAAACATTCCGGTAGCATCGACGCCTGGCCCAACCCATGTACCACCAGGCTGATCTGCAATAATCTGGACTGGTGAATCGTCTGAGCAGAATGGTCCTGCAGGTGTTAGTGTTGGATCTCCTCCCGCTATGATCGCTATCTCCGTATCATCTGATTCAGAACCACAGCTATTGTTGATTTCATAAGTGATTGCATAAGGTCCCGGTCCTGAGGCAGCAGCTACAGTTGGATCCCAGGTCCCCAGATCAACATCGGTGATTCCCGGACCAGACCAAACTCCTCCTGATCCTGCTGCTTGCAAAACCAATGGCGCAGCATCAGCTTGGCAGATGGGAGGAATGTCTGTTATTGTGGGATCGACCGTGTCCGAAACAATAATGTTGGTGACTACTTCTGTTTCACGGCCACATTCGTCGATAAATGTCGCCGTCAAAGTTGTATTCGTGGTTACATTATCGATGTAGACCCCAGTCAGATAATCGTATCCGGGTGGTAGATAGCCAACTGGCCCCAGGGCTGTTCCCGAGCTAAGTACAGCACCTGTCTGGTCCGTGTATTCAAATTGGTATGGAGGGAATGCACTTCCACCCACAAAGTCAAAAGCGAGGAAAGATTCGCCAGGACAGATTGTTACGTCTCCATTGTTTTCTGCAACGTAGGTTTCATCGCTATCATAGATTTCCAATTGAGCCGGATCCGGGAACATACAATCGCAATCCGCAATAGTTACCTGAACTTCAATGATTTCACTTAGCTCAACTATTCCGTCAGATATTCCAACAACGAGGATTTCCGCTACGGTTTCTCCCGCTGGCAGGGTGATGCTGAAATCCGGTCCATTTCCCAGATTGGTTCCATTGAATTCAAGATAGTAGTCAGTTCCAATGGCTGCATCGGTGACTCCTGGTACATCATTCACAGTAAAGGTTAGCAATGTTGGTTCTGGCTGAACTGGTATTTCGATATAGAAAAAGCCATCTTCGCAACCTTCATAGGCGGAAGCAGTTTGAGAGATTGAGTTTGGTACCGCAGAGGTGGCTACTGCCGGAATTCCTGCCACAAAGCTGTTGGCTCCCAAAAATACACCTGAGTCAAAGATTCCATCTCCGATGTCGCATACAGCGAGTTTGATGTGATACCATTCGCAAGGGGTCAGGCCAGACAGGGTTGCTACAAGTGGATTACCAGCACCTCCGTATGCAAATCCATCGTACTCGGAATTTGCAGAGTTGTTGGGGTTTGATAAATAATAGGTGGTATTGACCCCTGCATTGACATCATCGATCGTCACATTTGCATTAGTTCCCGGTATGAGTGCAACATTTGTGGAATTGTTTGAAAATGGCCCATTGATTCCGGGGCCACTAAGGAAGAAACCGAAGCCATCATTTACATTGGCATTTACATATTCCGGGTACTCTTCTGAGCCAAATGCATAATTGAAAGTAACGACATCACTTAGTGGTTTGAAATCGAACTCAAGAATGGCACAGTCGTAACTTGGATCTGGTCCAAAGATGCCACCACTGTCCGAGATTTGTTCAATATCCGTGTCGGAAACATTGGGTCCGTTTAGATCTGTAGAAGCACCTGTGGGATCAGCAAAGCCCGAACCTATGTTGGGCCCCTCTATATCATTGAGTTGCCCGGTGGATAGTACCAGGCCTTCATTAAGTCCCATAAATCCGCCTCCAGTAAATTGACCTAGCTGTGCTGGTCTTCCTGCGAAAGTGATATTTTGAACTTGCAAGCACTCTCCCGCGACGAGGACATCTTGAACCGCTGTATTGGCGTCAATTTGCCCTGAGATGACAATTTGTGCATTCAGTGTGAAGTTCGGCAAAAGCAGTAGCAGTGGGGGCAGAGCAAGCCCTTGAAAAATTCTTGTAAACACGTGACCCATAACCCATTCTATATAAGAACAATTCCTATTTAATGCAAAAGCCTTCCTATAGCCTTGTGGTACTTGCAGGCTATTAGGAAGGCTTTGGAGGTCCATTTATGGACTTCACTTAAAGTTTAATTACACTATGTGTACAATAAAATACGCAAGATTGTCCTAGAGAAAGGCAATAACTTCGACGAAGGGGGAAAATGTCAATTGGTATACAGAAGTTTGGGAGTATGGATTATGGAGAAAGGTGCAAGGAGTCGCCAAAAAAAAACATCACGTTCCGTGGTCCGTCGTCAACGGGCGCTTCGACTACGCTCAGCGACCGTTGAAGACTCCCAATTGGGTTTTTACCCACTCTGGCTCAGCGACCGTCGTGGGCTCCGTCAATGGTTTTTACTATTGGCTCCACCAATCATCGAAAACCAACCACGGAACAACGATGGGGCAAAATAGCCCGGATAGAAATGGAAATGCTGCTGCCATACAGGAGCTGAGTCGCCCAGTAGGCGAGGCTGCCTTAAAGCAGACTCGGATACTGGTGCAGCGAAGCCCTGTATGGTAGCAGCATTGGAATGGATAGCCGGACTACAGTCAACGCGTTGGACTGAAGTTTCGCTCCAAATATTTTTGCTTCAATACTTTTTGCTTACAGCTATGCCTTTACATCTGTTACATCCACTAAGATTTTTTCCCATCATCAGCGGCTACAGGCTCCTTAGCTTTCTTACCTGCCTTCGCTGGTTTTTCCTTTGCTTCCTCTTTTAGCTCTTCGGAACCGAAGACCTTATCCCTGATTTGCTTTTCCATTTCATCGGCAAGCTCGGGGTTGTCTTTTAGGAAAGTTTTTACGTTTTCTCGTCCTTGTCCAATTTTGCTGCCGGAATAGCTGTACCAGGCTCCACTCTTATCGATGATTCCCATCTCAGCGCCCATGTCGATGATCTCCCCTAGTTTTGAAATTCCTTGACCATACATGATGTCGAATTCGGCGATGCGGAATGGAGGGGCGAGCTTGTTTTTGACCACTTTCACACGAGTTTTATTACCCATGATGTCGTTGCCATTTTTGATTTGACTGGAACGACGAATGTCTAGTCTTACGGAGGCATAAAATTTAAGGGCATTTCCACCAGTGGTGGTTTCCGGATTGCCGAACATCACACCAATCTTTTCTCTCAGCTGGTTGATGAAGATGCATGAACAGCCAGTTCGATTGATCGTACCGGTAAGTTTACGCATGGCCTGTGACATCAGTCTTGCCTGTAGGCCCATTTTGGAGTCCCCCATGTCCCCTTCCAGCTCTGATCTTGGCACTAGTGCAGCAACAGAATCAATTACGAGGAGATCTATGGCTCCTGAGCTGATTAGGTGATCGGCAATTTCGAGGGCTTGCTCACCGCTATCAGGTTGGGAGATGTAGAGATTTTCGACATCAACTCCAAGATTTTCCGCGTAGGTTTTGTCGAAGGCGTGCTCGGCGTCGATGAAGGCTGCGATGCCTCCTTGCTTTTGCACTTCTGCGATGGCATGTATGGTTAGGGTTGTTTTTCCGGAAGATTCGGGACCGTAAATTTCGATTACTCTTCCTCTTGGAATTCCACCTATGCCGAGGGCAGCATCCAGTCCGATAGATCCTGTAGAGATAACGTCAGTTTCTACGACTTTGCTATCGCCGAGCTTCATCACGGTACCCTTTCCATAGAGTTTGTCTAGCTTCTCTACGGTTAGGTTTAGTACTTTTAGTTTGTCGCTTCTGTTGTCTGCCATAATTTAAGTTTAAGATTTTTTGGTTTTCGATGGGCTGTAGGCAAAAGGGGTACCTGTTTTATGCTCACCATAGGCTATACAAATTTAAGTCTTCCTACGTTTATTTTTCTGCCAATTTGTTCGTATAAATTCTGGCATAAATGAAAATGGGCCAGGTGAACCTGCAATGCCTTCGCTATCAATCAATATATAGGAGTGTATCATTGGTGAAAATCCACAAAATGCATGGATTTTTTTTTCTGTTATCAGGCGAGTTCCTCTAAAAAGGTACCTTGTGGCAAATTTCGTGTATGCTAATATCCATGACCGGCTATGGTCGGGCCTCAAAGAATTTTAATGCTAAACTGATCAGCGTAGAGTTGCGTACCTTGAATGGTAAGCAGCTGGATCTCAATGTGCGATTGCCGCAGGAGTATCGGGAGAAAGAGATGGTGATACGAAAGCAGGTGAGCAAGAAGTTGGGCCGTGGTAAGGTGGATATGTATATTGGAGTGGAGTTGCTGGGTGAAACTGGCGGAGCGGTGGTTAACAAGGATCTGGTTGGAAACTATATTGCCACTTTCCTGGAAGTAGCTGCTAAACAGAATGTGGATCCGGGAGATGTAATGGCAACTGCGATGCGGCTGCCGAATGCAACCTCTCCTGTAAAAGAGGAACTTAGCGAGGAGGAATGGCAAGTGCTTCAAGAGCTTGTAAACGAAGCGGCTGATCAATGTCATGCTTTTCGTACCCAGGAGGGTGCAAATCTGGAGATTGATATCAAGCAGCGCATAGAAAGCATACTGAACGAGCGTGGTGATGTGCTTGACTTGGCGGATAAGCGCATCAAGGCTATTCGTGAGCGAATATTGCAGTCGCTGGAGGAGATTGGCCAAAAAATCGGTATCAATCAGGATCGATATGAACAAGAAGTGATCTATTATCTCGAAAAGCTAGACATTACAGAGGAAATAGTGCGATTGCAAAGCCATTGCAAGCACTTTTTGCAGACTATGAAAAACAATAAGTATAGCGTAGGTAAGAAACTTGGCTTTATAGGTCAGGAAATAGGACGTGAGTTAAATACTATAGGCGCAAAAGCAAATGATGCTGATATTCAGATGAGAGTGGTGCAGATGAAGGACCAATTAGAAAAAGTCAAGGAGCAGTTGATGAATATCTTGTAGATTTTTAGAGATTTAGTCATGGAGCAAGTAACTGACGGGAAAGAAAAGTTAATCATTTTTACCGCTCCTTCTGGAGCTGGAAAAACAACGCTCGTGCGACATCTTTTGCAAAAAATGCCAGATAAGCTGGCATTTTCTGTTTCTGCTACTACAAGAGCGAGAAGGGAAAAGGAAACAGATGGGAAAGATTATTACTTCCTGGAAGACAAGGAGTTTAAACGTCGTATAGAGGCTGGAATGTTTCTGGAATACGAGGAAGTGTACGAGGGAACGATTTATGGCACCTTAAAAAGTGAAGTAAATAGAATCTGGCAGCAAGATAAAGTTGTTATATTCGATGTAGACGTGAAAGGAGCGACGAACATTAAGTCTCAGTATCCTGAAAATTCTCTTGCGGTCTTTGTTAAACCACCTTCTATTGAGGCTTTGGAACAAAGATTGAGGAATAGAAAATCAGAATCTGAGGAGAGCCTTCGCAAGCGCATCGCGAGGGCTAGAATGGAAATGGAATATGAGGGTAATTTTGATGTGACCCTTGTCAATGATGTGCTTCCAATAGCTAAGGAAGGTGCTTTGGCTATTGTTGAATCCTTCCTACTACCAACTAAGCAAGACTCTGCTTCAGAGGACATCAAAAATAGTTAACCAGCTGCTAAGCTCAGGAAAGGAATAACTGCCCCGTCACTCCACTGAATTTGCAGCCTGAAAATTTTGATTATGGTTTCTTGTGTAACCCAGGGAGTAAAGGTAAGTGTGGAGACTTTCTTCCAACCAGACAAGGCGCAGCATTATGCCTTCGCCTATCGTGTAACTATTGAAAATGAAGGTGAAGATGCTATCCAATTGCTTAGCCGGTATTGGAAGATCTTTGATTCTGTGTACTTCTATCGGGAGGTTAAAGGCGAAGGTGTGGTTGGTCAGCAACCGGTGCTAAAGCCGGGCGACCGATACCAATATGTTTCTGGCTGCTTCCTGAAGTCTGACTTTGGAAAGATGTTTGGCAGCTATGAAATGATTAATCTAAAGACCGGAGAGAAGTTTCCGGCACGGATACCGGATTTTCTGCTTGTTCCGACCTATAGACTCAATTAAGATTTCCTAGGTATTACTGGTGGTGAGCAGCCGCTTTGGATGTGCTTTTTTATGTGTTGGTTTACAGAGAGCAGAAAGGGAACTTTATTGCAGCGCAGTAGCTTTGTATTGGGCGAAGGCTGTTAATTATTGTTAGTTTCTCGCCGATGCACCGTTTGAGATTTTGATTGTCTCTATTTTGTGCAGCTCAAGTACCAAACCACCGCCACATGTCTCGTCTGCTGCTGCTTTTGCTGGTTCTTCTATTGGCCAAACCTTCTCTTCTTGCCGAAGAAGAATACCAGATATCCATCAAGGAATGTTCTGAAGCCATAAAGGTAGACGGTCAGCTGAACGAGTCCTGCTGGGAATCTGCTCATGAGGTTTCTTCTTTCTATCAGAACTTCCCTTCTGACACCAGTTTTGCGGGAACACGCACTGCTGTGCGGATGACTTATGATGACCGCTTTCTTTATGTGGGCGCCATCTGCTATGATGATCTCGCAGGTGACTATGTGATACAGTCTCTTAAGCGAGATTTTTCTTTTCCAATCAACGATGGCTTTGCCATTTTCCTGGATCCATTTAGTGATAAGACCAATGGCTTTAGTTTTTCTGTGAACCCAATGGGTGTGCAACGGGATGGTATTCTGGTGGCCGGTGGTGAATATGGAGTCACTACAAGTTGGGACACCAAGTGGTTTTCAGAGGTGTCCAGGCATGGTGATCACTGGGTGGTGGAGATAGCGATTCCGTTTCGCAATATCCGCTTCAAGGAAAACGTGCAACAATGGAATGTCAATTTTTCGCGCAATGACCTGAAGCGAAACGAGACTTCAACATGGGTTCCAGTACCAAGACAATTTAATGTAGCCAACCTCAGCTTTACGGGAAAGCTGATCTGGGATAAGGCTCCGGCAAACAACAGCCTGGGCCTTGCTGTGATTCCTTATGCACGACTTGGAGTCAGCAAAGACTATGAGGCCGAGGAGGATGCGGAACCTGACTATGGAGTGGGTGTAGATGCAAAAGTGGCCGTCACTTCCTCCTTAAATCTTGATATTACGGTAAATCCCGACTTCTCTCAGGTAGAAGTTGATCGACAGGTGATCGACCTAAATCGCTTTGAGATCTTTTTCCCGGAACGGCGAACTTTCTTCCTGGAAAACAGCGATATGTTTCGCCTGGGTGCGGGTCCGTTCCGTCCCTTTTTCTCTCGGCGCATTGGTAGCACTTCTGGTCAGTTGGTTCCGATACTGTTTGGGGCCAGGCTGAGCGGCAACATCGACCGAAATTGGCGTATCGGAGCAATGACTATGCAAACCAGATCGGTGGATGACATTAACCTGGAAGGTCAAAATTATGGGGCCTTGTCTCTACAGCGCAAGCTACTTTCCAGATCCTATATCCGTGGATTTTTGGTGAATCGTCAGGGCATGGAGGAGAACAGTTTCGCCAATAAAGATTACAATCGGATTCTTGGAGGGGAGTTTGTGTTTCGCTCTGAAAACGGCAAGTGGCTTAGTGAAACCTTCCTTCACTATGCAATGGATAATGAATCTTTTGACGATCCGGTTTTGGCGGCCTGGGATATCGGGTATACGGGCTTGAATTTTGGTGCCTTTTTTACGCTGGAGCATGTAGGTAAAGATTACGTGACTGATGTCGGTTTTGTGCCTGACATCTACCACTATGATGCCGAGACGGGCAACACCGAAAGAGTCGGTTATTTGGCCTCTTATCATGACTTTTTCTATCGATCCTATAGAGAAAAGTCATCCTTATTAAATTACGTATTAGTCGGATACGAAGGCAAGATGTTTTTGGAAAAGAACGGGGATTTCAGAGACTATAATCCATCAATCTACGGAGAGGCAAAGCTGATGAACAACAGTGTTTTGTACCTGGAATCTCAGTATAGCATTGCCAACACCCTGTACCCAACCGCGATCGCCGGAAACGTACTTCCGGTGCAGGAATATACCTTCCTATTCAATTCCATCAATTTCACGACCCCAAAGCAAAAGCGCATCTACGGTGAGTTTGACGCAGGCTACGGTGGGTTCTTCAATGCTGACCGCTTGAATCTGGGTGCAGATCTAACCTACAGAGCGCAGCCCTGGGGGAATTTCTCTCTTAGTATGGCCTACAATAAGATCAACTTCCCAGAGGGATTCAATGATGCCGAATTGTTTCTTTTGGGGCCAAGAGTGGAGCTATCCTTTACGCCCCAACTGTTTTTCTCGACCTTTTTGCAATACAATACCCAAGCCGAGAATTTCAATGTTAACTCACGATTCCAGTGGCGCTTCCGCCCTATGTCTGACTTCTTCCTGGTCTACACGGATAACTACGATACGGAGGGTTTTGGGGTGAAGAACCGGGCCTTGGTGGCGAAGGGGACGTATTGGTTTTAGTTGGGGAGAAAGGAGCAAGGTGCAAGGTGCAAAAAAGCAAAAGCCCGCAGATCTTTCGATCGAGCGGGCTCTTTATGCTGATAGTCTTTACGGAAAAGTGCCAAAAAAGCATTCTTCCACTGACTGATCAAATTTAGGCTTATTTTCCTGACTTTTTCTTGATTTTCGACTTGTAGTTTCGATCAAACATCGGCCAGGGTGTTTTCAAGTAGTAGTCATCACCAATGAATTTCAGTAGCTTATCCATATCTGCTGGCTCCAGAAAGCCTGGCTGAACGGTGATTACTTCCTTTTTCTCATCCAAAAAGGCGACCGAAGGATAGGTGGGATTGCCTTTCATCAGATAGTTGGCCAGTTCGTGGACTCCTTTGCGGCCCTTTGGGATGAACTTAAATTCCTGACCTTGAAGCACTACCGTTTCCTTCATTTCCCCATCCAGTTTCACCGGTATGAAGTTCTCGTTGATGTATTCAGCTACCACTGGGTGGCTGAAGGTCACTTTGTCTAGTTTCTTGCACCATCCACACCAGTCTGTGTAGATGTCAATGATCATTTTCTTGTTGCTTTGCTCTGATAATGCGAGCCCTTCTTCAATACTGTACCACTGTATGGCACCTTTTCCTTCCCCACCGGCCTGAACAGAACTAATGGCCGTAGCGGCAAAAAACATTAGTAGAACCAGGCCTAAATGCAAGATACTCTTCATTGTTATTGTTTAATTATTTTGAAAGAACCTAAGCTTTGACTGCAGAATGCAAAATAGTTAAACGTGCTCAGCAATTTTCTGGTATCTGTAGAGCTTGTCCGGCATTCTACCCTGCTGTAGAAAATATAGGGCCAGGTTTGGGCTTTTAGCACCAAGAGGCATACGATGCGCCTCTTCAGCACCAATTAGTCCAATCAGCACCAAGACGC
>JAHDEE010000057.1:25950-30261 GCA_020629005.1 Chitinophagales bacterium
GCACCAAGACGCGTACGATGCGGATTTGGCGGCGTCCCTACAAGCACCAAGACGCATGCGATGCGTCTCTACGATAGCGAGCTGTCTGTGCGGGGGAGACGCGTACGATGCGTCTCTACAATAGAGATCTGCCTAAAGCTCCTTCAACAATTCCGTCAAACTAACCTTCTCCCCTATCTTAGCCTTCAATTCAGCAATCGGCAGTCGCACCTGTTCCATAGAATCCCGCTCACGCAGCGTTACCGTATCATTTTCCAGGGTTTCTGTATCCACCGTCACGCAGTAAGGCGTACCGATCGCATCCTGACGTCGGTAGCGCTTACCAATCGTCTGCTTATCATCGCGCTGGGTATTGAAATCATACTTGAGCAGATCAATAATCTCCCCGGCCTTTTCCGGCATGCCATCGCGATTTACCAAAGGCAGCACCGCCACTTTCACAGGGGCCAAAGGCGCAGGAATCTTAAGCACCACACGTTTATCTGTACCGCCTTTTGCATTGGGCACTTCCTCTTCACAATAAGCATTGCTCAGCACCGCCAGGAAGGTACGATCACAACCGATAGAGGTCTCTACTACGTAGGGCACATAGTTTTCGTTAATCTCCGGATCGAAATATTGCATCTTCTTACCAGAAAATTCCTGATGTTTGGCAAGGTCAAAATCAGTTCTTGAATGAATACCCTCCAATTCCTTAAATCCAAAAGGAAACTGAAACTGAATATCCACAGCCGCATCCGCATAATGAGCCAGATTCGGGTGATCATAAAATTGTAGTTTCTCCGCAGGTGATCCCAGGGCCTTATGCCAGGCAAGTCTTCTCGACTTCCACTCATCATACCACTTTTTCTGCTCACCAGGACGCACAAAAAATTGCATCTCCATCTGCTCAAACTCCCGCATACGGAAGATAAACTGACGCGCTACAATCTCATTTCTAAACGCCTTACCAATCTGCGCAATTCCAAAAGGAATCTTCTGTCGAGAAGACTTCTGCACATTCAGGAAATTCACAAAAATCCCCTGAGCGGTCTCCGGTCGCAAATAAATCTTATTAGACTCCGCCGAAAGCGAACCCATCTCGGTAGCAAACATCAGGTTAAACTGACGTACATCCGTCCATTCCCGCGATCCACTCTCCGGACAAGCAATTTCCGCATCGACAATGATCTGCTTCATCTCCGCCAAATCCCCCGCCTCCGTAGCAGTCGTAAACCGCTTCATCACCGTATCAATCTTCTCCTGATTGGCCAGCACCCGAGCATTCGTACTCAAAAACTCCTCTATATTGAAGGCATCCCCAAATCGCTTTGCTGCCTTGGCCACTTCCTTATCAATTTTGGCCTGAATCTTATCCACATACTCCTCAATCAGCACATCCGCCCGATAGCGCTTCTTGGACGTCATATTATCAATCAAAGGATCATTAAAAGCGTCCACATGCCCCGATGCCTTCCAAATTTTTGGATGCATAAAGATCGCAGAATCAATCCCAACGATATTTTCGTGCATCTTCACCATCGCACTCCACCAAAACTGTTTGATGTTGTTTTTCAGCTCCGAACCATAGGGACCATAGTCATATACCGCCCCTAAACCATCATATACCTCACTAGATGGAAACACATAACCATACTCCTTACAATGGGAGATCAGCGCCTTAAAAGTATCGTTTGAATTTTTCATGGGCGCAAAGGTAGGAATTTGGCTTTCAGGTCGCAAGTATTGGGATTTGGGATTTGTGACCGCGGATTACGGATTACGGAATTCCGGCCGCCCGGCGTGACGTCCCCGTCGCGCCGACAGCTTGGTTAGTCGTAAGTCTCTGTTTTGGGGATTGGGGATGTGAGATTAGCGATTACAGACTACGGATTGCAGATTGCCCAACGCACGGCGTGACGTCCCCGTCGCTCCGACAGCTTGGCTAGTCGTAAGTATCTGTTTTGGGGATTGGGCATTTGGGCTGAGATATTACACAATCCCCGAGACGTTATTATAAATCATTAGGAGCGAAGCGAATTCGGTCGTAGAAAGGGCTTGCCGGTGCTCCGCTTGTACTCGGCAGCCATCTGGCTGTTCCTGCTCGCACCTGCGGGTCTCTCCGGCAAGCTCCGAGCCCCGCCGGTGCGGCAGTCACCACGCCAGCTGGCTACCTCGTACCACTTCGCCCCGGGCTATTTTGCAGCTGCAGTGGCTCGTGGTTATGCGGTTTTTGGTTCTTCATCCTCCTACCGAAACCTCAAATTTGGAAACGGGCAATTCGTCCGATGTGCAAGGGATAGACGTATAATAGGAGCACTGCTGGGCAGCGTGCATACAAAATTTCCACTGCATGAAAATTTCAAATACCACCAAAATTACCCACAGCGCAGCAAGTTTATTTGAAAATTTGCACTAAATTACCCTCTAGCCAAATAAACTGCTACATTGACCATGAAAATTTAGTGATGATAGTCGAATTTAGTTGCAAGAACTTTCGATCGATTAAAGAATTGCAGACAATCAGCTTTGCTGCCACTGGATTGAAAAGCTCCAAGGAAAATGTACACGTTGATAAAGATAATATCGTCCAAATTGGAGATACCTCTCTCTTCAAAACCGTAGGAATCTACGGTGCGAACGCAAGTGGGAAAAGCAATATGGTCAAGAGCTTGCACGCCTTTTTGCTGTACTCTGGACATGGTTCTGGCTATGCGACTCCGTTTATGGACTTACTACTAGATCCGTTTCTGTATCAGGATAAACCTGAAGATTCTGAAGTCTACTTTCAAATCGTCTTGCTGATCGGCGGCAGTAAATATCGTTATGGATTCACCATAAAGAAAAAAAAAGACACGAGTCAAGATAATTTGACATGGCAGAAAGTTTTCGTAGCTAACGAATGGCTGTACGGACCAAAGGTAAAAAATCAGGTAGAACTTTTCACAAGAACAATGAACAGTGTTTCAAACAAGATGCTCGCACCGGAGAGGATACCTTCATTACAGTCTGAGCAGACTCTTTTTCTTGCACATGCAGCAGCCTTTGATGAAAACAACATTTGCCACAAAATTCAATCCGTGCTCAAAAGCTACCTTCGAGGAATGGACCGTAATTTTACTTCATGGAATTTCCCATTGGACCTAATCTTCAACGAGCCAAGCCAGAAACATGTACTACTTACATTCCTCAGAGCATTTGATCTGGACTACGACAACGTGTTCTGGGATGTCCAGTCTCATGGAGATTCGGTTGGACAATATGAAAAAGTCAATTTCACCAAACGCTATGTCAATGACCTTTCGGAAGTTAGGGAAATCACACTAAATCTAGCCCATACTGAATCTTCAGGAACCCGGAAATTGTACGACTTTGCTGGCGCATTGATTGTAGCCTTCACAGCACGACAATCCTTCTTCATTATTGACGAAATCGATAGTAATTTCCATCCATCTTTGCTCCACAAGATGCTATTAATGTTTAACGATCCGAAGATTAATAAGCAGAACTCACAGTTACTTTTTACCAGCCACGACACTAGTCTAATGTCTCCTTCAATAATGCGACGTGATCAATTTTATTTTACTGAAAAGATCGAGGACAATGCCACTGAGCTATATTCTCTTTCTGACCTAAAAGGTATCAGGAATAATGCTGACTTTGCCAGACAATATCTCGCCGGCCTGTATGGTGCATTGCCAAAGCTGCAAGAACTTGTCATAAGTGAAATTGAAAGACAATGACAGAACCTTGGAATCTTAGAACAGCAGATGTCCGGAGTCCTAATTCGATAGAGGTCTTCTATATTTTCTGCGAAGACGAAGTAAGCGAGCCGACCTATTTCAAGTACTTTGTAACGGATAAGATCAAAGTTAACTTCTTTCCGAAGCAAAGGAGCACCTATACCAATGTAACAAAAGCAATTGTAAAATGCGCAGAGTTGAAATTGTTTGACACAAGTGATGTCAATGCTTCAATTGTGGATGATGGTGTTTCCGTTTGGTGTGTTTTTGATAGAGACATCGAGCTGGATGATGAAGGTATTAGCGATCAGAAAGTAATGGAGGGTCACATAGCATTTGATGAATCACTTGAGTTAGCACGGAGAAAAGGTATCAAAACTGCCTGGAGTAATGATGCCTTCGAGCTTTGGGTTCTTCTCCACTTTAAGGAGATTGATCCTGCATCAGATTTTAATCATCGCAAGGCCTACTATGCGATGCTTACTGATTACTTTCTCACAGTAGATTCAGCAAATGAGGGCTTGATTCGCGCACGATTACATACAAGATTCAATTACAAGGAAATTCTCAAGAAACAAAAGAAGTTTCG
>JAHDEE010000332.1:0-3206 GCA_020629005.1 Chitinophagales bacterium
GCTCCGAGCCCCCATCAGGCATGCCTCACTGGCAGGCTGACTGCGGCTCGTTCCGCTCCTATCCCTATCACATTTAGGGTAGTGGGCCAAACAACATGTCACAATCGGAAAATTCAGGAAAAATCATCCACAAGAGACAAAACCGCATGCGTAATGCGATTTCTCTGCATACTAGCATCGGCAGCACTAATCACCCCCATGCTCTCATTTCGCCTTAGTCCATTCCAGCGACTCTGCAAGAGAATGACCTGATTGCTCTTATCAGCATCAGACTTTGCAGCATCTTGTAAACGTTCTAAAGCAAGGCCAATTTTACCCGCGGAAACCAAATCCTTTACACCATCAAGACTTGAAGAGCTATTACTGCCTCCACTGGAAGAACCACCTCCACTTGCGTTACGCACAGATTCAGTGGGACTATCCGGTGGCAGTGTAGGAGCCGAGTTTGATCCAGCCTCTTCTGCTGCCTTAGGCTCCTCCTGCTTTCTGATACTGGCAATCAATTTTTTCAAATTGTGGACCACAGCCAGATAGCCATCATCCGGATCTTCCATTTTGGATATAAACTGCCCATCGGGAGGAAAAGCCTGGTATCTGCTATACCACATAGTGCCGAAGTCAGATCGTTTCATTAACACAGGCACAATTTTCAAATCGCCAGCTTCCGCCCTCGGCTTTGCGAGATTCATCTCTATACCCACATACTCGCTGGCAATGAATCTCGGGGTAATCAAACAAAGCATGATCTGAGCCTCCTCTATGGCCGTGGCAATTTTCTTCTCCCAGAGGTCTCCTCCTTGTATACCTTCCCGATCAAGAAAGATTTCGATCTGCCCGCTGTTTTTCAGCGCGGCCATATGCAGCACAAGCTGCTCCTGCATTTCTCTGTCGGCTCTTGTGTAGGAGATAAACACCTTTATAGGATTCATGGGAGTGATTATGTTTTGGTAATTCAGCGTAACTGCCTATTCAGCTTCACGATTTTTTGAGAATCGAATATACACATTTATTTCAGCATCAATACGCCTGCTCTTGTCAGTCAGCAGGATTCCAATTTTAGTGCAATTGCTTACCTTCGCAGGCATGTCCAGCACCCGAAAATGGCTTCCTGCCCTCCTTGCTACCTTAGCCTGTATAATCGGAATGTTTGCCGTTGCCAGCTATGCCCGAGAGCTTAGAGAGTATACTGTCGCAGCAGCATACGTCGTTTCCATTTGTTGCTTTGCAGGATTTCTGGCTGCCAAAACCAAGAGACCGGGAACCGTGTTCTTCCTTTCCGTCCTGGCGCTCATCTTCACTTTTCGGATTGCTACTATATCCAACAAACTTTTCACATCTGTGGATCGAATTTCCGGAATAAAAAACCTGGGAATGATCCCTATGGGCATCACGCTGGCCATTGCAGTATACATTCTAACTTCCTTTGTATTCAGATTACGGAATGCTGGACTGGCATTCCTAATGCAGGGAGCTGTTTACCCAATTGCCTTTTTGACTCCTCCGCTACTGCTCAGCAATTACCAAATGGCCGATTTTGGACTCTACATTTCACTAATCATTTCTGTTGGTTTGTCTAGTCTTATCTGGACGATTTTCATAACAAGCGAACGTTAATGAGAAACTAATCCATTCATGACCAACAAACAAATCGTACGCGATTTCTATCGTGCCTGGCAAACCGGCGATGAAAGTTTGCTGTATCTACATGAAGACTTCCAGCATCACTCGAAACAGGGCAGCTTCACGAACCTTGAACAGTTCATGGAAGTTTGCTGGGGAAAGTTGCCCGCCTTCCATGCAACATTGTTGGAGCTAGTGGAAGAAGGAGATCGCGTGGTAATTTGGTACCGATGGGAAAATGAAGGAATGCCAATTTGCGAATGGTTTAGGATCAGTGACGGTTTGATTACTGAAATACGCGTTTTCACGGCCTAAGAAGTCCTGCCAGGCTGGCAAATTTGTATTTTGTAGTATGAAATTATCTAGATTCCTCCTGGGTCTTCTGGCTGCACTTCTGTTATGCCAATGCCTACAATCGCAAGAAGTCACTCCAGTCATTTACCCCTTCGCCAAACAAGGCAAATGGGGACTCATTGACGAGAACAAGAAAGTTCTCATCCAACCCAGTTTCCAATACATTCGACTACCCGATCGTATGGATGAAAAGGATCTGGTTTATGCCGCTAAGCAAGAGGAAAGGTGGGGTGCCATTGACCAAACTGGCAAAGTGCTGATCCCTTATGAATACCATGACCTTCGCACAAGCTTCAAATCAGGAGAGCTTGTAAAAGTGATTACAGATAGAAAGCATGGTCTGGTTAGTTACAAGACTGGAGAAGTAGTCTACCCTATTGAATTGGACAAAGCCCCAGTATTTTTTGGCTATAAGTTACCAGTCGCCATAATCAAGAAAGGGGGACAAACGGCAGCCATTAACGGCAAAGGCAAAATGATCGTAGACTTTGGCCAACACAAAATACATGTACTGGACAAAAGTTCAGATTTTCCGGATCTGGAGATTACTTCTGAAGGTGCGGAGCCTCGCTATGTAGATTGCTGGGGCGAAAGCAAATCGGCAAAAGAGATGCAAGATATTCTGATCGAAGACCGCATGTGGGCCAACACCATGATCTCGGAAGAGGTTTCTGATAATCCAGCCAAACCCAATACAGAAGCAATAGAAATTGATTCAAAGCCTGCCCTGCTGGTAACGACCAAATACGGCTCAAATATACACGCTCCACCAAAGCAGCAAATCGACACCCTGATCAATGTTACAGATGCACTCTTCATCAAGACCTATATTGACTACAAAACCAATAAGCCAGGTATTCTTTATGCGATCTGCAAACGCGATGGAAAAATCGGCATCTTGAATGAAGATAACGAAGTGATAACGCCATTTGAATATGATCGAATCATTCAAAGTGTGGATGACGATCCTTGCCACCTGTATAAGGGCCGACTACGAGGCGCATCAAACAGCTATGGAGAATTGCTGGTAGATGCCGTATTTACATCTTTCAGAAAAGCACCCAAACCAGGATTATACGTAGTAGAACATCCCGACGGATACTACGGCTATGTCAGTATGCAGGGAGTCGTCTTTCTGCCAATCGATGAAAGTAAAGTAATCCCTAAGGGATAGGGAATCAAGAACGGTCCGATTTTGACGTCGCTGGAGATGATTTAGACGAGGCATTTTT
>JAHDEE010000332.1:3216-5157 GCA_020629005.1 Chitinophagales bacterium
CGATTAGAAGTAAAGTAGCAAGAATATGAATACAGCTTTAAAGTGGCTTTTCCTGTTTGCAGCAAAAATGCTTTTCTGCTCTGCTATGCAAGCCCAAAATCATTACCTCGTCTGGCAAGACTTTGTACAGGGAGACCGGGTACTAATTGATAGCGATGGAAGAGAGATCGCTAACATTCCTTCGAAGTACAACTCCGCCATCCCGATGTACCGGATTGACTGCTTTGCCGGCTCAGCTGCAGTGTTGACAATCAGGGATGAAGATTCCAAGAGCTTCTATCTGCTCGATACACTTGGCCATCTTTCAAAAAGCTTTGATGATCTAATCATCAACTTTGAAGGCGATTACGGAATCATCCGAAATGCGGAAAACAAGACAGCCATTATTAACAACAAAGGTGAGATTACCGGTGGATGGCAATACGACCAGATGACTCGTGTGTCCGAAGGGCTCACAGCCTTTAGAGACGGCAAACAATATGGTTACATGGATGTCACCGGCAAGATTGTCATTGCAGCTCAATTCAAGCGGGCCTGGGATTTTCAAGATGCTAAAGCCAAAGTGGAAACTGAGGAAGGCATTAGCTTCATCAACAAAAATGGAGAGCTGCTTTTTCCAGCACTGCCCGAATTTCAAGCAAGTGCCGCTGGCGAAAAATACTGCGATGGCCTCCAATTGGTACGTCAAAAGGGAAAAGCATTATCAGAACCGCAGTACGGTTACCTTGATGAGCAAGGTGAGCTGGCAATTCCCATAGAATTTGAGTTTGCCCGTTCCTTTTCTGAAGGATATGCGGTCATTCGCAGCGATCAAAAGACCAGTTATATAAATACTCAGGGAGAACCCGCCTTCAAGCAGTCTTTCCTTATGGGAACCGACTTTGAGCATGGAGTTGCACGTGTAAGGGATATCGTTAGCAACATGTTTGGTGTGATTGGAACAGATGGAGAATACATCCTAAAACCGAAGTATTTGGATCACACGATTCACTATTCCGACGGACAAATATTGGCCTGCGAGAAAATTGAACAAGCAGATACTACTGCCATTGTTGGCGCTTCAAATCCTGAAGCAAAAATGCAGGCCTATCTTTTTGATCGTAATGGCCAGGTTGTTTATAAATTTCCACCCTGTCGCTTGACGAGAAAACTTGCTGGAGACCTATTACTGGTTCAGTATGGCAATCTTGAGAAAAACAACTATGAAATTCTTCGACCGGATGGAAGTCTTGTATGGAGACCTGATGCAAAGCACATCCACTTCAAAAGCCTGGAACGTGCCGCTTCTTTCCCTAAAGAAGAAGTACGAAATCTCGACTTCAGTATTCAGGGATATCAAGGAGGACTAAACAAGCAAGCAGCCACCTTAGATTCCAGAATCTTCGAATACCCAAATCTCCGATCGCTCATTCTGGACGACCGTCATATGCGAATTCCAGATAGAAGAATAGCCAGCCTTAGCACGCTCGAAGAACTGCATTTGAAATCCTGTGGCATCGAATCTCTTCCTGACGAAATACTCCAGCTAAAAAACCTCAAAGTCCTGAATCTCGAATGGAACTATAAATTGAAGCAGCTCCCAGAGGGCTTCATATCAGCGATGCAGCAGCTCGAAGTATTAAACATTGCCAATTGCGGATTTGATGCAGACTTGTATTACAAATTGAAACAAGAGTTGCCAAAAACGAAAGTGATCATTAAAAGAGCAAGGAGAAAAGAGCAAGGAGAAAGGAGCGTCCGATACGCACCAATCAACCAGCAGTAGGGGCAACATATTTTGCCTTAGCGTGCAAACGAGAGATAAAAGAATACTGGCTAGTAATGGGCAAGCACTCCTTAGCCAGCATTCTTATCCTTGCTTTTCTTAAGGGATGGAGAATCAATAACTATCTAAAGACGGCAATCTTACCGCTAAAGTCCTTGCCATTTTGCTGATACTTT
>JAHDEE010000333.1 GCA_020629005.1 Chitinophagales bacterium
TTGCGCGAAGGAATATATTTCGCTCCAAATTCTAAAAACAAAAAAAAATGTTCTATTGAATTTTAACTCTTGGATTCGCTTGCAATCTGCTTTCTTAGGCTGCTCAAAAACTCTTTGGTGATGCCGAGGTAAGAGGCGATCATATATTGGGGTACCTTTCGCGCTACCTCTGGATAGGAGTCCAGGAAAAGGAGATAGCGCTGCTTGGCAGACATTGAATGGTTGTGAATTATTCGCTTTGACATGTTGCCGTAGGCTCTCTGGATAATGAGGCGGAAGTAGCGCTCCAGAATCGGCACCTCCTCATATAGCTCCTCCATATCCTCGTAAGATAGTTGCACCACTCTTGTAAAGTCAATACATTCTGTATTGAATTCAGCAACTGTTTGCGTGCTGAAACTGCAGATGTCGCCTACCCACCAATTTTCAAAACCGAAGGCTACAATGTGTTCGTTACCCTCATCATCCAGGTAAAAGGTTCTGAGTTTCCCCTCCAGCACAAAGGTTTGATTGCGACAGATGTCACCGGACTGCACCACATACTGTCCTTTCAAATAACTCCGTTCTTTGAGTCTAGCCTGCACAGCCGCTGCTTCGACCTCAGTAAGTTTGACTCGTTGTCTAATGTGTTCTATGATTGCCTGGTGCCTCATTTGCAGACGGTGTTATATAATCAGCAGATTTCAGCAGGTCCGTAACTTCATACTGCTCTCCGCTACGAATGAAAAGTAAGAAAAAAGTGGAGAACTTTCCAGAAATACCTTTTAGTGTATAAAAACCGATTTGACATACTGACCGCTGTGGTTTCGGACTTGCATCAAATAAAGCCCGGATGGCAAATCGCTTTTCACATGATTCCAACCCGAATCGATAGGCTGATATTGGCAAACCTGGCCGCTTAGATTAGTGAAATTCAGTTCTGCTGTCCCTTGACCGCGATACAAAATGCTCCATTGCCTGGGATGCTGGCTTTTGATTTCAAATTGCATTTCCGGAATTTTCTCAATTGCCGTGGAGCAAAGTTCTCCTGAATCCAAAATTTCAATGGTCAATGAGTCCCTGGTGGTGCAGCCATTGGTTTCAATATGCATCATTAACAGGTCAAAAATACCTGGGCCTAGAATAGCTGGATAAATACTATCCACGACCGCACCATTTAGGAGCAGGTAGGTCGATGGTGGGTTATGAGCGAAATTGCTAATTAAAGCTGCCGGATCATCATCAAGGCAAAAGGTAGTTTGCATTGGTCCAAGAACGGCTGGCTCCTGGGGATTCACTATCTCCAAGCTAGCCTCTCCAACACAGCCCACTCCCTCCACCAGATACTCAAAAGTATGAACGCCAGCTCCGAGCGCTGCAGGATCGATCACTGTGCTTATCTCCAGGCCATTTTGGTCGACTAAGGTTCCTCCCGCAGGTATCCCTACCGCATGAACTTCTTCTTGATTTGAACAAATAGGCGTTGAAAGAGCGCTACCATTACCAATTGGATTGCCATACAAATCCAAACCGAGAACTGTTATTTCTTTGGTAGACTCACAAATCAGGCCATCTTGCTCCACTATAAAAGTGATATTATATGTGCCTGGACCCACCAGCTGTGGATCGAATGTGGCCGATGCACTATCTACCCCAGGGCCCGAAAACAGTCCAATTCCATAATCAGCTACCAGCAGTACAGGCGGATCATTTGGACAAAGAATACTGACCGGTGCATCAGCAAGATCAAAATAAGCAGAAATATCTGGTGGAAGAGAAATCGTAAAAACTTCAACAGATTGACATTCTGTTCCATTGACTTGCACAGAATATACATACTGGTGTTGTCCAGGGCCAGCTTCGGTCAGCGATATCTCCTGACCTGACACACCAGGACCTGAAAACACACCTCCTTCAAGGCTTGCATGCAAAATAACCGAGCCTTCTGACAGACATTGACCCTGAATCGAAACTCCCGATTCGTCATGAAAAGCGAAGGATACCTCATCGCATTGGGCAAATAAATTTCGAGCGCAAATGAAGTGAACAAATAGCAAAATAAGAAGGGGTAATCTTAACATTGTCAATCTTAGCATTTATGTTTTACAGAGACTATTCCCATGAACCGAACAAATATAGAACAAATTTTCAAATCGAAGAGGGCTTTCTGATCCGATGTAGTGATCCTCTGCGATTGCAGATTAGCGATGAGCTTTGCGATCATTTTCGATACCAAAAACAAACACATCCAAGCCAAGGTAAATCGTTTCGAACAGCACATGCATTCCGTTCTTTTTGGCTACATTTATGGAAGCCGTATTGGCTTTATCAATAATCGAAATTAGGCGCTTTGAGTCTACATTTTGAAAACCATAGGTTCGCATCTGACGAGCAATTTCGGTCCCATATCCCTTGTTCCAATACTTCGGAATCAGAGAATAAGACACCTCGTATTCGCGCTTGCCATCAAATTCGCGCGGCAAGATTCCACCCACACCAATGAAGTTGCCCCCTTCCTTTGTAAGCACTGCCAGGTGGCCCAAACCCTCGTCTGCATAGCGTTTCAATTGCTTTTCTACCCACTGCGTAGCCAGGGTCTCTGCGTCCAGGGTGATATCTACCCCCACATATTTAAGCTTCTCATTGTCGATAAAAAAAGACATCCAGGTTGGAATATCTTCTCGCATCATTTTTCGAAAGATCAGGCGTTCGCTTTCTTGATTGAAGTAGTCCATGTTGTACGTTTTTCTCCTTTCAGCCAAATGGTTAGCCAAGTTTCGAGTTTCCTGTTTAGCCGCTGGATTGGCATCCTAAACTTGCAGCACAAGAAAGGCAGCATCCAGATGATAGACTAATTTTGGAGATTCTTTTTTAGGAGCGAAGCAAATTTCGCCGCGCCAGGGACTTGCGGGCTATCCATTGCAATACTGCCACCATCCAGGGCTTCGCTGCACCGCTATTGCCGTCTGCTCCTACGGTCGCAGCCGCCACTAGCGGGCGACTCAGCTCCTGGCTGTCGGCAGTATTTCCATTGCTATCCCGGCTATTTTGACAGGTCTCCCCACCGCGCCAGCACAACTAATTCGACATAAAAAAAGACCACAAACCGGATTGGTTTGTGGTCTTTCACAAATAATTTTATCAGATAGATTCTCTGCCAAACTTATCCGGCGCTATGGTAAGCTTCAGAAACAGCGAAACTATCTTCCAGCCAGTTCCACAGAATGATTTTACCGTCTTTGACCTTCACTCGCAATGCAAAGGTAAACTCCGTGGTTTCTTGCCCAGACTTTGTTGTCACCCCAGTCATGCGTCCGAAAAAAGCCGCAGTGTCCCCACCAGAGAGCTGATCTTGCGTCTCCCATTTGGTGGTCTTGAAATGCTCTCCAAAGAGCGGCATAAACTTGGTCAGTATGTCCTCTTTGCCCTTCCAGGGGCCCAGCCAAGGTAGACGGCTGTCTCCTTCATTTTGCCAAACCATGTCATCGTGCATCAGCCCTTTCATGGTTTCCATATCTCCCTTGCCCATAGCCTCCATATAAGCACCTGCAATTTTCATTGTGTCCTGCGGCTCTGGTCCCTTTAACTGTTTCATTGCAGTCGCCCAATCTTCCACATGTGTAGTGCTTACAAACTTACCATCCTTCATAGTATGCATGTCGATACTCATCATCTTGAAGGATTTAGAGCCATCGGTTGGTAGACCCATAAAGTCTCCCTTAGGCGAACCTGTAGCGATGCTTCTCACGATGTATACATCTCCCTGATTGATCACTTCCTGCGGTTCCCACTTTAGGTCAGGTACAATCTTCCAAAAGAATTCTAGTTGTCCCATCAATGCTTCAGCACCTTTGGATTCCACAGAACTTGAGGAAGTGTAGCCATCCGCGAGCAATGGCTTTAGTACCTCGGTTGGTCTGGTTTCGCTATTTACAGTTAGGGCCTTCTCATAAAATGCCATTACCGCTTCTCTGTTGTCCATATTAGCATTCTGTTTTCGTGCAACAAATCTCATTGGGCGAGATGACTCGATCCGCTCACTTTAATGGGCAGAATCACATGAGCATCCATCATAATTGATCTATTGCTCAATTAATAATTTGGTTAAATCCAGAAATTTCGATGCTGCAAATTTAGGAAGCAACTGATACATGTTTAGGGTAAAAATGGCACTAATAAGGGTAAAAATCGGAAAGTTGGGATGGAGCTAAGCTCGATTCATGTCCCTGAATTTACCTGGAGACACTCCTGTGTGCTTTTTGAAATACTTGAAGAAATTGGTGGGTTCATCAAAGCCTACCATATAGGCAATGGTATTGGTAGATTCATCAGTATTGATGATCAGACGCTTAGACTGGATGATCAGAATGTCACTGATAAAGGCCTTGGCGGATTTGTGCACAATGCTTTGCGTGGCATTATTGAGGGTCTTAGTGCTAAGGTTCATCTTTTCGGCAAAGTAGGAAACCTTGCGCGATTTAAAGCAGTCTGCTTCTACCATTCGCTGAAATCGCAAGAAAGTGGGAAGGGATTTGTTATTTTGAAAATGCATGATATCGGCTGTCTTCAGTCGATAGAGCTTAGCCAGAATCGTTTGTACAAGGCCCCGAACAATACTGCCAGAATGCCCATCATCTACCTTGAAGTATTCCTCTCTGATCATATCGATCAGTGTAATCAACTGCTGGAATTCTTGCTCTTCAACTTGCAACTTTGGAGAGGAGAGCAATTCATTAAACAACAAAAAGATCTTTGAGGGCTCAATATTGTTGGAGTGACTCAGGATAAAATCCTCTTTGAAGACCAGCAGGTAGCCATTTGCATCGCTTGCATAGAACTTATGTACATTTTCTTTTCGTACAGTAAATACACTACCTCTGCTAAACTCATAGTCCTTGAAATTGAGATTGTAGGTTCCAGCCTTATCAGTATAAAGTAAGATCACGTAAAAGGACACCCTATGCAGTTCAAACTGACTGTGATCCGTCGGACTCTTTTGCAGCAAATCCTGGAAGCTTATTATGTCAAATTGCGAGGCGCGATTGCGCTCATTTTCAAAATCAATCTCCGTAAAATCGTCTTTCATGTTCTCGTTTCTACTGATAAGCCATTCTATAGGAACAGTATTAGTTGAGTCAAAAGTCGCTTTTTGGAGGTCG
>JAHDEE010000334.1 GCA_020629005.1 Chitinophagales bacterium
AGACGAGGCATTTTTTGACAGCATCCTTGCTGGCTGGTGGAGAAAAATAACGAAGCATAAATCATTTCCAGCAAGTCAAAATGGACAGTTATTGATTCTCTATCCCTTAGAACCAACAACAAAAATATCCATGAGAAAGAAAATCGGCGAGCTAAAATCGATCTGGCAGTATCCTGTAAAGTCCATGGCAGGTGGTAGAATTAGTCAGGGCACTTTTACAAAAGATGGACTGCGGGGTGATAGAATGTGGACGCCTTGGGACGAAATGAAGCAGGAGTTGGTGGGGGCAAAACAGTTCCGTAAAATTCTACAGTTAAGAGCGACTTATACTTATCCGAATGACATTGCGGCAAGGCCGGCTGTGGATATTCATTTTCCTGACCAGATGGTCGTTGCTTCTGACGCGCCTTATTTGAGTGAGCTGCTCTCTGCTTTTGTTGGGCATCCACTGAGTCTCCGATTGAAGTCGGACGAGAAGGACTTTTACCTGAAGAATGAGGAAAGCACAGGCATGCGGGAGCTAAGGCAAAGGCTGGGAATGCCCGCAAGCGATACAATGAAAAATTTTGCGACTTTTCCGATTCCTTTGTCCTTACGGCTCAAAAAATACGCCACACTGCCGGGGGTATTACACGATGTATATCCCATTCATTTTTTGACGACTAACACTTTGGATTGGCTGGCGAAGCAACACCCAAGAGGTGATTTTGATGTCAGGCGATTTAGGCCAACATTCCTGATCGATACACTTAGCGAGCTAGGTGACTATCCGGAGAGTCAATGGCAAAAGGCTTATTTAGAAATCGGCGATACCTTGATTCAGGTGGGCGCACCGACCATACGCTGTGCCATGCCGGCGCAGGCTCAAGTGGGCTTAGCACGCGATGTTGAAGTGGCGAAAGCCATACAATTTACTGCAGGGCAGTTTGTAGGTAGTTATGGCAAGCTTGTGGAAGCAGGAAGGATTGCGGAAGGTGATGAAGTGATTTATAGAAGTGCAAGTAAGATCTGGCAGATGCAAGCCAAGCTAGCAAGAAAGCTGAGGGAGCCTATCGTAACAAGCATTGCCAAATTGGAATTCAGGTCTGCTAAGAAGATCAAACGAGGATCAGCTGAAGCAACTTTGAATAGCAGTGGCTTTGATGCTTTTAAAGTAGTAGATGTCAAAGACGAATGTGATGGCATAAAGTCCTTCTATTTGAAGGGCTCAAATTTCTATTCGTTTTTGCCGGGTCAACACCTGATCCTTGCCTTGCAGATTCCTAATCAAAAACAGGCAGTTTATCGTGCTTACTCCATATCTAATTTTGATCCGGAAAGCAAAACCTATCGCATCTCGGTAAAGCGAGAAGGCGGCGATGCACTTGTTTCTAATTATTTGCACGATGAAGTAAGGACAGGGAGCAGGCTTTACCTAAAAAGACCTAAAGGGCAATTCTTTCTGCATCCCCAGGAAGAAAGACCGATTGCTTTGATCAGTATGGGTGTTGGTATTACGCCCTTCATGTCTATGCTGGAGTATGCGCAGAGGACAAAGCGCAAAGCGAAAATATCCCTCTTCTATGTTTGTCAGAATGCCGGAAGACATCCATTCAATGATGAGATCAAAGCAGTCTGCGAGCAGGCAAATGTTGAGACCCATACCTGGTACAGTCGACCGGAGGAATCCGATAGGGACTTTCAAGCTCAGGGACGCATCGATATTGAGTCGATCAAAGGAATGGTAGATTCAAAAAATAGCCTCTTTTACCTCTGTGGAACAGCTGCGTTTATGCAGAGTATGTATCGCAGTCTGACGGATTGGGGTGTGCAGTCCAAAGACATTAGGTATGAGCATTTCGGTAAATCCGTTCCTCTTGATGTAGATGCAGATGAGCTTGAAAAGGCCACTTACAAGGTGCATTTTTCCGGGTCTGATCTTGAGGCTAATTGGAGTAATTCTGCTGGCAATCTACTGGAGCTTGCAGAAAGCTGCGGCCTTCAACCAGACTTCGGTTGCCGCTATGGAATTTGTGATGCCTGCAGAGTAAATCTGAAAGCAGGTTCTGTTGTGTATGATGATTCGCTGCCGCAGAAAGATTCAGACAAGTCCTTGCTATTATGTTGTGCCATTCCCACATCGGATCTTGTGATTGAGCTGTGATGTAGCAATGAATGTCTCTTTCTTACTACATTTATTGATAGCCAATATCCTCAGAAAGCAAGATTCTACTTTTAGCAAAATTACCAGTGCCAAAGGCGATCTCTTTTCCGTCTTGGTTATAAAGGATCGACTCCGCAACAAATAGATCTCTTGATTTGTATTTTAATTTTCCAGTTTTTTGAAATGAGACTTGGTTGTCAAGAGTGAATATGGTTTAGTTATGTGGCACTGGCCAAAAGCCGTCTGAGTGACCACGGAAAAAATCCGAAAACTAAAAAAAAATTGACTATTTTTTCGCTACAAATGATACCCTTTATGAAAGACTCCCTGAAATTACTGTGGCTACCCGGATGCGTACTGCTCCTTTGCCTGGCCACGAGTGTTAAGGCCCAGTTTGTTCCGGTAGAGCAACTCTATATAGACCAATGTGGCATTGGATCGGAGCAGCCTACCTTTTTCTGCGATTATGAAGTCGACCTGGATGGTGATGGATACAATGACATACTGCGATCTTGCGGCTGGCTGAGAAATGAGGGCAATGGAACTTTTAGCGAGCGATATACTTGGGACAATAGCTACCAATTGGAATATCCGATTCCTGGAGACATGGATCTGGATGGTGATATTGATTTGGTGGGAACTGTAGGGGGCTTACTATATATCCTGCGCAATGATGGTCAAGGCAATTTCTCGGCTGTCGCAGTTCCCTTTACCAATGTGTCTCTTCAGGGATTGGGTGATGTTGACGGAGATGGTGACCTCGATATCTTTCTACAAAGCACTGCGATCTTCGGCACTTCATTTCTTTCCTGGGTAAGGAACGAAGGCGGTGAATTTGTGGAAGAGATTGAAACCGAGCTTAGCCCACATCCCACTATTAGATTGAGAATCCTTGATATTGATGATGATGGGGATGATGATATCGTATTGCAGCAGGATTATACTACAACGATCTATCAAAGCGACAATGGTAATTTTTCTGTGTATGCTTATCTCGAAGACACCGAAAGTAACTTGTTGATCGCTGACATTGATGGCGATCTTGACCTGGACGTATTGACTTTTGGAATTTTCAATTCGCTATACTATTTTAATGATGGTCAAGGCTCATTTTCCAACACTGGAGAACTAGGCCTGTCCCTTGGATTCGATGATGAAATGCTATTTGGCGAATTCTCTGGCGAGGGTCTGGTAGATTTTGTTGTGTATACTCAGGATGAGTATAGGTTATACGTCAATCAAGCCGGGCAGAGTTATCAATTGCAAAATGTGATTTCTGCGCAACTGGTTTCTTCAGATATGGTTTATGCTTTCAGATCCTCCAGTGACGAGCAGCACAAGGTATTGGTGCAAAGCGCCTCGGGCATCACCACCCTCAGAAATCTCCTTTTCGATGATGCCGTAGACAAAGCGCATTGCAACCGCAATAGCGCCATACTAAACATGCAAGCTATGGACATAGATGAAGATTCCGATCCTGATCTTTTGTTATCCTTTGAGCGAACCGGCATTGCGGTTTATGATAATCGAACGGAAGGGCTTCACTATTCTTGTCCTTCTGACTGGCATTGCCAAAAAATGCATGCTGCTGATACGGACAATGATGGCGAGTTAGAATACATCATGGTAGACATAAAGCCATTTGGTGGCCTTGGTTTCTACTCTTTAAGTTCCGAAAATGAATTTGAACTAGATCAAGAGTATGGCTTTTCTTCTTCCATCTCTACCGGCTTCATTTGTGAGGATCTAAATCTTGACGGATGGCTCGATGTAGTCGTCTGGAACGATGATGTGCCAAAAGTCTTATGGAATGATGGCACAGGCTCTTTCGCTGCACCAGAAACACTGCTGGAGTACCCATCCCAGAATGCAGCACTGTTTGATTGGAACGGAGATGGAGCGAAGGATCTGGTATTTGGAGGCACTACCGATGTGCCGGTGGGTGCTCTTCTGATTGCCTTAAGTGGTGGTACGTTTGAAGCTAGTGACATGCAGTTGGCTTATGGGCCAGAACTACACGAAATTACCTTTCAAGATGTTACCAGTGATGGGCTTCCTGAGCTCTTAAGCATAGGCGGTTCTCCTGGAGTTTTGCAAATCTTTGATATCGAACGTGCAGATAATAACCTGGTACTAAGGCAGGAGTATACTTCACTGCAGTATCCGTCTGTAGGCACAAAAGTGAATGTCTATGACTTCGAGGGCGATAGCGATCTTGATATATTGGTGGGCAATACAATTTTGACGAATAATGGTGATGGAACCTATATGCAAGAACAGTTCGTTTCCAGTCAAGTCGACTGCCAGATGATCTCTGACTTCAATCAGGACGGCTTTTCAGATATCGTTGTTTGGATAGAGGGAGAGGTAATACGATTTGAGTACGGAGCAGATACACCTCTTAGGGTTGACGAACCTAAGCACTTGAAATTTACGGTCTCTCCAAATCCTGTCGACCAATACTGCCAGGTGGAACTAGCTAACCCAATTCAGGTTCCCTTGCTGATACAGGTTTTCGATCTCTCAGGCCAATTACTACGTAGTCAGCATTTTCATGATCAGTCTGAAATCGATTGCAGTGATCTTGCGGCGGGCATATACCTGGTTCAGCTCTCGTCGCCGGAATTGGGAACCGAATGCCAGAAGGTTTATGTAACTCACTAGTGCTGCGTAAACAAAGTTCGTGATACCTTTTAGGAGCTTATCTTTTTGTCAGACGAGGCGCGAGGATGGAGCATAGCCTTAGCTACGTGACTGACGAGCAACGAAGGATGACAGAAATAGAAGCCCTTAAAGGTGTTGCGGACTTCGTTTGCGTAGCACTAGCTCCCGAAGCAATAGGTATATTAAGGAGATTGCCCGCTCATTTTCGTTTTCTGGGCTAAGATTAACCAATAAATTTTTTTGGAGCGAAAAGCTACACCGCCGCGCTACTACCCGTCCAGCTATCCACTGCAATGCAAGCACCCTTCGC
>JAHDEE010000058.1:0-10669 GCA_020629005.1 Chitinophagales bacterium
GCTTTCGATTTTGTTTGGCCTCCAATAGAGGTAAAAATTTACTCTCAGCGCCACAATAATTGTTGTCACTAATAATGCGAATATCAGCCCCAACTCGCCAAACAAAACAAAAGCAAGCAGCACGCAGGCCGTAAGCCAATGGCCAATAAAACGCTCATAGGCGCTGGCAAGTGCGTGATTTACTTTGCTCAGCAGATTGTTATTATTGATAGCTTGTTTCATTCTGTAAAAAATTAAATGGCGTTATGCGAGCTTTATTGCAAAATACGTGCCACTTATGAAATTACAGTTAAGTCACTAGCTATCAGTCCTATTCAAATTATATCAAGCGTGTAACAATTGCACAATTACTAGACAGATTTTGACTGTTTTGTCTAAATACTGCTATTACTGATGTCGGAGAGGCGATGTAGGCAACCTTGAGCTACAATGTCTTGTACGTGTTCAAATCAAGTGGTCTGAAACCGCTATTTTTGGGAAAAAGCCAAAATATCATGTTTATACGCCTGATTTTGCTCACATTATTCAGTTTGTTCACTGGCCCTGTTTTGGCGCAATGCCTTTATCCCAGTTGTCAGCAGGTCAAATCTGCTCAATTGCAATTGGAGAATAGCCGGGGGCTTGCTGCAGAAAACAGCAGAAGCGATAGTCTGGATGTGCTACATTATGATATCCGGCTGGACCTTTCTGATATGAGCAGTCAGGACATAGGTGGGAATACCATCATTCATTTGTCGCCAAAGCTGGATGGAATAGAGCAGATCATTTTGGACTTGCAAAATTTGCCGGTATCTGAGGTGCTCGTTGATGGGGAAACTGTCTCGTTTGAATATGAGACACCTGTATTGAAGGTCAGTCTGGCCGAAGCCCTAACCGTAGGTAGCGTTTATGAGGTTGATGTGTATTATGAAGGCAATCCAACTACGGCAAGTTTTGGTGGATTTTACACCAGCAGTAGTTATTTCTATAATCTGGGAGTTGGAATTGGAATTGATCCACCTACTTATGGGCGTGCCTGGTTTCCTTGTGTTGACAACTTTGTGGAGAAATCGACATATGAATGTCATATCCGAACATCGGGAGAGGATAAGGCTTTTTGTGGTGGACTATTGGTCGATGAAGAGACACATGCAGATGGTGACATTACCTGGAGTTGGCAGCTCGATCAGGAGATTCCGACTTATCTGGCATCTGTGGCTGTGGCTAAGTATGAAACCCTGGAATGGACTCATGAGGGCATGAATGGTCCGATTCCGGTGCAATTGGGATCTTTGGCCAGTGATACGGCAAATTTCCGTTCGGCATTTGTGAATCTGGGGAGAGCCGTTGATGGTTTTGAGACTGCTTTTGGGCCTTATCCATTTGATCGTATTGGATTTGTGATAGTGCCTTTTAATGGAGGTGCGATGGAGCATGCGACCAATGTTGCCTATCCGAGTTTTGGTATTCAGGGCGGGGGATTGAACTATGAAGATTTGATGGCGCATGAGTTTGCGCATCATTGGTGGGGAAACTATATGACCTGTGAGCGGGCAGATGAAATGTGGCTTAATGAAGGCTGGGCTTCTTTTTGTGCGCTATACTTTTTTGAATTGGCTTATGATAAGCAAACTTATAAGGAAAAGATGAGGGCGCACCACAGAAAGGTGGCTTTGTACTCCCACCGAAGTGATGGAGATGCTTATGCTGTATCCGGAGTTCCTTTTGATGTGACTTATGGTTCTACCGTTTATGAGAAAGGAGCTGATGTGATTCACTCACTTCGCGGCTATATGGGAGATATCAAATTCTTTCATTGTACCAAGGAGTTTTTGGCTGCTTATGGATTTCGGAATGCCAACAGTGAGCAGTTTCGGGATTTCCTTTCGGATTGCAGTGGCCAGGATATGGGGCCTTATTTTGATGCCTACATCTTCAATCCGGGTTATGGGCATTTTTCTGTTCATCACATGGAGGTAACTCCGGTAGATGACAAGTTTCGCACCACTGTTAACATTCGTCAAAAGCTGCGAATGACAGACAGCTATCATACTCAGGTGCCTTTGGAACTGAGCTTTCTGGATGCCAGTGGGGAGATGTACGAGGAGCAAATCGTGATGTCGGGAGGATGCATGGAGTTTGTTTGGGAGTTTGATTTTGAGCCTGTTTATGTGGGTGTTGACATAGAAGAAAAGATCAATGATGCCACCGTAGATCAATATGAATGGATTAGTGATGATGGAGAATATAACTGGAGAAATACAGCGGGAGTGGATCTGAATGCTACTGAGGTGTCAGGCGAGGTGTACTATAGGGCGGTGAACAATCTGGTGCATGCGGATCGGCCAGAGATAGCGATACAAAACCACATTCTTTCGGAAGAGCGATACTGGACTATTGAGATCGTGAAGCCAAATGGTTCGGATATGACTGCCAGACTTGACTTTCATTATAATGGGGCCAATAACAATTCCACAGGAAATCTTGACCCAGGCTTATTTTCGGAAGGCGAAAACAAACTCAAGCTGTTTTATCGTCCAGATGGAAACAGCAATTGGACTGTGGCTGAAAATCAGACTGCTGCACCAGGTGGAAGTGCCCTAGACAAGATTGGTTTCTTTAGGGTGACGGATGCTAAGGCGGGTGAGTATGCACTTGCCATCGAGGATCCGGACAGAGAGGAAACCATAAGCAATTATGAAGGAGATTGTGAAGAAGTAGATTATACGAATACGGATGTTGAAGATATTCCGGTAGAGGATTGGTTTCACGTTTATCCGAATCCTGCTACCGATCGAATCAGTTTTGTTGTGGCTCCGGGAAGGGCAGATTACTTTGTGCTGAGGGATGCTGCTGGCGCACTAGTGGCTGAAGGTCGCATCGAGCATCAGAACAATGATATTGTGAGTGCTAGTCTCTCTTCAGGAGTGTTTGTATTGGAGCTATTAAGTGAGGAGCAATCTGTAGCAACGGAAAAGGTAATTGTGTTAGATTAGTTCTGTAGCAACTTTTTACTTAACCAGGTTCGTTCGCTAATTGACTTGTTTTCTGAAATCTGCTTCATCAGTGCGTCAAAGTCCAGGCTACTGCTGTCGGGGTCCTGCTTGAGCTTGAGGAGGCGCAGCAGCAGTGTAGCAAACTGGGCATTACCTTCAAAACTGGATGCCGGCAATTTTTCTTTACGTCTGTGCACATAGACTTTCAATGCTCCGCAAAGGCTTTCGAGTGCTGACCATTCTTGTTTTTCAAAATATATCATGGCTTGTAGTCGCTTAGCGCTGAGTGCGTAGTACAGGTCTTTGTGATTTACCTGGGCAAGTAGCTCCTGGCTGGTTTCAAAATCGGATAGGTTGAAGCTGATCAATGCATTGCATAGATTGACCACATTGCTGCGGTTATTTTCTTTAAGATTTGCCGCCTCATTTTTCACAAAGTTTCGTGCATATTCGAATTCTCCATTTCGAATGCACAGTACCACCATGTTTTTGAATGACTGGTCAAGCAGTTTGCCATTGTGGTAGAGCAGTCCGTTTTCCAGGCAGCGTTGCTCAATTTCAAATCGTTCCTGGAAATATTCAGGAGAGGCCGTTCCAAAAACTGCTTTGCAGGTGTTGCTCAAATAAGCATACAGTGCATGTAGCTCTTCTTGTTCCAATCGGCCTTTCATTTCCTTTAGTCGCAGCTTCAGTTGCTGAAAGCGAGTATGGTCAGGCCTATCAAGAAGCTCTAGTGCAGCCAGGTAGGTTTGCATAGCAGGTTCGGATGAGAAGTTTTCATGTTGCAGCATCTGGCGTACGCTCTGCAGCATCGGCTTGGGATATTGAATACGCACGATTGATTCTCGGTTGGATTGCAGACAAAGCATCATCAGCTTACTCAGCAGGTAATGTTTATCAAGGGCATTGCTGCTTTCTTCCAGGTTAATGTCTCCCTGCCGGTTATCGAATTCGCTTTGATATTTTGCCCGCCATGACTGAAACTGATATTGATTTTCATACCAGCTGTGATTCTTCACGGGCCAATCCTGCAGGTACTGAAGCAGTTGCTTTTCCTTGCGCTGTACAAGCTTATTGTGCTTTCGATCTTGATGAAAGCGTAGCTGGGCCATTTGATGAATAAACTTTGCATCTTTATCTCCAGCAAGCACTTCAACTGTGATAAACTGCTCTATCAATGCGTACAGCGAAGAAAAGAGCTTTTTGATTCTACTATCTTCTTTGTAGTCCGTTTCAAAGGCTGCTTGGTATGCGTAAACTTCTGTGAATCTCCTGCCTGTAAACTCGGGATAGTATTTGTGAAGCCATTGAACAAGACGCAGGATGATTTTTGATTCATTATAGTAGGGAGAATGGACAAATTGGCGAAAGCGCTTCCACTCCTCCGGCTTAAGAGAACGCAAAACCTTTATCGCTTTTCTATCTTCCATAACATTGAATCTATACCATTTCTCGCGCATTTGGACGATTGCGCAGTGCGAGTAAAAACTAATTCGCCTCTCTGACAAAGCACTTTGCTCCTATTAATGCAGTAGCCAATGACGGCCCTTGAGCGGAGCCGAAAGGTCCGTTATTGGCGGACTACGGAGCTGGTAATGAAGGCCTTGTGCAATGAAAATATTGTTCTTCGTGGTCCGTCTTCAACGGGCGCTTCGACTACGCTCAGCGACCGTTGGAGACTCCAAATTGGGTTTTTACTCACTCTGGCGCAAAGGCGCTGCTGAACTTTCAGGCCAGCACAAAAATCACAAAACAGCTACTAATTGCAGGCATCGGCCTCTAGTGGTTCACAGAATGTAGCACTCACGGGCAGAAACTTCGCGTAAAATAGCCACATTTTGTTAGCAATCCATATAGGCAGGAAGGTACTTCAATGCTACCTTAGACAAGAGTGTATAAGATCATCTAAACACGCGATAATCAAGTATTTAAGTCCCATATCTTGAACGAGTCGTATCCCGTTGAGAACATTCTCAGGTCGAAGATTAGGCCATTCCGCCCGATCAAATGGGTACTTTCAAGAGAAATTGTAATTGGCCACAAATCGTCAAATTCCTATTTTGGCTACTCTTGAAGGACAAAGCCCTTGCAAACTTTTTGGGGAATCAGTTGAGTCAGTTGGAATGCTGTGCTCTTGGGCTGTTGTGTCCGTTTTATCTTAAATCACTCAATATCGATCCATGACTTTTCTTAAGACTTTTCTTTGTAGGTTGATCTTATTTTGCCTCTGTCTTTTGGCTACGAGCACCATTGAATTAGAAGCGAGCGCTGGTGAGTGCGCTCCACCTACGGGACTATACTTGATCCAATATAATGATCAAAACAAGACCATTAGTGCCACCTGGGTTGGGGTCTATGGCTTCAACGAATACTATATCGTCTACACTAATGAAATTGGTGATAGCATAGTCAATTCAGTCACTGGCACATCAGCCATCATCAAGATAAATCCCGACGGCACGGTGCATACCCTGACTGCCTATACCGCTTGCGAAGAGGAAGAAATTGCGCTTGGTCCTTCCAGCACTTTCTCAGTCGAAGGGTCTTGTGAACCACCAACGCAAATTGATGCTCGTTACGATGGAGGAATGCTGATTACTCATTGGCAGAACCCTCCGGGTGTTGAGATTGTAACCGCCAAAGTTCTATGGAATAACGAGCTAATCGCGGAAGTAGAAACGGACAATCAACAGCTTGCATTGGATCTTCCTTACGGCACTGGACTCATCAACATTATTATTTTCAACGCCTGCACAGGAACATCTAGCAGTGGATGGGGAGCTGCGACCATATTGGTCACGGTTGATGATGTCGACGGCATCTGCGATGATCCCTATCTGCAATTAGCAAACGTAGGAAAAATATATTATCAAAAGACCCCTAAGATGCTGATGACCTACCTCGCACCTGGATTATTCTGCAATGCAGAATGTCCAGGACTGGGCATGGACTGTAAGACGAACTAAGGGATAGAGCATCAATAACTGTCCATTTTGACTTGCTAGAAATGATTTATCCATCGTTATTTTTCTCCACCAGCCAACAAGGATGCTGTCAAAAAATGCCTCGTCTAAATCATTTCTAGCGGCGTCAAAAGCAGACAGCTATTGAACCCCAATCCCTAAGCTTGTCAGGTAAGCATTTTAAGGCCCATGTTGCGACTCATTAAGTTGTAATGTGGGCTGGTTTTTTGAAGTCATCAGCTGAGACATTAGCCTTCATTCTCCAGATGGGCTTTTAAGCCTTTTACAATCAGTAATTCCCATCCCTCCGTTAGGGACTGCTTCAGGCCTTCGTCAACAAAACCAAAAACGGTATCTGTCAAATTTACTGTAGTCTTACCATCCCGATCGTCAATCACAATCTTGAGGTAAGTATCCGCAGGGCCTCCAAACTCAGGAGAGAGATTGCCTTTCATCAAAATACTTCTTGGTGAATTGACACCTACAACACTTGCCCAGATTAGTCCCTCTCCATCACCAGTGTCTTCAAAGAGCCTCCCACCAAGCACAGGTTCCAAAACCATTTTCTGAGTTCTCGTATGTGTAAAAAAGTCTTTAGGCCACCAATCATTGGTCTCTTCAACAAGGCCTTTCCATGCGCGCTCTTGCGATACCGAAGTACTAAATTCTACCTCTACTGTGAGTGTTTGGAATTTCTTTTCCATATTGTATTGTTTGGTATAATTGTCTTGAAACGGCAATTTAGCACAAAAAATAATGTAGCAGCATTGCCGTCTGCAATTCTTTGCAGGCCATGTTCAATCAGGTCTTTTGCAACTGCTGTAACTTTTCTGTAAGCCATAACTTTTCATTTAGCAGGGACTGTTCCCGCAGAATCTTTCCAAGTCGCTGCACAGCTTCCGGATCGGGATTTGGACTTTCTCTTATGCCAAGCAATTTCAACAGCATTTTCACAAAGTTATCATCACTCTGGAAATAGCTTTCTGACAGCCGCTCCTTTCTGCGAAACACGTAGACCTTAAAGCTGTTCAGGTAGTTGCGCAATGCAATCCACTCTTCTTGCTCATAGTAAATCATGGCCAGCAATCGTTTTGCAGTTAGCTCATAGAAAATGTCTTTATGATCCATTACGAGCAGCAATTCCTGGCTTACATTATATCGTCCCTTGAAGAACTCAAGTAAGGCAAGATTCAAATTATAAACAGAATCCCGCTCCTCGCTCGCAAGGTTGCCCTTATAGGTCTCCATAAAGTTTTGCACCCAGTCCAATTGACCTGTATTCAAACCAAGAAAGACAATGTTCTTATAAGTGCGTGCAGCGATTCGCCCCTCAGGTGTCAACAGATTTTCACTTAATTGATGCTGATAAAGCTCTAACCGCTCCTCATAAAATCTGCGCTTGTCGTGCCTAAATACATGCTGGCTGCAGGCGCCCAAATGCAAATACACCCCATGCAATGCCTTTCGGCCCAGCGCTTTGCCATTCTTTTGAAGGCTCTCCTTCAAGGCCTTGTAATTTTCCTCCGTCACTTCCATTAGCAATAGCACGCTGAGGTAGTGAATCTCTATAGCAGGCTGTTGCCGAAGTGAGGAATCTTCCAGCATGCCTACAACCGCCGCAAGCATTGGCTTAGGATACTTTTGCTTTATCCTCAATTCTTCACTCAGCATCACACAAAGATGCTTCAACTTACTGATCAGAAAAGTCTCGTTCAAGGCCTCATTTACCTCTTCCAGTCCCACTGCCTCATACTTGCCAGGATACTTTCTGGCACAATCTGCAAACAGCAATTGATTTTGATAGCGCTCCTCCAACCAAACAAAATTTCGATTCTCGTATTCGTCGTGCATCCGCTCGATTTCCCTTCGCTTGGAAACCGCCAGACGATCTAATCCGCGGTCCGTATAAAAGCTAAACTGCATTCTCAAGTGCAAAAAAGGATGTGTGGTAGATTCGCGATGCCCCTCAGCTACAATAAAAGCCTCCAGCAGATCAAAAAAGTAAGAAATTTGCTTATTCAACTTATTCGAACTAAACTTATCACTCTTATACAAGTCTTTATATAAACTTTCCGGAGTGCATTGTTTTTGATTGAAGTCAGGATAAAAACGAGAAAGCCAGGTGTAAATCAACACAGGACCAGATCGCTCATTGAAATAAGGCGAGCGTACATATTTACCAAAGCGCTTCCACTCAGCATCAGAAAGTGTGGCCACAAGCCTGATAAATTTCCGGTCTTTCATATCAACACCTATGCATAAAAACTTTAAATTGCCACAATAACATGTAAATCTGATAGTTAATCGAAATTCCCTAACTACCGTAAAACTAATAAACCACTATGAAACGTTTCCCAAAATTCAAGATTCTGGCAATGTTGTTTGCCGTACTGCTATTCGCATTCTACTCTTGCGAAGAGGATTGTCCTACTCCTTCAGGGTGCGATGCTCCTGAACAATTGCAACTAGAAGCATATGATGCACTCACAGGAGAAGTCACGCTTTCTTGGAGCCAAGGCACCGATGCACTTGAGTACCTTCTGGTCTACACAAACACCCAGGGCGATAGCCTCAACTTTATCAGCAACGAAACACAGTTACAATTTACCCTAAGTGCCGATGCACAAGAGCACTTCTTCCAGATTCACAGTCTCTGCCCGAATGACACCTACGCGATCGGACCTGCATTTTCGCTGGAAACTGAAGGAGCCGGAGAATGCAGCCCTCCAACTAATGTAGAATATGAGACCAGCGGAGACTTCATAATAGTCAGTTGGCAAGGCCCCGCAGATGCACTCTACCAGGTCGATGTGAGTTTCGATGGAGCGCCAATTCTTTCTGAAACCCTATCCGACGGTCTGATCGAGCTAGCGGTTCCGGCTGGCTCAGGCAGTCTCGACGTTGAGATCAAAACCGATTGCGGTGACGGGAGCTTTAGTGGCGCCTACCATACAGAGATCATCATTCTCGATGGTGATGTGGGCCGAAGTGCCTGTGAGAGAGGCCTGGGAGGTTCAATGGGCATCTACGTTAAATCTACGGGGATATTTTACTGGGATTACACCTCATTTTGTGAGGCGCATTGTACTGAATATTTCCCCTGCTACAAACCAAGGTAAATTTTAGGAGCGACACGAAGTGCCACGCGCTAGTGTCTCCCTGCTATCCATTGCAATAGGCCTACTATACAGGACTTCGCTGCAAGTCTAAGGGAGTCTGCTTTTTGGCAGCCTCCCTTAGCCTGCGACTCAGTTCCTGTATAGCAGGCCTATTTCCATTTCTATCAGGGCTATTTAGACACCCCTCCCGCCGCGGAGATTTTTTTTATAGGAACGATTATAGCAGTACCTTTAAGAAAACCTAAATAACCCAACAATCATGATTTCTATACTAAGTCTCTGCTTGGCAGCCTTGCTTATCGTGCTGTCACTGCTGCATGTCTATTGGCTATTTGGCGGGACATGGGGAGTCAAAAATGCTATTCCAGACCAGTATTGGGAACGATACATTTCTTCCGACTACCGCATCGGGACCAGAATCGCGACTGCCATCGTTGCCGTGGGATTATCTGCAATGGCCATAGTTGTGGCCTCCAATACTATCGATTTTGAAATCGCGCTACTGCGCCATTGGGGCCAAACGCTCACTCGCATTATCGCGGCAATCTTCCTGTTCAGAGCGATTGGCGATTTTAGGATTGTGGGGATGTTCAAGAAGAAGAGCGAGAGCAACTTTGCCAAGTGGGACAACAAATTGTACATCCCGATTTGTCTCTTTCTAGGGCTTGGCAGTCTTCTTTTGAGTTTCTTATAGACCCCTTGAATGCATACCCAAATCGGGATTAAGCTGCAAAAAAGAAGCGGAACATCTTCAGCTCCTGGTGAAGAAGCCTCGGATGTTCCGCTAACTTATGCCACAATTTGGGGAACGTGGTCTAAGAAAAACCAATCAATTTTAATCCAGTTTGAGGAGTTTAGTTCTCGCAGCAATTCCAGATGCAGTCTGTAGATTGACTATGTACATACCGGCAGCTAAATCACGGCAATCCAGGTCAATTTCCGCTTGCCCTGCGGTCGTTTGCGTTCTCATCAGTGAGCCATCCATTGACCAAATCTCTACAATTGCCTGATCACCTATGGCCTGAGGAAATAGCACCTTTGCATGATCCCTTGTTGGATTTGGATACAACTGCAAATTATACGCTGTAGGTGGCCAGGGATCAATATTGTCTGGCTCTGCCTGGATTAGCTGTCCATTTAGCATGGCAGTCATTTCTTCCTCTGGAAAATCCGTTTCCGTTAGTGGGCCAGCGTTGCTCTTGATCCGTATTGTGAAGATCGGTTCGTCCGTAGAAAGCGGGTTCAATGTGAAGGCGGTCAGAAGGAATCGACCTGGTATGGTGTTGTTGTAAACCATGGTCAATCCATCGAAGGAATTGTCTTCACCTCCTTCTGTCAATCCATTTGCCTGATTGACTTCTGCATTTAAGACCTCCAGCTTTCCAGCGTCAAAGTTCATGTCCACATCAAATCCAAACATTCCATCAAGACTGTGGTAGTACATGGGCACATCGTATATGCCCGACTCTACCTCCACTGCCTCATCAATCTTCAATACCATTCTTCCTTCTGCTTGCACCTTATTATTCGTGACTCCTCCGGGTGACCAGTTAGTATCCCAATCATCGGTGAGTTGTCCGAGCATGATGGCATGGTACTCTATCGGTTGCTC
>JAHDEE010000058.1:10769-22369 GCA_020629005.1 Chitinophagales bacterium
GCCAGCATAGCGTCCACTGAGTTGATATTGGCATTAACTGATGCCGGTGTGACTGCACCAATATTCTGACCTGCAATATCTCTGTCAAAGCGCAGTTTCCTCGTTGGGGTCGTATTTGTGTAGGTAAATACTCCGGCATTGTCGTGGGTGATGTAGGTGCTGGGATCGACGAGATTGCAGTTTTGATCAGTCTCAAATATTTTGGTCTCGATCGCAGGTGCATTGTTCTTCATGGGTTTCAGCGGATTACCCCAAAACAGTACCGTACCCACACCGTCTCCTGGTAACACGGTTACAGAGCCGTCGTCTACACATTCAGGTTGATCATACAGCAGGTAGGTTTCCAGCATCTCGCTGCTGGTTAATACATGGGTAGAGGGTGCTCCCAATCCGGTGTAGGTGAAAGGAATACACAGTATCTCTCCAGGGCCCGTACTACAGAATGCGTCTCCTGGATTCAAAAATGAGATATTGATGCAGATTCTACTCTTGTTGGGTGATACCGGTAGCACACTGGCAAAGTATGTTGGAGTTCCACAATTCGTCGAAAGTGGTCCTAGATTTACCAGCCAGTTTGCCGTAGAGGTTACTGGGATTGGATTCATGATAGTTGGATCATAATCCATGCAGTAGTTGATTCCAATCATATTCGGTGGCATGTTGTTGTAGGCGTTGAGCGTAATACAATCATCAGTCGGATCGCAGGGATCAAAGGTGTGGTTTCCTATGTAATAGGGGCAGGGATTACACATAGTTTGCTGCTCATCCATTGGAAAACACTCACTAAACAGACTGTCTGCCTGGTGTTCCATCTCGTTGGTGATGTAGGGAAGTTCATAGATCACCTCCGGAAACTCAAAATTTGTCTCCTCTTCTTTCATACATTCTTCACCGGGCACGTTTCCTGCATCGTCGGTGCGAATGGCCAGAACATCTGCGGGAGGACTTGATAGAGGCCCAGCCAACTCATTCGAGTAACGCATTCCAGAAAGGAACCAACCATCCTCTATGCCAGGTTCTACCCGATACGAACGAGTAGCGTCTTCCTGAGGAAAATATGATTTTGTCCAATTAGGCAAACCATCGTAGTTGACCTCCATCAAGAATGCTCTTCCCATAAGAACATTGGGTAACTGCAACAGCGGAAAATCCATATGTCCGGTAATCACATAGCCGTCATTGGATGTCTGCTGTATATCGGTGGCATATTCATTTTCACTGGCTGCTATGTCAAGCAAAACGGAATACTGATAGGAGGTATTGAGATCGACTCTCAAGAAAAACAGACGATCGGTATTAAAGCTCGGAAAAGGTGGAGTAGCCACAGATGTGTTTCCCACTACCACAAGCTCTCCGAAGGATTCGATGATGCTGGTACCTGTTTGGCTTGAGTTGTTTCCGAACTTATATGTACCGAAACCAGCGACATAGAGGAGCTTATTTACTGTTAGTACAAATACGCGATTGTCACTGCGACCAGTAATAGCATATCCGGGACTGGTTGTACCCAGAGGGCCAGTTACGGCTGAAGCCTCACAAATGGAATAGGCAAAATCCCGGTTTTGGTCGGTGTAATACACCATTTGATCCGTTAGCAGGCCGGATTCGGTGAATTTAAACAGGCATATTTGTGCGTTTGCTCCTCCAAGCAGTCTTCTGGCAAGTACAACGATGTTCCCATCTTGATCTTGTATCAGAGCTATACCCTGCAGGGTAGCATCATCGGGAATCACTCGTGTCCATTGATTACAGCCATATCGATCTGTCAGCCCGACCAGCAAGTTGTTTGTGCCGTTTTCGGTAACAGTTCCAGTGTAGATATAACCATCCATCATGGCACCGGTAGCCGAGAAGAACTTTTCGATATAGGTTCCTCGGTCAACAGTAATGCTGCCACCCGAAGAAAAATTTTGGTTCGCTGCAGAAGGGAAGGATAGCCCTCCATTGGAAGCCAGCTTGCCAGAAGGATCCAGAAAGGAAAGGTAAATCTCCTGACCTGCTGTATTGTACAACTGGCTATTGGCAAGTACAGCGTAGTTGTTGTCGATTCCGACAATGCCACCGAAGGAAACCTCATTGGTTCCCGCATCATAGTGCGTCGCAAAAGGAACAGCATGGCAGACCTGTAGGGATGCTAAACTCAGCATCGCAATGGCGAGGATCTGCCAAATGCTTGCTTTTAGTTGTCTCATGTTAGATTGAATTTTAGGGTTCAAAAAATTAGAAATTCGGATCTTGTAAACACTTTGATCACGCATCATTGATAGGTTTTGATTAAGGAAATCTATTGGTGCTTTACGTAATCAAATCTAGCTTCCCGAGCAGGCGGAAGCCATTACATTTATGCGGAGGACTGCCACGATCAGAGGTGGCAATGGGCAGGCAAATGCCTGTTCAAGACTGCCTTGATCGCCAAAATGAAAATTCAGATTAGATGATAATCAGTTGATTGTCAGACTATTAAGCAGGAAAGGATCAGCATTGGCCGATCATTACATTTTTTGGGGGAAATGCCTTTTGAGGGTAGAGAGTAGGGGGTAGAGGGTAGAGAGTAAAGAGAAAGGAGAAAGGAGAAAGGAGAAAGGAGAAAGGAGAAAGGAGAAAGGAGAAAGGAGATTACCAGTTTACTGGCTCTGTCGTTAGGTCAATCGTATCTCCGTTTGATTTTGTGAGCTTAATTGAAAAGCTATGCTGCAGATCGATTGCAGGGCTTTGGCTTAGATATAAAGACATTACATTGCTGGAAATTTCTGCCAGATCAACCTGATCCAGGCCGACGAATTGATATTCTCCTTCAGCCGTATATCGGTTTACGAGGAACAATGGACGAAGATCGCTAGCGGCTGGATAATCTTCAGTAAAGTCTGCATCACTTGTTACCGTGATTTCTGTAAAGGGATACTTCATGCCTTTGGTCCCGTTTTCGCAGCTTGTGGCTAGGGCTTCGGTGAAGCCAAAAGAAGCGAAGTTGCAAGACAGGAATTCCAGTTCTCCTGCTCGTAGCTCGATCGTGAGATTTTCATTCTCAGCTATTTGATTTTCAGAAACTACAGCAGTCATTTCCGTGAAGTCGTAGTATTCTTTTTCGTCACAGCAAGAGGCCAGTAATTGAATAATGAAGAGAATGCATATAAGGCTTACTGCTCTTAGTTTCATTTTACCAAATTTAGGGTGGTGGAAGCAACGAAGCTTCAAAAGGGTTTGTACAAAGGAGCATAGTCCGGACTGCTAAAGATAATCGCTGCCAGGCTAAGCGCCAAATCGTTTTTGACAGGACTAGCAATAATTGCTATCTTAAGAAGATGGATCAACAAGTAAAGGACCTTGCTGCTGCTGGATCAGAAATGGACAACTTGAAACCAAAACTGCTGATTCGTGGTGGCAAAGTCTTCACCGGAAGCAAAGATGCGCAAGCGAGCATTGCGAATATATTGATTGAGAACGGCAGAGTTATACGACTGAGCAAAGAAGAGATTGCGCTGACGGATGACTGTCATCTGATCGATGCGGAAGGCAAGTGGGTGTGCCCAGGATTTATCGATTCACACACCCATTATGATGCGGAGGTACTGGCTTCTCCCGGACTGATGGAGTCCGCTAGACATGGGGTGACTTCAGTGATTCTTGGCAGTTGTTCGGTATCGGCAATCTACAATGATGCGGAAGATACCTCCGATTGTTTTACCAGAGTTGAAGCAATACCACGCGAGGTGATGCTGCCACTGCTGCAAGAACAAAAGACCTGGTCAAATACCAGTGAGTGGTTGGATCATTTGCAGCAACTGCCACTTGGAATCAATGTCGCTTCTTTCCTGGGGCATTCGGATTTGCGGGTAAAGGTGATGGGAATTGAGCGATCCTTACAGGAGCATGAAGTAGCCACAAGAGCGGAACAGCAAGAAATGAACCGTCTCTTGAATGAGGCTTTGGACGATGGCTTTCTTGGACTCTCTACGATGGACAATCCCTGGGACAAGATGGACGGAGAAAAATATTGGTCTCATAAGACTCCCTCGTTCTATGCTTCCTGGAAAGAGCGAAGGATACTGATTGACAGTCTTCGCAGGCGTGGTGCCATTTTGCAGGGAGCTCCAAACCTCATTACCCGTGTGAACGCGCTACGGTATATGCTAGCTAGTACAGGACTGGGCCGGCCCCCGTTAAAGACGACCATGATTGCGATGATGGATCTCATTGCAGATCGATGGATCAGCCCTTTGGTTGGTTTCGGAACCAGACTGATGAATCGACTATTCAATGCTGATTTCAGGATGCAGTCACCGCCGGTACCCTTCACGGTGTATTACGACGGAGTCGATTCAGTGATGTTCGAGGAGTTTCCTTCAGGGGAAGCAATGCGTCATCTGGCAAAGCGGATAGACGAGCGAAATGAGATGCTTAAGGATCGCGATTTTCGCAAGCAATTTAAGTCTGAGATTGCAAAGCGATTCGCACCGAAGATATGGCATCGCGATTTGAGCATTGCATACATTCTAGATTGCCCGGACAGCAGTCTTATCGGGAAGAACTTTTATGAAATCGCGGAGCAACAGCAACGCCATCCTGTAGAGACTTTTCTGGATTTAATCGTGGAATACGATAAAGATATTCGTTGGACCACCACCATTGCCAATGACCGGAAAGATCGCTATGCTCAGTTGTACAATCATCCCTACAACCTCATCAGTTTTTCCGATGCCGGAGCCCACCTCACCAACATGGCATTTTATGACTTCCCTTTACAGATGATCAAGCATGTGTATGAATGCGAGAAGCAGGGCAAATCCATCATGAGTATGGAAAAATGCATTTGGCGATTAAGCGGAGAGCAGGCTGATTGGTTTGGGCTGGATTGCGGATACATCGCAGAAGGTCAGATTGCAGATATCTGCATCCTCGATCCCCAACATTTGGATTCAATTAGCGAAGAGGTGAACGAAGCTCCCATTGCGGCCTTCAACAACTTTACCCGATTGGTGAACCGACATGATTCGGTGGTGAGTCAGGTGATAGTGGGCGGGCAGATCATCTACGAGCGGAATCGTTTTGTACCAGGTTATGGAAAACGCCGAAAGTATGGCCGTTTCCTTGGCTCGCAAATCGTAAAATCAGCGGCGCAATCAAAAAGAAAAAGAGAGATGGCTTAGTGCGGTCGGAGTAGAAAGTCGCTGAGAATCTGGATGTGTTGCGCGGAGGTGGTGGTGTCAAAATAGCCCCGATCGAAGAGGAAATGCATGCTGCAGGCAGCTGACTGAGTGCAGCCTGGAGCTGGCTGCCTCAAGCAGACAGCTGCAGGCTTGCAACGAAGCAGCTGGATGCTGTATGCATTGAAACGGAGAGCGGGGAGCCCATTTCTGCGGCCGAGTCTGCTTCGCTCCAAAAAAAGAATTGTTTCTCAATTGTCTTGTTATTATCCATACCTGGAAGTTTAGGCTCCAGCGTTTGAGTACGGACAAAAAAAGACGGCTACCCATAGTGAAGATGGGTAGCCGCCGGATCTGCTTAGTAGAGCTTTCGCTCTTGCTATTCAATAATTAGTCTCTCGTAGAATTGTCGCTTTCCTGAGTGTACTTGCAGCAGATACAGACCTGTTGGCCAGGAACTAACGTCCAGCTCTGTACTTCCCAGAGAGGAAAATTCTTTGATCATTCTACCTTGCACATCGAGGATTTGCAGGTGAGAAATTTCGTCCATTGGCAGAGAAATGTTTACAATGCTGCTTCCTGGATTAGGGTATACTTCAAGACTGGCATCCGCGTGATTGTCAATACCTACCGAGACCGAGACTTCTAACAATTCCGAATTGACCGTGCAGCCAAACATGTCTGAAGCCTGAACAAAGTAGAATCCATCTTGCTGCGGAATGAAGCTGGCTCCTTGAGCCACAAGTTCATCACCCTGATACCAATCATAACTGAGATCGCTTTCGGAGCTTACGGCAAGCACACCGTCGACAAAGCTCAATTCAATTTCATGTTGGATGACTTCCATTGATAAGGTAATTGCCTCTGCACAGTATTCCGTATCAGGAGTGAAGGTGTACTCATAGATTCCTGCTATCTGCGTCTCGACAAGAGCAGGCTGCCAGCTTCCATTAATCGGAGAATCATCATTGCTTTGAAGTGGAAGATTAACTGTTGCACCTATACAGATTTCTCGTGGCAGATTTATAGTCGGTTGCACTGAAGATATGATTTCGATCTCTACTGTCTTTTCTAAAGCGCAGTTGTCCGATGGGGTAAAGGTATACGTACTGAGTCCTGTCGTTTCAGCATCAATGACTGCTGGAGACCAGGTACCTGTAAGGCCCTCCAGGCTAGCTTCCGGAAGGGTGGGTAGCTCATCAGTTTGGCAGATGCTTGTAGGGAATTCGCTAAGCTGAACCGCAGAAGCCTCGATTACTTCGACTTGCAGCTCCAGGGGTTCAGCGCAAAGCATGTCGGCAAGGAAGCTGTAGGTGTTCAATCCGGTCTGCTGTACATCTATGCTGCTGCTGGACCAGGAACCCGTAATTTGCTGTCCCGAAACGGTCACTTCAGGGAAATCCAGGCTCTCTCCTTGACACGTGGATAGGTAAGGGGTGCTTTGCAAAACTGGAGCAGCATTTACTTCGATCGATAACTGGACTGTTTCGAAGCAGTCTTCATCAGGCTCAAACAGGTAGATGCTCTCACCGGTCTGATTCATATCCACTACAGCCGGATACCAAGTGCCAGGGATAGATTCCGAACCATTCATTGGGGTGGGCAGTGAAGGTGGCAGGTCAGCGTTGCAAAGCGGTGGAATGGCAGTTAACGAAGGCATTGTACTTGCGATGAAGTCTAGCTGCAATGGCTGGCTTTCAAGACCTGACACAGTCTGGGTCAGATAGACCTGACTTGTACCGGCAGGGACCAGGACCTGTTCTCCTTCGCCTAGTATGATGGAGAGTTCTGGGTCCTGATACCATTGCAATGATTCACCTGTGGCCGCAAGTGTTAGCCCTGCTGCTGGTATGCAGAAGGTATCATCACCTGAAATATTTACTAAAGTTGGACTATTAGGATAGACCTCAAAAGTATAGCTCTCTTGAATTTCGTTGGCCGTAAGATTGTGATCCAGGCTCACTGTATAACTTCCAACAGGAAGGCTGCCAAGATCAAAGAATTCTGAAACGGAAGTCTGTGTGGGTGCACAACCGATTCCCTGGTTAACAAACTTCACGTCAATCATAAAGTTGTTTCCCTCTTGCGAGACCTCATAGGAGTCAAGGGAGATGGTTGGGCTTTCAAGTAGGAATTCCGCTAAAAGGGTTGCTTGCTCTCCTTCTGCCATAACGGTCTGCATCATGCTGGAATTTTGCAGATTGACCAGGGCATCCAAGCCGAGGAATTCGAAATCGCTACATACCGTATTGCTGGTGGTGTTTGTTCGAACCGCTTCGTTGGAGTCGAAGAAAATGTCTACATAGTTTGCGATAATTGCGCCATCAGGGTTGGCTTCTTTCTGGCGGATGCTAAATTCAACATAGCCCTGGCTGCCCATCAAATTGGTAGAGGAGTCTGGAAGCAGAATATTGTCAAACGTCCAGGTAGCAGTGTTTCCGTTTCTTTCCAGCACAAAACTGTGACTGGCGCTTCTGGTTTGGATGGTTGAAATATCCAGGTAGTTGGCATCGATGACATCTACCAGCTGCACAACAAAGGCAGTATCATTTCCTGTGTTTTGGAATCGTATTCTGTATTGGAGTTCCTGTTCTGGACTGATATAGCGTGCTTCTCCAACTCCTGCCGGGAACACTGTCTTATCATTCGGATCATAGGCGGCAGTGATTTCTGAACAAAACTCATCGTATACTCTGCTTAGGTGTCCATTGCTAGTAGAGTTAACGAAACCAAGAGAATGTGGAATGGGGCCACAGGATTCGACTATGTCTTGTGCAAATTCTCTATACGGATTACCGACATTGCATTCGGCGCGCATGCGATGAGATTTTCCATTTGCTGGCATGGTGAATTCGACTGTTTCGCCTTCTCCCAAAAAGTAAATGTCGAGATTTGAAAGGATATCGTCTTCGTAGCAGCTGTAAATATTTGGAGACTGCATTGCGGCACCACGGTTGGTAATCTCAAAGAGGATTGCGTCTCCCTGGCAGACCCCTCGCACATCGATATCAGAACCATCCCACAAAGGAGCGGGGGCTTCGCAGGGTTCATTTGGGTAGATGGATGCTTCAAAGCAAACAAAGCTTCCAATCGGGGCAAGGCAGCTAATGTCTACCAAAATCAGGATTTGTCCGCATTGGCCTGCTTGCAAATCTCCAAGTTGAAATCTAAGTACATCACCTCCCAGCGCTTCATATGGAATGGTGGTGGAAGTGACTTCATTTCCCGCCGGAATCACAACGTCCACATAACTGTTGGGGGCAATGATGGTACCCTGGTTACAATAATCAACTGTAACACCAGTGTTCATGCAGGGACGTGTTCTGAAACTATTGACATCAACGGACATCCTGGTACACTCTTCGAGGATTGTAAGTGGAAAGTTGACTCCATCAATCATATCATCGTAAGACACTGTGGTAAGTTCTACCGGCAGAAGGTCCGGACAGGTGTACCCCCATAATTCATTGGGTAACTGGGGGAACAGGGTTTGATTTCCAATATCAAATTTCATTTGATAACGTCCGGTGTTGTCCGTCATTACCTGGTAGATACCGCCATTTGCGTACACGGTCGCGCCACCTATTGGGTTCTCGCCTTCATCCATCACACAATTGCCATTGGCATCGTGAAAGACAAAACCGGATACCTCAGCTCCATCAATGCAATCAAAGACGACGCTGCTCAGCTCCAGATTGGGTGGGGCAGTGCCAAAGGTAAGAGGTGCACCGACGAGATCATTCGGACAAACGACCAGCGTGTTTAGCGTAGGCATACCATCAAAGCTTGGCAGGGTACCTGTGAGCTGATTCATGCCTAAACGCAGTAAGGATAGATTGGGAAGATCCAAAGGAGGAATCTGCCCCGTCAGCTGATTATCAGTTAGCTCCAGCCAGGTCAGGCTGGGCAAGTTGAAATTCGGTATTGAGCCTGTTAGCTGGTTTCGGGAAAGCGTCAGAGTTGTAAGCTCAGCAAGGTTTGTGAAGTTAGGGATTGATCCGCTGAGATTATTGCCAAATAGTAGGCACTGCTGTAAAAGAGGGTGAGCATCCGAAAAATCGGGTATTGTACCTGACAATTCGTTATCACCCAAATTTAGGCCAAGTAGATTGTTGCTTGCAAAACCAGGAAGGGGGCCGTCAATCTGATTGTTCTGCAAATTCACATGTGTAAGTGCCGGACAGCCACTCAAGGAAGGCAATGGGCCTGTGAGGCCAGACTCTTGCACTGATATACTCTCTAGATTAGGCAGATTTGAAAAATCAACCAATGGTGCATTGAACTGAAACTTCGATAGGCTTAGAAAGGTACATTCGGGGATTCCGGTAAAGTCGATCATAGAACCCGAAGATTCCTCAGCAGATCTAAGAGAAAGGGTGGTCAGATATGGAAGCTGAAAGTCGTAGACATCTCCTATCACATCGCCTTTGACCAGCTTTTCAACATGGCAATTATCATCAGTTAGGGAAACACCTTGCCATTCACTGACCGGCTCGGTCAACCATCCATCGTTAGCTTCCCAATCGGGGCCACCGTGCAAATTGTAAAAATTGACCAACTGCAAGGAATCACTTACGCTAACTCCCGTACATTGACCTTTGGCCGCTGGTCCTGAGAAGATCAGGAACAGTGCTAAGCAGATACTCGAAATAATTGAATGTGGCTTCATCTCTTTCATTTGTAACGAATAATGACTCAAATGTCGACCAAGTAGCTGCTACGAGCAAAAATACAAGGGCAAAAAAGTGCAAAATAAATGAGTAAAATTAACCCCCACTTCAAACACAAATCATTGATTTTCAATTCAAATACCCTAAGTTTTTACCAATAGAAAAGAACATTATTGGAAGCAGTTATTTTAGCATAATTTCACAGAGAAAAGTCAACAAGCTGTCATTTCAAAATACTGCAAATAACCGCGAGAGCTGGCGAAACTGGCAGATTTCGCGGTTGGAGGGCAGTTGCCCGCAACTAAAAAGCTCACAATCAAGAAAATATGAAGAATCAAAAGCTGCTGCTGCACCTGAAGATGTTGAGCCATTCCGAATTGTCAGCTTTTTCACAATGGTTGCGCTCTCCTGCACTAAATAGCAATAGGAATCTGTCGCGATTGTTTGATTACCTGAAGAAGAGTGCTCCTGAGTATCTCGCTCCCAGACTGAAGGCGGAACGAGTGCACGATCATCTGTACCCAGCAAAGGCCTTCGACTACAGCCGAGTCAAACGATTGAGTACGGAGCTGATCAAGCAACTGTACGAATTTTGGCTGTTTCAACAGCAAGCGCAGGATACAGAAGAGAGGGACTTAGTATTGTGGAAGTTGTTGGATGAACGGGGATTGACTCATTTTGCAGCTAGTCTGCAAGAGCGAAACCGCTCAGCGCTTTTTGGGGAAGGGCTATTGCTAGAATCTCGTAATTTGCTTCGGTTTGGTTTTGCGGCGCAGGAGCACCAAAAGATAATAGATGCAGGACAGAGAGACAATGAGCCGAAACTGCAGCAAGTGAGTGACAGCCTGGATAGGTTTTACTTCTATGAAAAACTGAAGTATTACTGTAGTGCATTAATGCAGAAGCGGTTCACTGATGCAAAGTATGACTTCCGGCTAATGGAAGAGATTCAGAGAATAGTGGCTTTGCCAGAGTTCCAGCAATTTCCCGGCATTCAGTTTTATCGACATGTGATCATCACGCTTACTGAAAAGCAGGAAGCAGCAGACCTTGCTTTTCAACACATGAAATTGTTGCTCCATAATCAGCTTCGCAAAAGCGAAGGCAAGGAAATGAAACCCATGCTACTGGTTGCCCGCAATTACTGTATTCAGCAGTTGAATACGCGAAGAACTGAGTACTTGCAAGAGATTTTTGAGTTGTATCAATTGGAGATCGAGCTAGGCCTAATTTATGTTCAGGGTAAAATTCCTCCAGCTTCTTACAAGAATATTGGTACAGTAGCCATGCACCTAAAAAGATTTGACTGGCTGGATGATTTTCTGGAAAGCAATCGCTCAAAGGTAGCAGAAGAATCTTACTTGTTTAACCGCGGGATTCTACGCTTCAGCCAAAGACGCTTTGTCGAAGCAATGGAACTATTTACCAAAGCTGAGCCGCAGGAAGTTCTTATGAATCTGTCGGCAAAGGCCTGGCTGGTGAAGACCTATTACGAGCTATTTTCCCTCCGGCCCCAGGAGGGAGAGTATGATGAATTATTGGAATCGCATATTACAGCTTTTACCACCTTCCTTAATCGAAAGCGAAGGGCTTTGCCCGATCATTATATCTTTCACCTCAACCTTGGCAAGTTTGTGCGAGAGCTGCTGCGACACTCGCGCCCTTATCAGTTCAATGAGGAGAAGTTACGAGACCTGCAATCTCGCGCAGAGGCCAGTCAGCAGATTGCCGAGCGGCGATGGTTGCTGAGGAAACTAAGGGAGTGTCTGGGAGATGAAGAGCGTGC
>JAHDEE010000058.1:22469-29775 GCA_020629005.1 Chitinophagales bacterium
TTCGCGCTGGGAGGTCGGTGCAAAATAGCCTCGATAGCAGTGGAAATACAGGTACACTGAGCGCCTGACTGCGCCACTGACGAGGGCTCGCCCAAAAGGCGAGACCGAGACAGTGGATGCAGGCAGCAGCGAAGGGTGCCTGTATTGGAACGGATAGCGAGTCGGACTTTTCTGCGTGCCAAATTGCTTCGCTCCTAATAAATTAAAATCCATTAAATGCAAATATTCCATACCATATCCCACGGCATTGGAAGCTGAGCTGCCAAGCATTCGTCTACGCTGTAAACTTACCCCTGCCAGGTTCCTCAAGATCGGTACAAAATCATGTAGCAGACCGGCACAAAAATCAGGGTGACAATGGTGCCAAAAAGCAGACCAAACATAATGGCGGCTGCAAGCGGCTCCCACATCAATCCACCTCCCATGTAGAGCGGAATCATACCCAAAACGGTTGTGAAGGTGGTTAGCATAATAGGTCTAAAACGTTGCACGCAAGCCTCTTTTACTGCCTCGGCCAGACTGGCTGCTTTGTTGGATTCCACCTCGATTCGATCTATGAGTACGATGGCATTATTGATGATGATTCCAGCGAGGGAAATGATTCCCAAGAAAGCAAAAAATCCAAAATACGATCGCAGGAGTAGGAGGCCTATTACCACTCCGATGATGCCCAGCGGGATGGTCATCAGCACGATAAAGGTCTTTCTGAAAGAATTGAACTGTATGATCAGCAGTAGTACGATAATGAAGAATGCCAGCGGCAACCAGGCGGCAACAGCTCCCATGGATTCGGCAGAATTTTGTGCATCACCACCGAGAGAATAACTGTAGCCCCTGGGCCATTCGGTGTTCATTTGCTCCTCCAACCAAGGGCTTACATTGGCCATGATGGCATTGGCATTGGCGCCCTCTCGGATCTGGCAGGAAACGTTGATGCTTCGGCGCAGATCTTTTCGAAGAATATTTGCGAACTGCCATACCACATCCAGTTCTGCAACCTGGGAGAGCGGCACATTTACTCCTGTACTTTGGGAGTAGATATTGATGCTCTCGAGGTTTTCAATCTTCACGCGATCGTGGTTGGCATCTCGCATGATGATGTCGATATTGTCTTTGCCTTCCCGATAGTCTCCAATGCTAAAACCGCTTAAAGCCGTTCGAAGAGAGATGGCAATGTCCTGATTGGTCAGGCCAGCATTTTGTGTCTTGAGTGGATCGATATCGATGACAATCTTCTTGGTCTTTGGCCCCCAGTCATCTTTGATGTTTTTGGTTCCGGTTTGCTCATTGAGCTTTGCTTTGACAGCTTCGGCGATATTGGAAAGCTCCTCCCCTTTTGCCCCTGAAATCTTGATTTCAATTGGGGTGCCTCCACCTCCGGAACTCAAGCGTTTGATCTTGATATCTGCGGTTGGAAATTCAGAGAAAGCAAAGCTATCCAGTTTTGCAATCACATAGCCATTGTCGTCACCAGAGGAGGTATTGACCAGCATGTGCGCGTAGTTGGCATTTGCCTCTTCGGGGGAGTATCCGAGATCATACGACTCCGGACCTTTGCCAATAAAGGCCGACCAGTCAATGACTCCTCGGCTTCTGCTTTCATTGAGCTGCAGGTTTTGCATAATATGCGTCTCAATTCCCTCTACGACCTGGGCCGTAGTTTCCAGCCTTGTACCCTGTGGCAGCTTAATGTCGACCGTGATCAGATTACGTTCGGAGTCGGGAAAGAAGAGAAAAGGAATCTTTCCAAAGAGCCAAAGAGAGGTAAAGAACATGCCCGCAACAAGGATCAGCGAGACAAGCTTGTGTTTGATGGCTACATTGATGAGTCGCTCATACTGATTTCTCATAGACTCAATGATTCTATCTACAATGCTCTTTTTGCTTTTGCCGGGATCGCTCGATTTAAGGAAGTAGAAACTCAGCATGGTAATCATGGTCATGGATAAGAACCAGGAGCAAACCAATGCGATTGAGATTACCACAAATAGTGGCCCTACGATATCTCCCATTGTTCCCTCCGCCAGGTAAAAAGACATGAATGCAACCGATGTGGTTAGGGTGGAGATAAGCAAGGGTATGATGAGCTCGTCACAAGCTTCCTTGACGGCCTGTAGCTTAGCCAGGCCTTTTTCGAGCTTGACTAATATGGTTTCCGCCACTACGACACCATTGTCTACCATGAGTCCTAAAGCCATGATTAGCGCTGCCAGGGAAACCTGATTGATTCCCTGACCAAAGGCACCCATAAAGAGGAAGGTGGCCAGGATAACCATAGGCACCAGAGAGGCGATAATGAGCCCGGTTCGGAAGCCGAGAAAGATCAGCATGACTACAAGCACGAGACCCACGGTCTGCACCAGGTTGCTGACAAAATTGCTGACTTCGGAATTGACGTAAAGGTCTAGTGAAGATAGTCTTCTCAGTTCAAGACCGTAGGGTAGCGTGCTGTTAAACTCGGCCACTTCCTTGTCTATTACTTTACCGAGTTTGACTACGTTCGCCCCGTCTTTTAGGGCAATGGAAAGAGAAAGCGCTCGCTTGCCATCTACTTTGATGATCTGCTCTTCCGGCTGCTCATATCCCCGTTGGATATCTGCAATATCCTGCAGAAAAAGTGACTGCCCATTGGCAGATCTAACGATAGTGTTTTTGATATCTTCTACGCTGTCAAAATTTCCTGTTGGCTCTATGATAATTCTTTCGTCGCCCAGGTTGAGTTCCCCTCCGGAATAGAGTATGTTGGTACCTGCAAGGATGTTTTGAATCTGACCAGCAGTAATATTCAAACTCGACATCTTTGCATTGTCAAACTCGACTATGATTTGCTCGGTTTGTGTTCCTCCGATTTCAACTTTAGCCGCATCATCGAGCGCAATTACCTCGTCGCGTATCTCATCAGCCAGGGTTTTCATTTCAGCATAGGAATACTCCATATTGCCACTATGATCGTTGTCAGAAATGAGGCCCAACATGATGCCATAAACAACACCAACATCATCATCCCGAAGATCGTAGAATACTCCATCAGGAAACTGCACCGTGGATAGTTTTCTTCGAACTCTGTCCCAGATGGCTTGCAAATCCTCCGGAGCTACTTCGTCTTTTAGCATGATGCTGACAACGGATAGTCCAGAACGGGATTGACTGTTGATCTCTTTGAGTTCGGGTATCTCCTGTATCTTTTCTTCAATCTTTCGGCTGACGAGGTTTTCCACCCGCTCGGGACTGGCACCCGGAAAAGGAGCCACAACTGTGGCTACGCGCACCGTATAGGGCGGCATACTGTCTTGCGGTAAAGAGAAATAGGAAATAAGCCCTACCACTGCCAGCAAAACAAATACAGAAATGGCAATGCGACTTCTGTTGATGGTATATTCTGTTAAGTTCATTCGGTGGGCTTATTACTTTTCATATAGACTTACCTGCATTCCGTCGCGAAGCATATTGAGACCAGCGCTTGCGACCTTGTCGCCACTCTTAAGGCCTGATAAAACTTCGAACCCTGCATCACTCAGCTGGCCTACTTTTATACTTTGCTTTTTGGTGGTATAGCTATCTGAAGCACCGGCGATCATGTAGACAAAGTTTCCCTGGCTGTCTTCTCCAACTGCACTCGGCGGTACGAGCAGGGCAGATTTAGCAGCATGATGATCCCTAAATTCAAAAGTTGCGCTAGCGGGCATTCCTGGTCGTATATGATCGTCACTATCTGTTAGTCGGATGGTCACGGGGTAGGTGGTGCCAGAGGAGCTGTAGCCGATTTCGTGCACCAGACCTTCAAATACTTGATCGTGAATGGAGTTGAACCGAACTTTTACTTTTTGCTTGTTCTTGATTTCTGAAATGGCATTTTCCGGGACTCCGATTTCCACGTCGGGATTGCCTATGGAATTGATTTCGACAACCGGACTTCCTTGTCCGACCACCTCATTGGCCTCCACATTTATGCGCGTAATGATACCGGCGAAGGGAGCGCTAATCTTGGTATAACTTACCTGGTTTGAGGCAGACCTTGCCACACTTTCCGAGGACTTCTTACCTGCTCTTGCTGCTTCCACTTGTGTTTCAGCTGCTTTGAGTGATGCCTCTGCTCCGAGATAGGCAGACTTAGCCTGCTCAAAATCGCTGAGTGAAATACTATTGGTTTCGTACAGCTTTTCGAATCGCTTATAGTTGCTCTGCGCTGTTATATAATTGGCCTTGGCACTCTCCTGCTGAGCAAGCGCGCTTTCGATCTGCGCTTTAGAGCTCTGCACACTTGCTAGTGACTGGGAGTAGTTAACCTGGTAGTCTGTCGCATCAAGCGTAGCCAGGGTTTGGCCCTTGCCCACCTTGTCGCCCACTTTTACCGGAATGTTGTTGATCGTTCCACCGACTTTAAAGCTTAGTCTTGCCACCTGCTGTGCTTTGGCCAGTCCGGTGAAATTGTGCATTCCTGTAAGACTACTGCTACCCACAGTTACGTATTTAACTGGCCGCAGTGTTTGAAGAACCGCAGCTTCCTCTGCTCCCCTATTACAGGCTACCAGCGACAGGCAGATAAGAGCCATGCAAATTATATACTTATTCATTTTCATCCTTTTTAGTAATAAAAGCAAGGTATTCCTTTATAAAGCTTTCGCGCTCCTGATCTGAAGATAAGAGGTATACTTGATTAAAGAGCCTTTCGATGGTAATTGCATCGATAATAAACTGATATAAAGAAGACACCGCACCTAGCTGCGCGGAAAGCGCATTATTTTGTGCATCCAGCAATGTCACAATGTTGGTGACTCCCTCTCGGTAAAGATCCTGGACTATCTTGAGATATTGCAAACTCGATTGCTGGGCCTGCCTGGTAAACTGAATATCGTTGTAGGAGTTGCCTAGATTCTCCAGTGAAAGGTGAATATTTGTGGCAAATTGCTGTTGCAAGGCCTCTTGGTTTACGCCCAGCTGTTCAAGGAGAATCTGGTCTTTTTCGATCTTCTTATTGCGCAGGTTTCCTTGAAAGAGTGGTAAAGAAGCGCTTAGCCCGATATTCCAGGTAGGTTGATAAGGATCAATGCCGATAGCCTCAAAAGTTTGATCATCCACTCTGGTCCCATATCTACCGAAGGTTTGGTCCAGATTGCCTTGCAGACCAACTTGAGGAAGATAACGGCTCTTTTTATTCATCGCCAGTGAACTCTCCTGCGCTTCAATGAGCCACTGCAATTGTTCGATCTCCGGAGAATTTTTCATAGCAGTTTCTATCAAAAACTCGGCAAACTTTCGGAAGTCGTAATTATTCTGAATCTTTTCAGACATACGTTCATCCTGTAGGAAGAAGACTTCGCTATCCAGCCTCAGATCATCCAGCACAAAACTCTCATCCAATGGCCGATTTAGCAGCTGATTGAAGGAAATCCTGGCCTGCTCCACACTGGTCTGTGCATCATTTAGAGAAGTCTTGTTGAGCGCCAATTGCGATTCAAATCCATAAACATCGGCATTGCTGACAGCGCCAATTTTGGCCTTGGTTTTGGCTATGTTCAAATTACTCAATGTTGTTTGCACATTAGTGTTCTGAATATTCTGATTTGCCTGAGCCTGCAGGAATCGCAGATAGGCAGTGCACACATCTAAGACCAAATCCAATTGCTGCGACATCAAAGAAGCCTTTTCCGATTCAAGCAGTGCCTCTTGTATAGCCACATTCGCCCAGGCCGGCTGCGAATAGATCAATTGCGATAAAGCAAGATTTCCAGACCAGGCCGTTTGTGGTGTCAATTGGTTGGCCAACTTTAGTTGCTCGGCGGAATTACCATCAAGAGTCACCAGCGTAGAATTGGCATCCAATCCAGGCAATAGATTCGATTTTGCGATTCCAATCTCCGTCTGCTGAGCAAACACATCTCTTTGTGCAGCCCTAAAAGTCAAATTGTTATTGAGCGCCTCTGCTACAGCAGATTCGAGTGTATATGCCTTTCCAATTCTGGACTCTAATTTTATAAGCGAGGCCTGACTGAGCACATCAAAAGGCGGGTACACTTCCAGCTGCTTCATCGTGGCTACATTGATCACAAAGTCATCTTCAACCCCGTCTATATGAATGGGCAAATCCTTCGGATTTTCCCCCTCCAAAATCTTCATTACATTAAGCCCGATTCTTCGCGCATAGATACCAATATAATTAGATGCCGACAGAGAAGCGAGAATTCCATTTTCAACGTCGACACGCCCCATCAAACTGAAAGAGGGTAACTTTCTCGAATTGATCCCGTCAATCAGCGTCTGGTCTTGCTCCTGAGTACGATACAGGGCTGGCAAAAAGTAAATGGCGTCTACATCAGAGTCCAACAATTCCAGATCGGCGGCAGGGTCTTCAGAAATAGAAATAAACTGAATATCAAAACCATCAGCAAAACTACTTACATATGGCTTCACCATTCCCATTAAATTTGGCTGAATAAAAACCGCCAACTTAGTAAAGGGATAGATCGCCTGAAACAACTCAAAATCACGGTCTACAGAAAAGGGGCTCTGAATAAGGGTAAAATTATCTATGCCGGTGCTAGTCTGTTCAGTCCTTGGCAGCGAAATCCCGGCAATGCAAGGCTTAGAATAATTCCCCAATGCTTGTAAAGCCCCGGAAGTTTCTATACCTAAACTGATCAGGATATCAGAATCATCGGCTTCAGATTCCCTCGCCAGTTCGAGCGGACCTTGACTTACATCCCTAAGGCTCACCTCTTTATATTTGATTTCGTACTGCTGAGCTAGCAGTGCATTTATCTCCTCCTCCACCAAATCCAGAAATCCATTCGTTGCCTGATCCCCATCGTGTATAATGGTGATCTTCACAGATTTTTGCGCCGAAACTTTCGACATACTGATAAGCAAAAACAGGCAGATGAGTTTTACTAAAACTAACCTATTCATACAATTTACTTTTTAACTGCTGCGGCGTATTTCTCTCCGATCCCTGCAAGGCACAGATAGTCAACTCCCGCCAAGCCTCAATAAAAAAAGACTAGCGTTAATTTAAGCATGATCTTAATAATTTTACTGTCAATGCCGGAAAATATTTTACCCGATGCAGCACCGCAAAGATTTCAATAAATCTTCGGGAAATGGTGCCATCCGTCTTTGAATTTTTAGGAGCGACACAGTACCCGCCTTAGAACCGCCTTGCTCGTGCTCCACTATTATGGGCTACCTGCCTGCTTGTTCCTGCTCACTGCCTGGCATCTCTCCGGCAAGCTCCGAGCTACCATGCAGTGGCAGTCACTGGCGCATGCAGGCAGCCCATACCGTTGCGCCCGAGGCTATTTTGCACCGT
>JAHDEE010000059.1:0-28091 GCA_020629005.1 Chitinophagales bacterium
GATGCTGTCAAAAAATGCCTCGTCTAAATCATTTCCAGCGGCGTCAAAATCGGACTTTATTGATTCCCTATCCCTAAGGTATCGAACGTGACAAAAATTCGAGCCACAATCCCGATGTAATCCTTAACTTGAGGGCGAATAATGGGCTGTACATTGTGGGCTAGTGCTACGCTGCGACTGTGCAACCTTTCACACCTTGTGATACTCTTGTGTAATATGATAAACCCTAGATGGCTTTGCTGCCTGCTTGTGTTGATTTGCATTTGTGCGCATGGCTTTGCGCAGGTGGGTGGTAAGAATACCTATGATTTTCTTCGCCTTTCGCCTTCTGCCAGAACGACTGCTTTGGCTGGCACCAACCTGGCTGTAGCAGATCAGGATGTGGCTTTGATGTACCTCAATCCTGCTTTGTTGAATCCGGACATGCACAAACGGATTACAGCTAGCACGGAAATGTATTTTGCAGGCATTAATCATGGCTATTTCGCTTATGTTCATGATGCGGATAGCATAGGTACATTTGGAGCGAGTCTCAAATATATAAGTTACGGAGAGTTTGACGGTGCAGATGTACAGGGCAATCGCACAGCGAATTTTACGGCTGGGGAGTATGCTTTTAATTTTGCTTATGCCCGGCATCACGGACGATGGTCTTATGGGCCTGCTTTGAAACTGGTTACTTCTGGTTTGGAGACCTATAATTCCTGGGGTGTTGCCATTGATCTTGGTGTGCATTATCATTCGGAAGATCAGCTATTTGGTTTCTCTTTGGTGGCTAAAAATATGGGTTGGCAGTTGACCACCTATGAGGATGAGCGCGAGTCTTTGCCTTTTGATTTGCAGTTGGGCATAAGTCGCCGGTTGAAGCATTTGCCTTTCCGGTTTTCCTTGCTTGCTCATGATTTGCATCGCTGGGATTTGCGTTATGATGATCCGGCCTTGCGGGAGGAAAATATATTTGTAGAGGAGGATGAGCAGGAAGAAAAGAAATACATTGCGGACAAGATTTTCCGTCATTTGACCTTTGGCGGTGAGTTTTACCTGGGCAAAAGTCTGCGTGTTCGAGCGGCTTACAATTACCAGCGGCGTCAGGAGCTAAAGCTCAATACGCTTTCTTCCATGGCCGGTGTATCTTTTGGTGTGGGAATTAAGATTCGCAGTTTCCGGATTGACTATGGACGCTCGATCTACCATCTGGCCGGTGGAGCAAATAATTTCACGATTTCTGTTCCTTTATATAAAGAGCTGAGGCCTAAGGGATAGAGCATCAATAACCGAAGAGCAGCCTGCCGAATAGCCAGCTATCTCAAAATGTCATATAGGTGACGTGCTGCCCAAGGCAACGTCTAAAGCGCACGTTTCGTAAAACAATAAAGGGCTATCAATTTTTCTGGATTCTAGTGCTACGCAAACGAAGTTCGCAAGACCCTAAAGGTGTTACCTACTTCGTTTGCGCAGCATGAGGCATTTTGCCAACACGCTTTATTGCGGTAAATGATGCGTCAGAGATGGCGAGAGTGATTGATGGAGAATAGTATGAACAAGTGTTTTTATGTCCTGCTTTTTGTAGCAGTTTTGTGCCAGTCTTGTATGCCTACCCAGTTGTTGTTCAAGAACGTTCCGGGCTTAAGTGATTTCAAGAATTTTCCTACACACACTCTTCCAAAAGCGAAGGAGCCTTTTCAGTTTGAGTTTATTGGTTTCAATGAGCTTCCCCCAGTGGAGGAATGGCTGACTGATGATTTGGCTGGTCAATTTAGCGGTACGGAAGATTTTCTGAAGAAAACTGCGACTACCTCCTTTATGGTGGTTCAGAACGATACCGTTGTTTACGAAAACTACTTCAATGGCTATCTGATGGATAAACCAGCTGTTGTTTTTTCAGTAACTAAGTCTATTGTAACCACGCTGCTGGCTCAGGCGATAGCAGATGGGGATATTGAAAGTTTGCAGGAGCCGGCCTATAAGTACATACCTGAACTTGCGGGAGATGGCAAGGAAGCCATTACATTGGAGCACCTGGTGCATATGACCTCTGGTTTAGACTTTGCGGATGAAGAAGATTTGTTGAAGTTGGGTAAAGCTTATTGGACCAAAGATGTGAATGCTTTTTCTACCAAGGTAAAGCTAGCCTACGAGCCGGGTACACAATTTAAGTACAAGTCGGTGGATACACAGCTGCTGAGTATGTGCATTGCGAAGGCGACAGGCAAGCCCTTGAGCGAATATCTGGGAGAAAAGATTTGGCAGCCACTTGGCATGGAATACGATTCCTATTTTACCTTGGACAGGCCTGGAGGTGCTGAGCGCGCTTTTGGAGGTTTGGCTATGTGTACCCGCGATCTGGCAAAGATTGCACGCTTGTTTCTCAATGAAGGCTATTGGGGAGAGGAGCAGTTGATTCCGCAGCAGTATGTACAAGGCCTCGGCGACCGTGATGTGGCAAAGCAAGGCTGGTGGGGATACAAATTTGGCTGGTGGATGGATAGCTATATCGATCGCAATCTATCTGAAATCAGAGACTATTATGCCACTGGCTACAAGGGCCAATACATTTATGTCAATCCGGAAGAGAACATCATCATTATCCGACAGGGCAAGAAGCGCGATGGTGTGAAATGGGCAGCAGTGATGAGCAAACTGGCTCAGACCATGGGGGAGAAGACACAGTCGGTCCCACGATTCACTGTGGAGGATTTTAACGGCCGTTATCAGGCTGAAGATGGCAGCATTCTCAAAGTGAAATACAATGAGGAAACCGGTAATTGGGTGGTGACCAATACCCAGCAAAAAATGTACTGGCAATCATTTGTGAAGGACTGTCCTATGAGCCTGGAAAACAAAAAGCGAAACCAAAGAATCTTGTTTTGCTCAGAGCAGAAGCAAATAGCCGGATTGCATCTTGATGTTTATCCCAACAAAGCGACCTATTACACCAAAGTGTCGACTGAAGTAGGGTCCATGAGCGAGCAGTAAATTGCGGTATATGTTACACATGTTCGCTTTCTGTTGATTGTGCGCAACACATTGCAGTATGGCATTGTTTTAGAGGATGCAGGACAGTGCTGCGTATGCAAAGTACGTGACACCTTTTAGGAGCTTATCTTTATGTCAGCCAAGGCTTGAGGATGGAGCATAGCCGTAGCTACGTGACAGACGAGCAACGAAGGATGGCAGAAATAGAAGCCCTAAAAGGTGTTGCGAATTTTGTATGCGTAGCACTAGTTTGTGAAGCACGAAGACCTCCCGATTGATTGAGCCTTTCTTTTTACTAAACCCAATGAGCATAATAGATGTATTATTGTAGTGGGTTGTCAAATGGATAATGGCTGTATTGGGCTAGTGACCCGCAAAGTCTTTTGCGTTATAAGAGACAACATTCCCAAATTAAATAGTAGAAAATTGAAAAACAGATTAGACAAGGCACTTGAGAAAGTCTTGCATACAGGTGTTGGTCTGGCATTGTTTGCCGCTGACAAAATGCAGGAAAGCATAGAAGACATACTGAGTGTACAGGGCAAAGACCTAGGCAAGAAAGAAACGGCAAAGCTGAGAAAGAAGATTACCAAGAAGGTAAAGAAAGGCAAGCAGCTAAAAGACTACATAGCACAGTTTGAAGGTAAAATTGCTGAGTTTGGCGAGGACATCCGAGAGCTTTTGAAATTTGAAATCGATACCGAACTATTCAAGTCGAAGTCAAAGAAGAAAGGTAAAAAGAAGAAGAAGAAAAAGAAGGCGGACAAAGCCACGGCGCAGTCTGGAATTGCAAAAGCAGTTAGCTCAGTAAGAAAATCTGCTGAAAAGATCAAGAAGGCAGCTGAGAAGAAGGTAGCAGAAAAGGCAGCCGCTACTAAGAGTGCAGCTAAATCCGGAAAGTCCAAAAAGGCCAAGAAAGCAAAGTCCACAAAGCCGACCTCAAAGTCAGCTGACAAGTCTGTCAAACTGAGCACAAGCAGCAAGTCTACCGCCAAAAAGACAAGCAAGAAGCCTGCTAGTAAGGCAAAAGCGACCAAGCCTGCTCCTAAGGCCGCCAAGAAAACAAGCAAAAAGTCTAGCGATCCAAAGGTAACGCGCACCAGCACGGGCACCATCCGAATCGAAGGAGCACCGACGGCTAATTTGGTAAGCAAGACGAGTAAGAAGACAAGCAGCGCTAAGCCTGCTGCAAAAAAGGCGACCAGGCCGGCCCCTAAAAAGGCGACGAAGCCTGCTGCCAAGAAAACCACAAAACCAGTGGCTAAGAAGACGGCTAAACCTGCTGCCAAAGCAGTCAAGAAGGTGGTAAAGAAGCCAGCAGCAAAAAGCACTGCCAGTCCTAAACCAGCTGCAAAAGCGACAGCAAAGAAGAAGTCTGCCAGCACTGGGAGAGACGATCTGAAATTGATCACGGGCATTGGTCCTAAACTGGAGATCAAACTGAATTCTCTGGGAATTAAGACTTACCGGGACATGGTCAATATCAGCAAGACAAAACTGGATGAGGTGAGAAAAATTCGCTTTGTCAATGATCGTCCCGAAACACAGGATTGGAAAGGTCAGGCTATGAAACTGATGCAAAAGAAATAGTTCGATACTATTTTGATCATAATTCCACGAAAAAGGGTGTTGCTGATTGGCTTCACCCTTTTTTGTTTTGCCTCCCACTACATCGAACAAAGAAAGGTGAATAAATCCGGCTTATCATTCAAGCGTTCATAGACATACTTATGCTCATCCAGTCGCTGCAAAAGCCCCGTCAAATCTTCTCGATGGGTAAGCTCAACACCCACCACAGCGGGACCCATCGCTCTGTTATGCCGCTTAGAGTACTCGAAATGGCAGATGTCATCACGTTCTCCCAAAATTTCTGTACAGAAGGTTGACAATGCCCCAGGTCTCTGCGGAAATCTGATCAAGAAGTAATGTTTAAGCCCTTTATGTAACAAAGAGCGCTCTCTCATCTCTTCGGTTCTGGTAATGTCGTTATTGCCACCGCTGATGATGCAAACCACTTCCTTCCCACGAATCTCCTCCCGATATTGCTCCAGCGCACTTACTGACAAAGCTCCTGCTGGTTCCACCACCAGGGCCTGCTCATTATAGAGATCCAAAATGTCCGTGCAGATCTGCCCTTCCGGCACCAGGCAAATCTCACTAACATGGTCTTTGGTAATTTCGAAATTCAGTTTCCCGACTCTTCTCACCGCTGCCCCATCCACAAACTTATCAATCTCTTCCAGTGTCACCAATTCCCCCTGCTCGATGGACATTTTCATTGCAGGAGCTCCCTCCGGCTCCACACCAATGATTTTTGTCTCGCCCGAAATCTCATGCATGTAAGAAATAATCCCTGAAATCAGCCCACCACCACCTATAGGGCAAAACAGATAATCGATACTATTCTTCGCATCTTCCAGAATCTCGACAGCCACTGTTCCTTGTCCGGCCACGATCTTTTCATCATCAAAAGGATGAATAAAGGCCTTTCCAGTCGACTCACAATCCTTCATCGCCTCTTTAAAAGCATCGTCAAATGTATCCCCCACAAGCACAATCTCCACCTTATCTTTGCCGTGTAGACGCACCTGGTTGATCTTCTGTTTTGGGGTCGTCATGGGCATATAAATCTTACCCTGTATGCCCAAGGTAAAACAAGACAAAGCAACACCCTGCGCATGATTTCCTGCGCTCGCACAAACAATTCCCGCTTCCTTTTGCTGCTCAGAAAGGGAGTGTATCTTGCTGTAGGCACCGCGAATTTTGTAGGAACGAACGACCTGCAAATCCTCCCTCTTCAGATAAATATTCGCCTGATAACGTTCGGACAGCACCGCGTTATAGATCAAAGGAGTCCGCACCACCACTGAACGCAGCAGCAAATGGGTACGATGAATTTCAGAAACACTGATCAATGGAGCAAGAGTTTGATTTTTCACAAGTTCAATTCTTAAGTAGTCCCGGTTCACTTCTGTATTCAGATCAAAAAAGCGCAGCAGCACCTAGCTAAGATGCTTTTCCAATTGCTTCACCAGTGCATTGAAATCTTTTGGCGCTGGGGCAGTAAAAGTCATACGCTGATTGTTATCCGGATGATCCAACAAAAGCTTTTGCGCATGTAGCGTCAGCCGACTCATCAATGGCCTTTCCTGCTGCTCCTCCTTGCGTTTGTACTTCCTTTTGATACGACTCAGATAAATGGCCGTCGAATTGCCATAAAGCGAATCAATGGCCAGCGGGCATCCCAAATACTGCAAATGAACCCTAACCTGATGGGTTCTGCCGGTTTCGATTTGTACCTCCAACAAGCTAAATGGTCCTAGCTTCTTTAGCAATTTATAATGACTCACAGAAGCCTTTCCACGACCATGAACGATCATTTTACCCGGCGTAAAGGAATGTTCAGCAATCGGCTCATTAATAGTGCCACTCTCAGCAGGTGGATTTCCTCGCACCAATGCCCAATAGTATTTCTCCGTCTTCCGCTTTTCAAATTGTGTATTGAGGTGCTTATGCGCCTCTGGCGTTCGTGCAAATACTAATACCCCGCTCGTTTCCTTATCCAGTCGATGTACTGTAAAAATCTCCCCAAAGTAGCGTTCCAGACCCTGCTTCACATTTAATAATTCAGGGTTAAATCTGTCCGGAATTGTAAGCAGGGGAGCAGGTTTATTCACAATCAACATATGTGTATCCTCAAATAAAACCTCCATGTTACGCAGCAATTTGCCGCTCGACTGATTATTCATATAGCTTCATTTTCCAAGGCTCATTCAAAGTTTCAGCTTCAAACGCACCTCTAGTTCTTTCCTGGAAAGCTCCTTTACAAGGCCCGGTTCTCCATCTGGCAAGACTAAATCCTGAATGCGATAGCGAAACAGCCTCAAAGTCGGCAGTCCCACTTTGGCTGTCATTCGCCGCACCTGCCTGTTCTTTCCTTCTGTAAGGCAAAGACTTAGCCAGCTTGTAGGAATATGCTTGCGAAAGCGAATTGGCGGATTTCGTTCCAGCAGAAAATGCCCCTCCAAAATGCTCGCTTTCAAGGGTCGGCACCGATAAACTTCTTTTTTCACACGTATCTCTACACCCGCTCTCAAAGCCTCTAAATGTTGCTCTCTTGCCTCACCTTCCACCTGCACCCAATACTCACGCTCATGAGCAAATCGTGGATTCAGAAGCTTGTTATTCAATCGCTTATCGTTTGTCAGTAAAAGCAATCCTTCACTATCTTTATCCAATCGACCCACTGGATAAACATCCCTTGGAAACTCATCTAAATCCGCCAAAGTAAAATCTTCCGCTTCCCCGCTAAACTGGCTCAAACAACCATAGGGTTTATGAATCATAAAATATCTGCGGCCTGGCGTCTTCAAATTATTTGCTGCTCAATTTTCCACAAAAATAGACTTTAAACTTCTTGGAGCAAATCCTCGTCCCCACGTGGAAACGGCAGTCCCGCTCTCCGTTCCAATCCAGCAGCCGGAAAGTGGCTTCGTGTATCGGCCTACTCTCTACTCTCTACTCTCTACTCTCTACCCTCTACCCTCCCTTTGGAGAATAATCCTAAGTGTTTAATTTTGCGTCTTGATACAGAAAGCAGATTTCGGTAGTTGACAAGATTCAGTTACCGAGGGTTGGCACTGTGACAAACCCGACTTGCAAAGTCACATAAGTCGTAGTGATCAAAAAATAGCACCATCAATCAATAGACATGAACAAACTACTCGTTTTATTGGCGACCTTGTTGCTCTGGGTATTCGCAGCCTGGTTCTATCATTCCAAGGCCACCAGTGGCGCATTCTGTAAAGCACTTCCAGGCTTCTCCTATGCTGCGAAGAATCTTAGTCTTTCAGCTCCGGAAACATTCTCTTTTGCCCGCTCAGGCATTGCGCCTAGCATTCCGGTCGAAACCAAGAGCCGTTTGCAGGAATTGGGTGCACATCTGAAGAGCAATGATAAATCAACTGTAGATGTTACAGGATTCTATAGTAGCACGGAGAAGAATTCGACAGGCTTCAAGAATCTCGGTTTTGCACGGGCAGACGCAATAAAGAAAGTACTGGTCGGCTATGGCTGTAAGGCAGAGCAAGTCAATACAAAATCCTCGCTGGTCAAAGAAGACTCTGATCGAGCTGAGAATATCTTCATTGAAGACCGTGTTTATGGAGGAATACTGGTACCCGGTGCTGCACTCGTGGCAAAGGCGCCTACTCCGCCTCCAGCAGTTAGCTCTGGCTTTAGTGTTGCCGGCGATGGCTCCAGTTTCACTACTGCTGGACACTTTCTCTTTCCCAGGAATTCCGAACTACCTCAGGTGCCAGCAGATGTAGAGCAAAAGCTGAAAGATCTGGCGGCATTCCAAAGAAACGACTCAGGACACGTTGTTGAGCTAACAGGCGAATACAGTAAGGCTGAGAAGAATGGCACCAAATACGAGAATCTTGGTCTGGCCAGGGCTGCCTCCGTGCGCGACCGGCTGGTGAAAAAGAAGGTGCCACAGGATCAGATCATCCTGAAGTCGAAGCTCATTGACGACGGCCGATTCAACAAGGACAAGAAGCTCCTGGGTGGTGTCACAGGCAAGATCATTAAGATCAAAACCACCGATACCGGCGATGATATCTTCAAACCAAGAAATGTATACTTTGAAACCAACAGCTATACCATGCGAATGGACCTAAAGCTGAAGACCTACTTGGAAAATGCTAAGGCATATCTGGCCAAAAACCCTGCTAAGAAGGCATATCTGACTGGACATACGGATGACCAGGGTGAGGCTGCGGCCAATCAAGAACTAGGGAGAAAGAGGGCCAAATTTATCAAGGATTATCTTGGAAAGCAGGGCGTAAAAATAGCTCAAATGAGCAGCAGCTCAAAAGGCGAAACCAAGCCAATCGCAGATAACAAAACTGCAAAAGGCAGGGCGGAAAACCGCCGGGTAGAAATTTTGATTAAGTAAAAAGAATTAAAACACACAAGCAAATGAATATTGGATTAATCCTGGGAGCAACATGTTGGGATCTATTCTCAGCAACATTGCCCTTCTTATTATTATTTCTGCTGGGCTCATTCCTTCTTGGCTTACTGTTAGGGTGGTTATTATGGGCCAGAAGAATTGCAGGCTTGCAGGCAGAATTGAGTGCACTACGATCATCAAGTTCCGAATGGGAAGCTAAGTACAACCGACTCCTAAAAACCAGGGACGAACAAGACGGCACGATCAAAAGGCTTAACGGAGATATTGCGGCAATCAAAGGCGAGAAAACCAGCCTTCTTGGCGATATTACCGGTTTGAAGTCGACGATAGGGGAGTTGGAACCCTGGAAGAACAAGTTTAGCTCCGTGTCTGCAAAGTATGATGGCGAGGTAAAAGTGACAGCTGATCTCAAAGCAAAACTCGCTGCAATGCAAAAGGAGCGAGACAAGTACCAAAGCGATTTCTCCACCGCAAACAAGGCTGCGGCTGATTGGAAAAAGAAGTATGGAGAATATGAGCCATTTAAAGCAAAATTAGCCGCAGTTCAACCAGATTTGGAGACGAAAACGAAGCAGCTTACAGCCTTAAATGGTGATATAGAAAAGCTTCGTGCTGCAAAGGCAAAATCAGATGCAGATGTTACAGCCAGAGATGGAAAAATTGCTGAGCTTCAAAAATTGATGGATCAGGCTCGTGCCAAGCAAAGTGAAAGTGATGGCAGCATTGCCGATCTCCGTGCCAAGCTGGCTGAGCAGGAAAAATTAAAGGCGCAAATGGCAGCCAATCTTGCCAAGGAGCAGGAGCTTAAAGCCGGTTTGGACAATGCCGTAAAGCAATATAAAGGTGAATTGGCTAATTGGGAAACGCTCAAATTGAATTTTGATAAGGAGAAGGCAGATATGGCCAATAAGTTTGCCAATCTCGAAGGTGATGGAAAGAAAGCAGCTGCCGACTGGGAAGCCAGATGGAACAGCCTGAAGACTGCCTCTGATAAAGAAAAAGCGGATTTGACTTCGCGTCTTAACGCAGCACAAGGGGAGTCAGCAAAGCAAAAGGCTGCTGCAGAAAAGGAAAAATCAGAACTAAACGCCAAGCTCAACGCCCTACAAGCCGATCTAGGCAAGCAAAAGGCCAATTGGGAGTTACAATTGACTTCTATCAAGGCAGATGCTGCCAAGGAAAAGAATCAATTGGCTGCTACCTCTTCAGGACATCAGGCAGAACTGAACAAGATACGGGCAGATTGGGAGACACGCTATAACACATTGAAAGCGACTGGTGAAAAAGACAAGTCTGATCTGACCACCAGACTAAATGCTGCCACTGCTGAGCTGGGAAAAGTAAAGGCCGATTGGGAGCTTCGCTACAATACCCTTAAGACAGAAAACGACAAGCAAAAGACTGCCTGGGAAGAAAAGGTAACTTCTGCAAACCTACTGGCTAATAAGACTCAAGGCGATTGGGAAGCCAGATATAACGGCTTGAAAACTGCTTCCGATAAAGAGCGTGCAGACTTGACTACTCGACTAAACCAGTTGAAAGCAGATGGTGAAGTACGCACTAAGGAGTGGGAAGCAAGATACAACAGCCTGAAACTCACAATCGATCAACGGGCAAACGAGGTAAACAGCTTAAAAGCTAACGCCGGCACCCTGCGCTCAGAATGGGAAACGAAGTACAATACCCTTAAGGCCGCCAATGACAAGATTGTTGGAGAATGGACCATGAAGTACAATGCGCTTCGTGCCCAGGCAGACAAGGATCAGACACGTTTTACTGACTCAGAAAAGCAACTGAAAGGTTTCGATACAGAAAGAGCACAGCTCAATAGCAAGATTAAATTGCTAACCGAAACGCTGGAGCGAGATAAGAAGGAATGGACTGCGAAATACAACGCTTTGCAATCTTCCACTGAAAGCAGCAGCAATCAATGGAAGCTCAAGTTTGAAGAACTCAAACAAAGTAGCAGTCAGGGCGCTAACGAATGGCAGTCCAAGTACAACCAATTGGCCGAAAAAGCCAAGAAGGATAACAAAGATTGGGAGAAGCGTTGGTCCAACTACCAGGAACTCGAGAAGGAAAGAAACGAGCTGAACAACAAATACAAGAACCTGCAGGACAAATGGCAAACAGACAGCTCCCGAATGAAGAATGAGTTGGAGCAATTGAAAGCCGGTACTCAGAACATGGTCTCCTCCTCTGACTTCAACACACTGAAGTCCCGCTATGAAGATAGCGACAAGCGAAGCAAGGAACTACAGGCTATACTTGTTAAGTTGGAGCAGAATCATAAGAAGCTGGGAGTTGATTATGATGAACTCAAGAAGGAACTCTCCGATCTTCGAAAGAAAGCCTCGGAAAAGCCAGCACCAATTGCTAAACCTGTTGTAGCGCCAAAATCGAATGCGGAAAAAGAGCAGGAAGCGATCAGCAGAGTAAAAGCAAAAGCAGCCAAAATTGATTTTGGCCATATTGGGAAAGCTGACTCAACCAAGAAAGATGACCTGAAAAAGATCAAGGGAGTAGGGGAATTCCTGGAGAAAAAGTGCAATGCGCTCGGAATCTACACCTACAAGCAGATTGCCAATTTCCGTCGAAAGGATATTGACGAAGTAAATGAAGCCATCGAATTCTTCCCTGGTAGAATCTTACGAGATGACTGGGTAGGACAGTGTAAAGCGTTCTTGAAGCCAAAGAGCAGCAAGGATGACCTGAAAAAGATTGAAGGAATCGGACCCAAGATTGAGCAGTTGCTGAATCAGGGCGGTATTCAGACCTGGGAAAAACTGGCGAGCAGTAATTTGGAATCGCTGAAGCAGATTCTTGACAAGGGCGGACCTCGATACCAGATTCATGATCCAACCACCTGGCCAAAGCAGGCGGAACTTGCTCATCAAGGGAAGTGGGAAGAGTTGAAGAAGTGGCAGGATGAACTAGATGGTGGAAAAGCCTAAGGGATTGGGAATCAATAACTGTCTGATTTTGACGCTGCTAGAAGTGATTTAGACGAGGCATTTTTTGACAGCATCCTTGTTGGCTGGTGGAGAAAAATAACGAAGGATAAATCATTTCTAGCAAGTCAAAATGGGCAGTTATTGATTCTCCATCCCTACGTAAGGAATGAACGCTTGCAAGAGCGTCTAATTTTATAGTGAAGAGCCTCTAAGCAAACCAGCTTGGAGGCTCTTTTTTGATTTTCAACTTGAACATCAGTTACTGTAGGACAAAAGCATCAATCTGCAGGATAAACGATAGCTCGATGAAGCACTTCAGCATCCTTCTTCCACAAAAGGATAAGCGCATCGATTTCCCTGGGTAGCTCTAATACTCCACTAGGGCCGAGATTTGACTGTTGCATGAGCAAACGTCCTGTGAAATCATAGATTTCCAGATCAAGGCCGGATAATCGGCTGCGATAAAACAGAGGGCCACTTGTCGGATTGGGATAATAAGACAATATATCCTTTTCCTCCCGCTGATCCGAAGAAAGTGGGTTTTCGCAGGCTTCCAAATGTCGGTAGTAGAAGTCTCCAACACTATCGATGATCAATTGCCAGTACTCCGTAGGTTCTGCATTGAAGGTGCCATTGCTGCAGCCATGTGGTTCGTGATCTTCTCCTTCAAGAGCAATCAACTCATAGGGCAGACCCAGGGATTCACTTTGATTTGCAATGCTTCTTGAACCATGACTTAATGGAAGAAAATCCAGTTCAAACGGACTGCCCACTGCATAGGAGACAACCTGATCCTCCGTTCCGTGTATCATCATCACAGGGATATTGTCTTGTTGGTCTCGCCAGGTACTATCACCTAGGGCGCCCCAAAGGTTGACGATCGCTTTTGGGTCAACGCTGTGCTGATAATCATTGCCACTGCAATCGAGGCAGAGCAGATCGGGCGCAATACCCACTTCATAAGTAGATTCCGGGCGTTCCGATTCATCCATATAAGCCAGGTGCAGGGCAAGAAAGCCTCCCGCGCTGCTACCACCGATGAACATTTGTGTGGTATCTAAATCGTAAATGGAGTGGAATTCCTTTAGGTATCTGATTGCTGCTCGTCCATCTTGTGTTCCTCTGTACACCCCTCTTTCCGCACTTTGTGAGTCGAAGGGATTATAGCCGAGTCGATATTGAATAGAGACGGTCACAAATCCCCGCCGAGCAAAGGTATCGCAAAGTGCCACCATATCCCCTACCTCCTTGTTCCCTAGCAAAAAACCGCCAGGGTGAGCCCAGATCATTACTGGTCTTTTGGACAAGGTGTCACCTATAGGTTCGTAGATATCCATGTAGAGATCTGTATCATTGTATGGCACCGACCAATTAGGTGCCTGGCCATATAAGACATTATGGTGCCGGTATACCTGATCAAAAACGGGTTTGAGGTATCTGTCTCCAGGGCAATTAGGCTGGGCAATAATCATTTCTGTGGACCCTACAATGAATATAAGGGCACCGAGCAAGGCAACACGCATGGGCGAAAGTTTTAGTCCTAAGAAACAGCAGAAGCAGAAAGAAATAGGAGCAGGCAGTAATCTAGCAAGTTGAGAGTGTTAAAGTAACTGTGTCAAACCAAGTACCAATTACGGAACCCAGAGGCCTCAACGGTCACTGAGCCAGAGTGAGTAAAAACTATTTCGCCTGCCAGAAAAAGGACTTTGCTCATACTAATGCAGTAGCCAATGACGGTCCTTGAGCGGAGTCGAAAGGCCCGTTATTGGCGGACTACGGAGCTGATAATGAGCAGTATATGTATCATAAACCTCATTCTTCGTGGTCCGTCTTCAACGGGCGCCTCGACTACGCTCGGCGACCGTTGAAGACTCCAAGTGGGTTTTTACTCACTCTGGAGCGTAGTCGAAGTGCCCGATGAGGCCGGACTACGAAGCTAAGCATTCTTATGCTGACTCACTTAGATGAGCACTCCCTGCAAGTTCGACGCGGTCTACGATCCATCAAGTCCTCCGAATGCTCCAATCATTTGAACAGAAGCACGTTCGAAATTGTTGACGGAATATTTATATTCCGGTGTAAATCCACTGCTGTCAACATAATCCATACCTGCCGGACTTTGGCCCCAGGGTGGAAGCTCCTTGGAAAACACCACAATTTTTCCTCGTGCACCACGCATTATCAGGATCAATACCTCAGAAGTGCTATGTCCCCTTTCAGCACCCATATTCATGGAAGTCGGATTGGGAATGTTGATGTTCGTTTGCTCGATAAAGCTGTAAGACCAGGCCTTCTTATATTCCACTGGCCTCAACAATTGTACACTACGTTTGTCACCGTCAGAGAACGTAATCGAAGTATCGGCAACATCCACCTGGAGCGTCTTCCTGTTCTTAAGATACCAAAGGATATTTAGTCCGAGAAACAATGGAATAAAAGGCAGCAAACGATTATAGATATCATCCGGGTGCCAACCCAGAAACCAATTGAGGGCAAATCCTGAAAAGAGCAGAAGGAAAAACTCCATAGCACAAACAAGAACCCAACCCAGAAAGTCCAATGGTCGCTTTGAATAAGGAATGGTAAAGCTGTGAGTTATCATAGTCTAGCGAAGCTGGTAAGCCTTTTGCTGTGGAAGATACCAATTTTGAACTTTATTTTCCGAGCTTTGTATCTTGTGCAAATGTTAGTGGCATCAATTTTGGATAAGCCATCTGCACAAAAAACAAACAACAACAAACAATTAAGCAAACAAAATATGGAAACAGTAGTCGACCGCTTTATCAGGTATATCAAGGTAGATACCCAATCAGATCCAAACAATCCGGACTTTCCGAGTACAGAAAAGCAATGGACCCTTGCCAGAATGCTGGTGCAAGAGCTGGAAGCAATTGGAATGAGTGAAGTCACCATTGACGATAATTGTTATGTGATGGCCACGCTGCCTTCAAATGTAGACAAAGATGTACCAACGATAGGCTTTGTTTCCCATATCGATACCAGCCCGGATTATATTGCGGACAAGGTAAATCCGCAATTTCACTACAACTATGACGGTGGAGACATTGTTCTGGATGCGGAAAAGGACATGGTGCTTTCTCCCTCATACTTCGAAGAACTAAAGCTATATAAGGGACAGACGATTATCACTACCGACGGTAGCACACTGCTCGGTGCAGATGATAAAGCAGGCGTGGCAGAAATCGTAACGGCAATGGATTACCTGCTCCGCCATCCGGAAATCAAGCATGGAAAAATCCGCATTTGCTTTACTCCGGATGAAGAAGTAGGCAAAGGTGCCCATAAATTTGACGTCGCTAAATTTGGAGCAGATTGGGCCTACACTATGGATGGTAGTCAAGTGGGTGAATTAGAGTACGAGAATTTCAATGCTGCAGGAGCCAGCATCTGCATCAATGGAAAGAGTGTACATCCGGGATCAGCCAAGAATAAGATGGTAAACTCCATGCTGATTGCAAACGAATTCATGTCTGCTATACCGGCCGAAGAAGTGCCACAGCACACGGAAGGTTATGAGGGCTTCTATCACCTTTATCATCTTAAAGGAGAGGTGGAAAAGACCGAGCTTCGTTATATTATTCGCGATCATGATATGGATCGATTCAAGCAGAGAAAGGCACACCTGCAAGCGACCGCTGATAGATTGAATGAGCAATATGGCGAAAACACCGTTGAGCTGGTGATGAAGGATCAGTACTTCAATATGAAGGAAAAAGTCGAACCGGTAATGCACATCGTAGACGTAGCTGCCGAAGCGATTCGCAAAGTTGGATTGCAGCCTCTCGTTCGACCAATTAGGGGAGGAACGGATGGCTCACAACTATCCTTTATGGGGCTGCCTTGCCCTAATATTTTTGCCGGTGGACACAACTTTCATGGCCCATACGAATTCGTGCCTGTAGAGTCTATGGAAAAGGCCGTAGAAGTAATTGTCTCGCTGGCACAATTGGTAGGTGCATGGGATAAATCCAGAGAAGTAAGTGGACTGGGAGCTGCTGTCTAACGCCACGCTCCTGACTACACGCCACTGTCAATAATGTCGTTTGCGGAGCACTGTTTTTGTTTTTTTTAGGAGCGAAACAAGCTCTTCACGTGGCAGCACCCGTCGCGTGCTACGCTTGTACCACCTACCTGTCTGCTTGTTCCCGCACGGCCACTGTCGTCTCGGCTTGAGGCCGAGCCGCCATTGGCCTGGCGGTCACTGGCGCATACAGGCAGGCTGTACCGCTGCGCCCACGGCTATTTTGCAACCTCTCTCCATCGCTCAACCTCTGCACGCTGTTGCTTAGGGACAGCGAATCAATAAATGTCCATTTTGACTTGCTGGAAATGATTTATCCATCGTTATTTTTCTCCACCAGCCAACAAGGATGCTGTCAAAAAATGCCTCGTCTAAATCATTTCCATCGGCGTCAAAATCGGACAGTTATTGCTTCCCTATCCCTTAGGGATTGTGAATCAATAACTGTCACTCCAGCATAGAAAAGCAAAGAATAAATCTGGTTTTTCCATGAAAAAATTATTTAAAATGGAAAATTCAACTATATTTGAGAGGCAAGCAGACTACTGACGCTATTTCAGCAAATTGAGTTAGCGCCTTGCTTGCTACAAAAGTACTTTACGGTACCAACCACCACTTTCTAAACAACCGCAGAGTTGATCGCTGGAGAAATTCCAGTTTCGATCATTTCTTTTGATAAAGGGACAATACTAAAGACCAGCTGTCTGTACACGCCCTCAAAAACGTTTCTAACGTATAAAAGTGTACGATATGCAGACAGGTCTGTATGACTTACTTGCACCCCAGTTTCTCACTGGCTTGCAACTTCCTTCCTGGTTGGAAGAAATCCTGAATTTCCTCCGATTGGAATCCATGGAGCAATCATGGGATGACACTGGTGTCGTCTACTATGGTAATGCCAGGTTCGTTGGCAACGGCGCTGCTCAGGCTCCCACGGAGGCTCGAACGCCCTCAGGTACCTTATTCCGCTGGGAGGACGTCAACTTGCAATACCGGCTGACCGTTCCCAGAACTCGCTCGGATTTTATCTTCGATGCCCTGAATACTGTTTCTGGTGCTGCTCCAGCCGGATCTCCTCTTGTGGACGTGGACAGTATGCTCGACCGTATGGAAGTGGTCCCGGCTGCAGGCCCCTCAGACTATCCTGGTGTTTCATTTCGCCTGGAGCTGCTGTTCTCCGCAATCTCAATTTACTTGCCTAAGGAGGAGTTCTTACCTGCTAAAGTTGCCAGCGATGGATGGTTGGTAAGAGATCAGAACGTGGAACAGGTTGTCATCACCTTGCCAAAGATTGCTTTGGTGCTAAGCCAGGATCATAGCCTGGACAGTTTGTCAGCCTCTTTTGAAGGATGGGGAACCTACAGTCTTGATGATGCGGCAGATCCCGAGGCTGGGGAACTTATACGTATGGAGCCTTCACTGTGTCTTCACCAGTCGAGAGTGATTGGCTTTGGTCTGGAGAAAATTGTACTAGATCTAAGTGATAGTTTCACACCACCTGAGATTTTGGAACAGTTTGGTACTGGAGATGAATTTGAAGGGCTTTGGATTCCTCACGTACGGTTCTTCATTTCTTTGGGTAGGCAGACTGGTCTTGCCTTTGATGCAAGAGCAAATGATCTACTAGTAGATTTCGAACAGGGAGTGAGTGGTGAGTTTGGCTTTGACCTCATTCATCGTAACAGGCCTCTTGAAGTAGAGCCAATCATTTATCAAGGTGAGCAACGAAGAAGCATCACTCGGGGAACCAAGAGCAGCTCTGGTTCAACAACTACTGTAACCAACAGCAGGGCTTCTGTAGCAGCTGACGGTGAACTTCAACTTTCTATCAGGGGAGGATACCCTCCGTTTCAAGTGGAGGTAAAGCTAGGAGGCAATATCTTAAATGCACAAGCCTATCAGGGAGACAATACTCGACTTGTGTGGCCTTTCAACAATCCTGGTACTGGTCCGAGTGAGCTGTTGATTAAAGTTACGGATAGCTCGAATCCTGCATATACCTGGAACGAAAGTATCCAACTCGAATTGTTGCCGGCTGGCACTTCCACCGGAAGCAGCACAGAATATCCTGCTCCGACCCTGGCCATCAATTCGGCAACGGCAGGATACACCCTCAGATTGCAAGCGGTGCAAAATGACGTAAGTCAGATATTTCTGCAAGTCGACCCCGCTCCAGTGGATACTATAAGTCTAGATGGTACTTTGTTGTCCGTGCCTGTTGATGCACAGGGCAACTTTAGCGTTTCGGTAGTGGCTGATGGAAGCAATCATATAGTGCTGGCCAACTGGACTGTGCCTCCTACCGACCAACTCAAGGTAGTTCACTTTCCCTTTTCAGTGCCTTCAGAATCCCAGATGACTGCGACGATTGCAGACATAGAATCCCGCCACGGTGCACAGCTACTCAGCTTCATCCAAAGGGCCATAGCAGCAGGTCAGCAGAACAGCCTTACGATCGAAGGCAATGCCTCCTACGATGGAGTTTGGCAAGAATCCTATAACCAGGGTCTTTCGGATCGAAGAGTGACGGCGTTGATCACCGCGATGCAAAACATCGCTGTAGCGAATAGCTTGAATATCTCCTTTGCCAGTCAAGTCGGGCATGCTACAAAACGAGCCCGAGCGGACCTACCTACAGAACCGAACCGCGGCACACTCGATGGGTGTGGCACTTTTCCTCATGGCGGTAGCGCAAGTAGCGATTACGATCCTGCTTGTTACAGAAACGCCATGGTCAGCTTTTCAGGGGGAGCTAATGCCTCAGTAAGTGTTACTGTGAGCAGACCTGCTCCCACGACAACAGAGATAAGAACTCCCTTTGAAAGAGGCCCGCAACCTACTCAGCCAGCCAAACCACCTATCTTTAAGAGTATCGGCGCTAGAGTGAGACTGGAACGGAATTTATTGGTCCTTGCAGAGCTTCATGGACAGTTTGACCTTCGAACAGCCTCAGAGAATGCAGCGGGACTGATTCAGGCAGCTGACGCCGGAGGTACAACAGGCGCCAACAATACTATTGCAAACAACATCGAAGCACAAGCTGGCGCCAGCGAAGATGGAAACGTAACACCGCAAGACGGTATTCTGGATTATAAACTTCAGATGTCATATGATTCAGCTATTAAGCGAATTACCTACACGCTGGCCCTCGGGTTCGATCAGGACCAGGATGATGGTTTTGTACATTTAAAGGCATTCGATCCGGTGATTTTGAGCAATACCTTCGGTTCCCTCTTGACCTTTGCTCCATTGATCGCAAGCTCCCTTGCAACTGCGGTAGACGCGCAGGGAGGAGACGCGGTAGTGCCCTATACGCTTGCGGCTGCTGAGGTCGGTGTAGGAATTGCTTTGGGTGCGACTGGGGTATTTGAAACTGAACGAATTACTTTATATGGTGCGGAGCTAAATATAAATCAGGTTTTGGTGGAGCACTACGATGTATTGGGAGCTCCACTGGCAGAGATGTCCATGCTGTTTGATTATGCCATAGACTTCAAGATTGACCTGGATCTAGGTGTGCTGAAAATTCAGTCTACGGATGATGCACCATTACGGGTTCGCTACAATGCATTGGGTTTCAAACTGGACTTTCTTAATGACAAGTACATTCCTACTTTCGATACGAGCAAGGGATACGAATTTGCCATGGCAGATCCAGGATTGCTGACAGTTTCAGACCCTCTGGGCAAAATTCTGAAAGTCGTAGGTGCTCGAGTGTCTCGTGTCAATCCTTTGACTATTGAATTTGATCTGGCCATAAACGCCAACCTCGGTATTGTTTCGGTTGACCAGATTAAAGTGAAAATTCCGGTCGATCCTCCTGGAATACCTTCCATTATTCCTACAGCAGCAACAGTAAATATTCCTGGTACTTTTATCGGTTCAGGATACATTGATCTCAGCAACGGCATTCAAGGGTCAATCGATATCACCATTGTACCGATCAAGCTTCGCTTGATGGCTGATATTGGAATCAATCCAATTGAAGCAAACGGACGAAAGGTCACAGCATTTTACTTAGGCCTAGGAGTTGAGTTTCCAGCTCCGATTCCAATTGGCGGAAGCGGCATGGGCCTTTATGGAGTCCTGGGGCTGTTTGGAATGCACTATAAGCGTGACGAGAATGCAGCGGCAAATGTCCCAGCCCTCGATTGGCTAAATACAAAAGTCAATGGTGATCCAACAAAGATCGTTGGCTGGAAACCAGACCTGGACAAATGGGCATTTGGTGCAGGCGCTGTTTTGGGTACCATCGACTCTGGATTTACCTTGAACTTAAAGGGGATGCTATTACTGGAATTACCAGGACCACGCATTCTTGTCCTGGTAAAGCTTCAGATGCTTACCTTCAAACCAGATACGGAAGGTCCGGTCGACAATCTTGGAATCCTTGCAGTAGTAGACCTTGACTTCAATTTGAGGAAGCTAACCATAGGAGTACTAATAGCTTATGAAGTCAAAGACCTAATCAGTTTGCAGGTGCCTGTAGAAGCCTCCTTTGCATTCGACAATGCGCAGGATTGGCACTTCTACATGGGTAGAATTTCTGCTCCAGTTTCTGCCGAAGTATTAGGGATTGTGAAAGCTACTGGCTACTTCATGATTGACGGGGATCAAATTACAGGGTTTCCGGGCCCAGGAGGACCAACCACGCTTCAGGGATTGGCAATAGCTCTTGGACTCAAGGCAGCTGTAATTCTTGGGGATGAAAGTTCCGGATTATATTTGAAAGTGAGTGCAGGATTTGACGCAGGACTTACTTTCTCTCCATTACATGTCTATGGTGTATTGGAACTTCGAGGAAAACTACGACTCTTTATTGTTTCCATTTCTGCCTGGGCAACTTTGCAGGTAGAAGCACCAGATCCGACGTATCTGCATGGAGAGGCATGTGGTGAAGTAGACTTCTTCTTCTTTAGTATCAAGGGTTGTGTCAGTATTAGCATTGGTTCGAAACAGGCAATTGCAGAGGCAGAGTCCTTGCTGCTTGGAATGGTACTGCAAAGTCGTTCTCCCGCTTTGGTCCTTGGACAAGGAAGTGATCGACCAATTGATGGCTCGCTCGGCAATGCGAAGGAAGTTAGTAGTGTGAGTTCAAGCGCTGACAATGATTTACTCAGAGTGCCAATTGATAGTATTCCTCTCCTGAAGTTCAGAGCTCCGGCTTTGCTGGATCCTGGCTTCAGCACTTTTACCGATACAGTGTCGCAAGCACCTAAACTTAGCAGCGATGGCTGGATAAAACAAGGTGAGAACAGGGAGGTTAGATATACACTCAGTTCACTTTCAATAAGTCCGGCACTAAAGCTGGATGGGCTTGGAGATCCTCCGGCAAGTTGGATTGCCAACAAACAAGAAGCGGAAGGAATAGACACTAATATTGACCTTGCTCTGCTGTCCTGGATTCCCGATGCTACTCCCCATGCCATCCAGCGTTCTGATGAGCTTACCGAGAGGATCAAGCAGAGGTGGGGGAATCTTTGCGATGAAGTGGCACCAGAGGCATGTCAACTTTGGACCTTTAACGAAGAACGACTTGGTTACTCAAAGACCGGGTGGTTTCTGGAGGGCTCCATGTGGCCTGACCCGCCTGATACCAATAGGTCAGAAGAACCCGGTGCGGTAATTCACGTTTATGAGGATCGCGGTAAATCTGAAGATTCCCTGATTGAGCAATTGGCGGCGATGAGCTCAGGATTGAACGTAGAACATGCCAAGGTTATTGGTGATCTGGCTGCTGGATTGATTAGAGGGCAGAACATGCCAAAACCTGGCACAGATACGACCAACTCTCCTCGCAGGTTCTTTGGTAAAGTTTTGGAGTTGCCATTTGCATCTGATTTGGAAGCCAACACCTCGTTAAAGCTAGACCAATTTGCTGATCTCATTGTAGAGGAACCGCAACGAATCGTCGTTGATTGCCAGGGGGCGATCACCAAGGCAAGACTGCTGGTAGCGATGCCCGAAAATGTGAGCATCAAACTGATTGAAATCAGGACACTTGATGAGGATGGAGGCTTACTTGATAGTTTTCCGGCGGCAGATGTGATGCAGCAACAAAACGTGAATGGTGGTAATGCACCTCAGCAGTGGGTGGACAGTACCGGCCCTTGGTACGCAGATGTTATTGGTGTGTTGTCCTATTTGGATCGGAAGCAGAGTCACTTGCAAAGAGTGTTGCTTGCCTGGGAGGCGGTTGAAAATACTTCTAAGATAGAATTGATTGTTCACAGATCTGGAAATCGTGATGTTGATCCGCCTTCCATGTTGCTTTGTATCATCGAACTCTGCAAGTTTGAAGAAAGCCAAAGAGTGATTCACGAGACCAAGGTGAAAAAGACCATGATCGAAACCGTAGAGAATGCGCTGGCAGGTGGACAGTTACGTCCATTGCTGGAACCGGATACCAGATACACGATTTCGGTTGGATACGATTCTGAAGCCAGGGAAAGAGATGAGTCTGGAGCCTGGGATACCAAAACGGCCACTGTGACTCAACGATTCACCTTCATGACAGATGATACCTCTCCTGCAAAGCTTGATCCGTGGGTGCTGATGACGAGTCCTTACGATGGCAATCCTTATCACTTCACAGAGGATGCTGTGGAGATATATTTCAATGATTTGTCAGTCGTGCAGCTGTACGAAAAATACGGAGAGACACTCAAAGCCGTACTGAGAAAAGCCAATGGAGAGCATGCAGCGGATGAACCGACCATAGATCTTGCCAGTCTCCTAGAGGTGGATGCTGCAATACTAACACCCTTTGAGGAAACCCTGAGGGCCATTGTAGATGATAAAGGATGTGTAGATGCAGTGGAAAGTGAAAAGCACCGAAAATTTGTTCTCAATATACCTCTCGACAGAGGTACGGAGTATCTGTTGGATGTGGAGATCGACGAGGCAGCAGCTCCTGTCGCACCTGGAAATCCATTATTCAGAGTTGCTTTCAAGACTTCAAGATACGCTAGCGCTGAGGAGCTTGCTTCAATCCTCTCACAGTCATACATCAATCATCGTCGTCTGGAAAATCCTTTAGCGATATTAAGCGATGGAGCTTCTGATCAGGATTTTGAGAATGCGCTGATTGATTCAGGATTGGAAGCAGTCCAGCCAGCGGGCCATCCTTCATGCTGTTATCTATGGGAGCCTGCAGTAGCAGGTCATGAGTTGACGGCAATCTTGATTGACTCGCCTGAACCATTATGGCGTAGTCGCAAGTTACCGGTCAAAGAAACGGTCCATTCCGACAGCGGTGATATGGAACACTGGGTACTAGAGGAGCGTATCTACTTGAAGATAGAGGAACGAGTTAGTGCTGTGGTGAACAAGATCGTGCATAGCCCGGGAGGTACAAGGGCACTAGTGTATCTCAGCAATGCTGCTGGTCAGCAAATTGACCTGGGCCTGGTGCAAATCGGCATTGTACTGGACGGTAGTGTTGGTCCAGAATCCGTGCATTCGATCCTTAGCACTGAAATACCGTCTGTGGCGCCTTGGGAACTAAATGAAATTACTGACTAAACATTTTCGAGATGGCTCGATTTACAATAGCACGTCTGTTCGAATTAGAAATTGCTTCAGCACTGAATGCACGTTTGCGTCCTACCGGCAATCAGGAAGCCGAAAACCTTCCAGGTTTTCCCGTTGCAAGCGCCTTGAGTACTACTGTGCCAGGTGTTCTGTCAGTGGATTCGATTGAGGCTGTGAGACCAATTTCAGAAATCGATCGACCGGTGCTGGATATACAACCCGGATTAAGTACTGACTTCACGATTCCCGATAATATTGTTCCTCTTGATACCAGTCCTCTAGGGAGTATTAGGGAAAACTTGAATGCATTTGGTTCGAAGTACGACATCAAGATTCCTTCGAGATGGATAGCGACAGCACTACGTTGGAGAGTTGAACCTGGCCTTGGAATACCACAGGAGCCATTCAAGGTTTATCGCAGAAGAGATGATGTAGCGGCAAATGTAAAGCTTGGTATTAGACGCATTCTACTGCGGGATCAGTTGTTCAGACTTACGGGTAATCTCTATTATGAAGTGATCTTTAGTGCCTCCAATCCGGGGGCTAGTCAAGCTACTATTCAGGCAGTGGATGAGCTCAATCGGGTCATTATCGGCGAAACAGTAAATCTGCCGGGCGGTGGAAATACGCAGATTAGGTTTAAGGCTCCTAATATTGCTGCCATTCGTGTTACAGGAACTGCAGAAGTCTCAGCTTTTCGCGGTATCACTATGTTCGAAATGGCGAATCTGGATGATTGGGAGTTGTTTGAGTGCGTGGGCTTACCATACAGTAAAGGTCAGGTGCAGGATAAGCATTACAAGACGACTGTGGCTCAAGGCAGGATTTCACACCCCCTACCTGGTGACGAGGCTTGCAAGTTCCGTGTGGATATGGGGAGGATTTTCTTCCTTCCGCCAGCCGCTGGCTTTGCAGGTTTCAACATGCCAGCGATTGCCGCTCCGAAAGGAGAGGAGGTGTACCTTGAGCTTACACAGGGCAATCCTTCTGACCTCTTGGACTTGCTTACTGAAATGTTCAAGACAACCAATCAAGGCTCATTCACAAACAGGCAGTCTGACTACCTAACAAAATTGACTGGGGGAGGTATTCAGCAGCCTTCCTCTTCGACAGTTACCGAGGATTCTGAATTCGAAATTCCTCTTGCCGGCACTACTTTGCTGAGTGCAGCCATGGATATGTGGGCGAGTCTGGGTCTCGGTTTTGGTACCACTGATATTGCGAGTCAGGAACTGATACAAAAGACGGAATTTCTGGAGCCTATTCGACAAAATAGAACGCCTTATGATTATATGGTCACTGGCAAATTTACCATACCTGGTAACCTGAGGAGAGAATTTGCCGCCCTTTCGCGCAGAAATCAAGTATCGGATGTGGTTCAGAGTCCGGCTATGGATATTGACCGAATTGCAGAGAATCGACCCCAAGATCGGGATGAGGCTTGCAGTGAAGATCTCGAGTTAGGCTGGCTCAAAATGCCCAATCAGATTCTGCCCGTTTCCTATCTGCTTGCTCGCTCGGAAGACAATCTTAATGCAACAGTTCTCAACGAGAAGCGATCCTTTACCAGCGATAGCTACTATGCTTTTATCCCAGCTCAAAACCCGGATGCGCCCTTACTAAATCAAATAAAAGACAGTTATGTGGACACCTTGAATGAGGTGCCTTTCACTGGCTCGAGAACGGTTAATTTCTTCAAAGTGCCGACAGATGTTTTTGGTCGTTGGGGATCCTGGATCAGGAAGGGCTATACTTTGCAGTCTCGTGCACCGTCAATTCCGCGAATGCTGGGAGTCAATTTTAAGCTTGATGCCGCCAGTGCTGTTGGAAAGATTGTGTCTGGAAATCTTGAAATTCTTTTTGCCTGGGATTGGTCTGACCGCTCTCCACAAACCATCGAGATTGTTGGTCGATATATACCTGTGGTGGCAGATCCAAACACGCAGCCAGTACCCGCGGGTATACAAAGTAGTTCTTCGGGTGCCTTGATGCCCGCGGTGCAAGTCATCTTCAACTCGACCAATTTGAATCATCATCCAACAACCGCGGGAGCCAACACTGTCAGGAAGGAAAGGCATCTTCCTGAAGATGGAGAGATACGAAAATACAAATTGACCATTCCAAATATTACTGTCGACTTCTCCGGTCAAAATCGCCATAGCTTTGCGGCGTATGCCAGGGCAAGCGAAAGGGTAAATCCAGCAGTTTTCAGTGCCTATTCTCCGGGAGCCAAAGGTTCTGTTAATAATCCGCTTCCTGAACCTCCCGCAGTGATAGCCGGACCGGACATCAACTGGACAGCTTTACCGGATGCCACGGGGTATGCGAGATACGAATTGAGTTTTCCACCGACTAATGGCGCAGCTGGTTATGTCATCTATGAAGCCACTGAACTGGCACTTCGGGATGCTGTGGGTTTGGCAGTCTCTGCGTCGACTGACATTTTTGATCGAGCCACGGATTTGCTAAACAATGAGGCTAATGTGGCAGCCAAGGACGCTTTCATAAGGAAGAATCGAGAGCTCTTGCCTACTCCAAAAGTGACACTCAACCTTCCGGCTGTTGCTGGTGGATTATATGTCTACTGTGTCACCAATGTAACGAGCGAGCAGGTCGAATCAGAAATGTCAAATTGGGTACTGGTTGCTGTGCCGCGAAGATCGACTCCAGCGCCTCCGATCTTAAGCGCAAAAAGTAGTGATGCCGGAATCCAGATTTGCGTAGAACCTTACGGATCAAACCCTAGTAGAAGCATCGAGCTCTTTAGAACAAGATCAGCCTTGCTGGTTTCGGACATCAACATCATGGGAACTCCGATTGCTTACGACAATGATCCAAGATGGGAAAAGCTGGATGAAAACGATCAACCTATCGCCAATGCAACGGATTATCCTGCGAGTTGTCGACTTCTTGATACCGTGGCTCCCAGCTGGTTACCTTATTACTATCGGGCTGCTGCCTTCGGAGATCACCAACCAGCTATCGGTATCATCAAGGGCAAGTCTAAGAGCTCCAATCTAATTAAGGTTTTTGCCTTGCCTGATACAGCGCCAGACCTTGCATTGTTGACGCTTAGTAAAGTTGGAGCGAGTCTGAGAGTGCAGTTTCAAAGTAAGGCCGAGCGGTTTAATGCCCCTTTAGGAGCGCATCTGGTGCAAATACTAAAGGTCGACAGATCTGCAATGATTCTTGAGGAGGAGTTGATTGCAGAAAGTGCGCTTCCTTCCATAGAAGAAAAGGTCAATAACTCGATCGTATTGGAAACCTTTAAGCGAGTGTCATTGTCCGCGGATCGTCGTTGGCTGTATGAGTGCTATGTGCCCTTTACCGATCATGAGGTGATTGTTAGACTCAGAGATCCAAAATTCCGGCGATCGGAATTGCGCAGTGCCTATGTAGCTCCCCCTGTATCTCCAAAGCTAGATCTTGTCAACTTGCTTGCACGACAGAATATTAATCGTCTTCGCATCACTTTCAAGAGCAGTGTTCCCGTTGGCAAACCCAGCAAGGGTAGCTACGGTTTGGAGATTCATCTTCTGGCTCTGCAAAGCAGTAAACTACTCCTGAAGACGGAAATGCATCAGGTAAAGGTTAGTAGCGGTGGTGCTAATCCTGGTGGTATCACATTGCCTGGAAGTATAGGTGGTTTAGATGGCATAGGTTTGACCCTGGGAAATCGTCCCACGAGCATTTTGGATCAACCCTTGAGGCCCACTTTACCGACGGGCCCGGTATCCACCAAACAGGCTAGCATCAGCAGATCTGCTACCAGAGACTCCAGAGGCCGGTATTCATACACTTGTGTAGTTGAGGGAAAGACGAGCACTTTGCAAAGCATAAAATCGCAGGTACTTGTGCGAATTACAGATCCGAAGAAGAAGACGATAGAACGGACCAGAAAAGTAAGTAAAGGATAAATTCAGCACCTATGAACGTCAACGATATACAGCAGGTTGTCAGCAACACCGGTGTTCAGGCCCTGGGAATTGCCGCACCAGTGCTTTCACCGCATTGGACCAGCAATCAAAATGCAAATGCCGTCAGCGAAAATGCTGATGCTGCGAAACCGATGACACTCAGCACCGCCGATGAATGGATCGCTCCCTGTGCTGGAATTGTGTCAGTGGGAAGCAATTGGGAATCGATACTGCTTCCTTCTGGAGCGTCGATCGATAACAACTCAGTTGTTTTGCGACTTTATCCGCAGGTGTACCTTCGGTTGCAAAGACTGTATGCAAGCATCATTGAAGGAAAGACCACTAATACCCACCAGCCTGATCGTCCGGTGCCCTATTACTTTGTCTATCGCAATTATAGCAATGTGGGGGCAGGACCTGCAGAAGGCAAGGTGTATGCCAGAGACAGCCTTGGCATTAGCGGCGATCTTACGATTCACGATCGTCATGGCTATGCTATCGATCCGGTAAACGTTGCCAATATCTTCGATGAGCTACTGGATATTCATCAGAGTCTTGAGAGCAGGGACCTTGGTAACACTGCTCCAACTGCCCAAAATAATCGACAAGTTAATGCGATTGGAAACCTGGGTGCAGCTGCGACCGTGATCTATCTTACAGATTTGTTTGGTCAGCCCTTTGCAAATAATTCC
>JAHDEE010000059.1:28191-29745 GCA_020629005.1 Chitinophagales bacterium
TGCCAGGTGGATGCTGCCGCCGCTTTGTCCGCCCAGGAAACGGCGCTGTTGCCAGCTGAAAATAACAATCTTAATAATGCTCAGTTTCGGGGTATTAGCCATGCTGGAATAAATGGCCTGTCTGTAAACAAGCCAGCCCTCACAGGCACCGCGGCAGATGTTGCTTTGCTGCTCACAGGAGAAGGCAATCCTCGCGATGCTTCGAGACTTCCGACAATGGCCAGGCTTGAATGTATAGTTGCTGGCAGCAATGCCGGTACCTGGGATGGACAGTTGTCTGGTTGCTGGCTTCGCAAAGATAGCCGTAATGCACAGCAGCGATTAGGAAGTCCGGGTTCTTTGGGAGGGAAGGATTTTCAGACATTTGCAGTGCAGGCTTCTGGTGGTCGTATTGCCTATGATCTCGCGCGGCTGGCTTTGAAGCATGCCAAGAATATCGCTGAACGAGTTGTGGAAATTGCGGACAATGCATGGAATTTACCCACTGCGGCAAATGGTGACACAGTGGCAGCAAGTGTTTTACAAACCATTGCCCCGCATTGTGAGACGCCAGAATTTTCTACGGTAAATGTGGCTAACTACCCCGCTACCTTGACTGATTTTGTCAACAATATTGTCGGTCTGCTTCCTGCCACGATTGCGGGACCATTGGGTGGAGCAGTGGGTGGACTCACAGCGAATCCTAACGCTAATCGAGTATATGATGAGCTTAAGGCAGAGTATAGCGCTTCGCATCACGGACGACGAGACGCGTTTTGGGCTGCCAGTTCTATTCTCACTAGAGCACGACAGCTGATTTACATTGAAGGCAGCTATTTTGGAAGAACGGATTATGCTAGTCCGGCGACAAACGGTGATCTGATACAGGTAATCAAGAATCAGCTGACAGCGAAGCCAAACCTAAAGCTAATGATTGCGCTCAGCAAAGATCTGATTTACGGTCATGGCTACGATACTTTCAAGGCGCGTGAAATAGCCAAGCGAAAAGAAGTTATAGACGATCTTAAGAGTCATGCGGCAGGAAGGGTGGTAGCATTTCACCCTATTGGCTTTCCTGGTCGCCCCTTGCAATTGATGACAAATGCTTTGATAGTAGATGATATGTGGGCTTTGGTTGGCAGCTCTAGTTTTCGTCGTCGTGGATTCACTTTTGATGGAGCTGCAGATCTGGTTTTCTTTGACAAGAACATCAGTGATGGGGTGAGTACGAGAATCCGAGACTTGCGAAAGAGTCTGATGGCGATTCATCTCAACATCAATGCGCAAACTACACCAACGGCTTTTCCGAATCCAAATGCTGTTCGCATACATGACATGCAGCAGGCTTTCTCGACCGTGAAGGATATGCTGGATCGTGGGGGTGCAGGAATAATCGAAGACATCTGGGACGGTAATGTATCGGGAACCACTGCGATCGATCCAGCTGCCTATCCGGCGGATGATATAGCTGATCCGGAAGGACGTGACTTCAATGTGATCTCTGCTACCTTGTTTGCTTTGATTAATGCTGCTGGTACAGCGGCACCGTGAGGGGGGAGTTGGTTTTTGGTTACC
>JAHDEE010000335.1 GCA_020629005.1 Chitinophagales bacterium
ATGCAGCTAATATTGCGATTGATTGTTGAGTCAACACACATTAATCCGATATCCACAAGACACAGCTTGCACCTTGATCCTTGCACTTTGCTCCTTGCACCTTGCTCCTTGATCCTTGCACCTTGATCCTTTTCTCGATTTTCCTCGCCCGATGGCGGAAAGCCTTAACTACGACGATACATGTGTTAGGGCGATTGATTGTGCAGTCAATTCACATTAATCCGATATCCAAAAGACACACCTTGCTCCTTGATCCTATTGGAGCCCAGCAGCATAGTCCCGTCGCACCGACCGTCCGGCTATCCATTACAATGGAGGCACCCTTCGCTGCTTCCTGCATCCACTGGCAGGGTCTCTCCTATCGTCGAGCCCCTGCCAGTGGCGCATTCAGCGCGCTCAGTGTGCCTCCATTTCCATTTCTATCCGGGCTATGGATGACTGTTCGTCGAGCGCGGGACAAAGATCGAGGACTTTGGTTCGAGAAAAAGCTCAAGAGGAGTTGCTTGACCAGGCTGGCGCTATTGGTAAAGAACCAGCTTCGGTCCCGCTGGTAATTTGTTTCAACGACATCTCAATGTCGCCCATGGTAGCATAGCCCTGCCATTCATTCATCGTGGGAACCACTGCTTGCTTGCACCAGGCCGGTATCTGAAAACACTCCGTGATCCTTACTCATTGGACATTTCCATGACAGTTCAAAAAAACGGGTATTATAAACTACAGTGAATTTTGATTTCTTAGACGAGTTTTTTGTACGCTCGAAACACTTGGAAAATCCTCGATTTTTACTTTGTTATGGAAAAATTTCTGAGCAGTATAGAAAAACCCTCGTTTTTTTGGACTGAGGAATTTCCTGCGTTGCACTTCTACAAGCCTCACATTTTGTCGCATAGACAGCTTTGTTATAGAAAGACATATTATTTATTCGGAAAGTTCTCACGATTATCGTCTATTAGTTCAAATAATTTCTGATTGACATTTAAATATTATGAAGAATAAAGCGACTGTTTTGTTATTGACTTTTCTTCTAACCCTCACTGCAACTGCAAGCTTTGCTCAATCATTGCCTTGCAAGACAGATGAAGAGTACTGGAAATTTTGTGAAGAGCATCCTGAATGCGTTGACGAACTAAATCAAAGCAGGTACTCAATCACTCAAAGAACTGAGGACATGACTCTAGATAGCGTTGATGTCAATGAGATAGTTATTCCAATTGTCTTCCATGTTGTGCATCAATGTGGCTATGAAAACATATCTGATCACCAGATTCACAATGCGGTGGAACAATTGAATCTAGACTTTAAGGGTTTGCATATAGATCGGTTAATTGATCCAACAGACCCATTTATAAGCGATACTTGCAGCCTTGGTCTCAAATTCGAACTTGCTACAAAGGACCCTTATGGCAACGCAACAACAGGAATCCATAGATTTGAGCATCTTTCTACTCTCAATGCAAGTGGCATGCTACTTCTTTGAGGAACAAGTCGCAGATGACGGAAGCATAAAGCAGCAGCATATAGTATTGACTTTATCTGATGGGCAGTTTACCAGCCCAGAAGTTCTGGTTGACAATTTACCTCCCGGATTGAGTCTCGAAATTGTTGATCACAGTACCAATACAATTTCGCTCATATTGAATGGAAATGCTGTATCGCACAGCAATGATGATGATATAATAGAGGCGTTGAGCTTGAGAATTCCTCTATCCTCCATTAGCACTGGTGACATTTATGGCGTTAGTTCAGATTACGTGGTGCTGAACGGGTTTTCAATCAATTTCATTGAAGAAGGAAACGGAATTCACCTGATGTATTTTGATGCTAACACAAACGAACAGTTGTGCATTGATCAGTCAGTTAGCTCAGATGTTGACAACTACCTTGCCTTCTCCATGGGGCAGCTGCGCTACTTACATGTTTATTATCACGAACACCTTGTAACTGCAGACGAAGTTCACCCGGTCGGTTTCTATTTGACCCTCGAAGGGGAAATTCAGGCCGAAGTTTTGGCTGATACAAGTAACCGAGTAGTTTTTGTGGATTTAGGCACGGACCTGCCAAACCTTTCTTCTCCTGACTTAGAGTTTATCCCTATAACTCCCGGAGTCGCTTCACCGTATATGGCAGCTCTCTATATAGAAGGAGAGTACGAAGCTCTAATGGGACAGACAGGCTATATTGGGATTAGATATACTTTAGGTTGTGACCAAAGTTACTACTATTCTTGGATAAAAATCAATGTCGAAAACAATGGAGCTGGTCCAGAGATTTGTCTAATTGAAAGTAATTTTGGGGAAACTCCCAATCCTTCTACTTTTGAAATCGGTGATGTGGACTGCGAAGTTACGGTGGAAAACACTGCTCTTGAGCTTCAGGTGAGCCAATTTCAGCTGGCAGATGATTGTATCCTCACTTCTCACTCTTTTCTGACCAACGATGTGATCGAAATTGAAAGCGGTTCTTACACCCAGGTTGAATTGGAAGCAACTGCCCTTGACTGCATTGACCTAAACTGGAATCTATACATTGATACCGATGAAAACAATACTTTCGATTCACAAGAACTATACTACAGCAATTCAATCGGTTCTACTGTTTCACAATTTGAAGCGCCGGCACTTGTTGGAACTTTTAGCGCTCGCATCACGCTAAGTTGTTATCTTTATAGTCCCTACAATGCAGATTATATCATTAGTCCTTGTGAGGATATCGAAGTTGGTGATATTTTGGACTTTACCATAGAATTCGTTGAAGAATCAAGCTCTGATGATGGCTCCTGCACAAATCTTTGTCCTATTATTGTTTCCTCAGGAGAAGAATTGATCATCAAAGACGAGTCTTACTACTTTGGTGAAAATGGGGGTATCATTGTAGAACCAGGAGGAAAGCTGATTATGGATAATGCTTACCTCGCTCCTTGCCCTAATGCTGATTCCTGGAGAGGAATTGTGGTGATCGGAACTGGGGAAAGTCAGTCACAGCTTCAGCCTGACATCATATCCCAATATGATCCAGATGCAAGTCCTGGATCGGTTTTCTCAGCCAATGGAATAGTAATCATGAGAAACAACTCAACAATACTGGGAGCGGAGGTTGGAATACAAGCACCGATGTGGATAGGAGATGAACTCACCCAATTCGGAATCATTGTCGTAGACGGATGTCCCAATGAGGAAGAAAATTGTCCAACTAAAAACACCTTCCGATCCAATGGAAAGGACATTTGGATTAATCACCCGATCAGATCAGATAGATTGCCGGACAGTCTGAGTCTAGGCATATTCAAACAACCCATTCGAATTGCAAATTCAAATTTTGAAGGCGCAGCCGAGGAGTCAATTCAACTGTATATGACTTGGGGCACGGAGATTTTTGATAATACATTTGATGTTGTCGAGCCTGCGTCTACCGAACCGATTATTAATGACGCATACAGCATTCAATCTGTCATTACCGGAAACGAATTTCGCAACACCTCTGGAACATCAAGCAACAGGGTTTGTATTGATTTAGACCAAACAGATACAGTCCTGAAACTAAATTCCTTTGAAAATCATCGTATAGGATTAGACATTACCAGCTCTGAAGTGAAAGTGGATTCTTGCACATTTAGTAATGTACTTGCAGGAATTTACAAGTCTGCGGGCATGCTTTGGCTGCACCCTAATGCAGCAGATATGTACGAAAATGTAGCAGATGATTGGGGTGGAATGAATCACTATCAAGAAGATGCCATAACCTCCATGCAAGTAAAAGGCTGTACCTTTGAACGTACTAAATTTGGGATCACAAGCTACTTCGGTGAAGAAGATCAAATCGAAGGCAATACCTTCAATCAGCTCACCACAGAGTTCCCTGACTACCCTGAATGGGACGGTTTTGATGCCAGAGCTATAACTGTGTCAAGAGTGCGAGATGCAGACATCTCTGGAAACAAGATATTGAGCGTCGGGATCGGCTCAGGCACCACTACTGGGTTGTTACTTAGTGGCGGCATAGAAACAAGCTATGCTGCAAATGTGACTGGGAATCAGTTTCAACAAACCGACTATGGAGTGTACTGCCAAAAGAATAATGAAATGGCTCAGTTCAAATGCAATGATTTCGGATTCGATGGCAATGAACATGGAGAGGCTGCATGGGCTGTGGGAGCTGGAGGGAAATTAGGGACACAGGGAGATTGCGATCTATCAAATCAGGAAGCTGCAGCCAATAATCGGTGGCATTATCCAGTAACTAGTGTAAATTCTGACATTGACTTTAGAATAGATTCTGATGCCGATATAGAGCAGCTCTTGTATTCGTTTGCCGGTCTTCATGACACAATGGCTACTGGCTTTAGAGTGGATCCAGTTCAAAGATCCCAGATAATAGTTGATTTTTCAAGTTTGGGAAACGATGATTGCCTATCGATGTTCGAATCATGCAATACTGCACTGGATGACTTAATAGGTACAGACCTAGGCGTGATTGAGGGACTAATTTCTACGATAAATGATCAATACATGCAGTTGATCAACGATCGGGAAAACATGCTTGTCGACCTTGATAACGGGAATACAAGTGGGACCTTGCTCGATGTTACAGATCTCACCCACACGCATACCGAGGTAGTAGGAACATTACAGGATATCGACAAGATATCATCAAACGTCCTTATAGCCACCATCGATCGTTGGGATCCACTTAGCTCGAATAATATCCGTGAGGTGCTATTGGATCAGGCTCCCTATAGTCGTAAAGTGCTGAAAGCAATAGACGAGAGAGCAACTCCTGTCTCTACGAGTGCATATACAGAAATTAAGGAACGTCACTTTTCCCCGCCTATTGAGGAAAATATTGAAACAATTGACAGAAAAATTGACAGAAACAGAAACCAGTTACGTAAGTTAGAAAATGAAAAGATTCGGTTGCTTTTGTCAGCAAACAATCTGAGTGCATTGGAGCTATTTTGCAGTGATTCCGAATTTCTCGAAATTAGGGTACATCTGATTTCCTACTATTGTCTTGAACGAGATTTTGCCAGGGCAAGGCAAGTGCTTGCAGAGAGTGACTTTGGCACTGATATAGACGCTAATT
>JAHDEE010000336.1 GCA_020629005.1 Chitinophagales bacterium
TCCGCTGCTGTAGTCTCTCCGCAGGCTCCGAGCCTCCATCAGCGGCGCATACAGCGCGCTCAGGGCACTGGCATTTCCACTTCCATCCGGGCTTTTTGCACCAGTTCTCCTTCGCGGAAGCAAAGAGCAAAGAGAAAGGAGCAAATGGTAAAGGAGCAAGGAGACCCTACTACAAACAAAAAGAAGAGCGGAAAACATTTTATTGCCTCCCGCTCTTCAAATTCTTATGCCTTTTTTGTCAATTGATACTCACTAACGACCTCTCTGACGTTCCCTGCCATTGTCTTTTCGTCCTTCTTTTCTCTCGCGCTTCAGCTCTTTTAGTATTGCGATTTGTTCGTCGGTCAAGACCTCCTTCAAAGCAGCTCTCTTTTCTTTTCTGATTTCCTTTCTGATTTCCTTTATAGCCTCCTTGTCGCCCTGATTGGCCTCCCTTGCTTCCTGCATCTTATGTGCATATTCCAATGCGATGGCTTTTACCTTTGGCACCTGGGCTCTATCGAGGTTGACTTTCTCCGTCAGTTTGTTGGTAAACTTTTCTGCTTTTTCCTCAGGACTTAGAGATTGGCCTTTTCCTTGAGCATTTGCAACGAGCGTCATCGTAAATAGCATGGCGATGATCGCGGCGAACTTCACTAGTAATTTCATGGTTTCTTAATTTTTAATGAACAGTTAATGTTTGCCCGATTGGACCCGGGATACTGGATCTAGGTTTATTTTGATATCCACTTGGTTTTAATTGGTCTTCCTTTTTCGTTTGTGGTAGCAAGATGCAGCACAAGCAAGCTCTTACAAAGCATTTTCTACATGCGGGCGCATTTTACCGAACTATCACAGAATCTTATCAATAAATGACGGCCTTGAGCTCTTTCAAGTCTTATTGAGGAGATAGATGCCTTGATAGACAGGATCATGTCTTTAATAGAGATTCTTTTGTGTAACCGGCAAAATCCCGCATATTGGCGACCTAATGCATTGGGAAAAACATAGAATCAGTTGGCAGATCCTTCTTTGGACAGCAATGTGGATACTTGTACTGCTTTTCCTTAGCAGTGGCAATTTTCGTCCTATTGCTTTTCTCTGGCGCTCTGTCATCACCTTCGCAGGTATCTTTCTAATCGTACAGGTCAATCTAAGGCTGCTAATTCCGCACTTTTACTTTAGAAAGAAGTGGATTCAGTTTTGGCTTGGAGCACTTCTGCTATTGGTTGCCACAGTTTTGCTATTACATAGTCACGAGCTGCCTTGGTTGGATTTAATGAATGAAGCTTCTGGTCGTAAAAACAGAGGACGCAGGGCTAGTCGCCTTGCAAGTCTAAAGTTTATGGCGAACCTCACTCCATATTTAGTCACTTTCCTCGGTAGTACACTTATAGAGGTAGCGAGTTTTGCCAACCGAAAGGAGAAAGAAGCTGTACAGCTGGAAAAGGAGATGTTGGAAACGGAACTCAAGTTTCTGAAATCACAGGTCAATCCGCATTTCTTGTTTAATGCCTTAAACAATATCTACTCCTTGTCAGTGATGAAATCTCCCCAGACCTCAGAGAGCCTGATGCAACTTTCGGAAATTCTGCGATATATGGTATACGATGCCAGCGAAGAACAAGTACCTTTAAAGCACGAGTTAAATTATATCGAGAATTACGTACAGCTAAAGCTGCTTAAAGATAGCAGGGGCATGCAGGTGCGAGTGGATTTACAGGATGTTGGAGAACAGCTCAAGATAGCACCTCTGCTATTCATACCCTTTGTTGAAAATGCTTTCAAACATAGCAGAATTGAGGACCTGAAAAAGGGTTTTGTTAACATCAGGTTTTCGCTGGAAAATAAGCTGGTCGAATTTCGTGTGGAAAATAGTATGCCTGCAGCAATAAGTACCAAAGACCGGGTCGGAGGTGTAGGCTTGGACAACATAAAGAAGCGGCTAAATTTGCTATATCCCAATGATCGTCACCAGTTGATCATCGTTAAAACAGATGAGAGGTACCTCACCATTCTTAAAATTGAGCTGGCATGAGCAAGATAAACTGCCTGATTGTTGATGATGAAGAATTGGCCAGGGATCTGGTCGAAAACTATGTGCTTCGTGTACCTCATTTGGAACTGCTTGCCAAGTGTGCGAATCCGATGGATGCTATGCAACTGATGCAAAGCAATAGGGTAGACCTGATTTTTCTCGACATTCAGATGCCCGAGCTTACAGGTATCGAATTCTTAAGGACCTTGTCTCAGAAGCCTCTGGTCATCTTTACAACTGCCTATAAGGAATACGCGATTGAAGGTTATGAACTCGAAGTGGTAGATTACCTCCTGAAACCTTTTCGCTTTGAGCGCTTTTTGAAGGCAGTTAATCGTGCTGGCAAGTTGCTCAAGCAAACCAATGAACAGCAAGGCTCTGCAAGTTTGGCTGGAACAGTAGCCAAAGAAGAAAAGCAGAAAGACTATGTCCTGGTGAAGTCGGATTACAAGGTGTTTAGGATTCAATACAAAGACATACTGTACATTGAAAGTATGAAAGAGTATGTTGCCTATCATACCGAAGAGGGGCGGACTCTTTCTCTGGGTTCGCTCAAGAAGCTACAAGCCAGTTTGCCAAACGAGATTTTCATCAGGATTCACAAGTCCTTTATGGTGAATATGCAACACGTGACAGCTCTGGAAGGAAACATGTTGCATATCGCAAGCAAAAAACTTCCCATCGGGACCAGCTATAAGGAGCAGGTGCTAAAGCGGGTATTTTGAGTTTACCAACATAAATGGCTCCCGTCCTTTCACAAGATTCAATTGCGTTCATCAGAATTATCAAGTTGCCAATAAATGCGTAAATGGAATTTTCGATTTCTACTGATTCATTGCGATCTTCAGCTTCATTCTTGCGCTCTACTAGCCTAAATATTATCCAAATACCATCCTACAATATTGATAAGAGAAAGCTGGACTGCCAGTTCCTTTCGGATGGCAAGTCCAGCAATCAACGACTCAGTTGATCAAATGCTTCCCACTTAGGACTCGCTATGATCTCTGGTGGCAGTTCCTACGGTTCCAATGTATATTCGAAGGCGTCATATGTTGCGGGGATAAGGTAATTAACCTCGAAGCCCCCTGCAAAGTACCCATCGCTGGAATTTGCGTACCAGACACCATGCGGCGACAGATTATAGTATCCATTATTGGTGGTTGGATGAAATGCATCGTGTGGTGGAGTAGGGCAGGGGCATGACGAACATCCGGTGCAACTGTAAGTGCCGAGGTCATTGTAATACTCGGTGGTGTAGATTCCACAGTAGCCATTGGTATAGCGCTCGTAAGAATAGCTCCATAGACCATCATCAATTTGTAGAGAAGGCATAAAGGACTTGTATTTCCACTTGCCCCAGAAATTCTTCTGTTGCGCCTGACACCTTACAGTGAATGTGCAGTTGACAAAATCGTTGCAATTGTTGGTTAGTGGAGTTCCGTGAAATTCAGAATGTCCATCCAACCATACTTTAACCCGCTTCTTGTTGCTAGGGTAGCTCCAGGAATTGTGGTCAGAAAAGTCGACAGAACCGTTTCGATTTTGTGATGCTGCTTCTTCAGTCTTTGCAACAACAATTGACTTATCCTTGTAGTCGGTATTGATTCCTTCGATTTGTGGAATCTTGCTGAAATCGCCGTCAAGAATGATTTTGACTGCATTTTCGGTGTACTGGTAAATCCAGTCACCAGCTTTAACAAATCCATCTTTGTTGATCACTGCGGCAATACTGGGATCGGTTACTCCATATTCGAAGTATTCACTACCATCCTCCGGATCTGTAACAATCTTGATGATTCCATCTCTCAGGTACTGATGATAGATTTCAGAGTTGACCTCTGGTTGGCTTCTGTGATATTCCTGCTCGCTTTCGGGAAGACTTTCATAGTAGTCGCTGATGGCTTCTTCTGCCAACACCACCTCATTAAACATGTATTGCTGGGAGGTGAATCCTCTACTCTGTTCCCATCGATCTACAGCTGCGCGATCATGGACCATAATTTCGAGCAAAGTAATGTCGAGATCTTCCTTCGAATCAAAACTCAACATGCCATGCTCCATAGCAATGCTACTGCTAGGCACAAATTGAGTATTTGCAGACAGGTCTACTTGTGCGCTTGACTCGGTGGAGGCCATTTCTTGTTTGCTACAAGAGGAAAACGCACCGATGAGCACTAAGCTGAAGAATAGAATTGGGATGTGTTTAAACATAATAGATAATTGATTGGGTTAAATAATAGGTATGCAGCGAACATCAGTGGTATTAGGCTCAAGACTTTTGGGCCTTCCATTTAACATATAGTCAATTGGCGTATTATATCTGTTTGTCGCTACAATTGTTATTGCAAGGTAGAGAGCAGTGGGGTTTCAAAAAATTACAAATATTGACAATTTGGACTTGCTATCTGTAAGATGTAGTCTGCAAAGATTTGTTGATCAATTGGTTATGCTTGTGTCGCAGCTTGTAAATACGCCACTTATCTGTGATCGATTTACGAGCTAATTCACTAAAACCCAAATTCGTTCGCGATTTGACGGGAATCAAAAAATGCATAATTTTCCTTTCAAAGTGAAATATCATGTTATTGAGAATTCTGTTGCTGCATGTGTTCGTGACTTTCAATTGACTTTCATTTTCTCAATCGGATGTCTGCTTTGTGGCTGTTGTTATATTCTCTCCCAGGTGCCAGCAAATCTAAATCGAACCGCTACGACTGGCCATGTTGGTGGCGGCAAGCAGCGATCGCTTTCGCGCTACTATAGCCTTAGGGCCTGTGGCATCCCCGATTCATTATGATGGTCGTTATATGTATTGTGATCGCAATGATGAAAAGGAAATTAGTTTACGTTCTCCGATTGACTGGCTACACTGTGTCAAGAATCCACTGTATGTCATCGAAGGCGAAGTAGGAAACTGGGATGGATCTATCAGAATGATGAAGAATGAGAATTCCAACGAAAAGGTGAAATTCTTCAAGGTCGCTGGTCATGATCACTTTACGGTGATCGCCCC
>JAHDEE010000337.1 GCA_020629005.1 Chitinophagales bacterium
ATGGAGGGTTATGATTTGCAGCCTGGGGTCAGCTTTTCAGTAGATCTGAATCCTGCCGAGACTGGAGATCTTACTTTGGAGCTAGATCGTCAGTGTAATGACGAAACAGGTGACTGGACCTTCTTTGTGAACATTCTTGGCGGGCAGGCTCCATACAATATCTCCGGAACTACCTTCAATGATGATGCCTTTTTGGGTGAGTCCTTCACCTTTGTGTTGGAAGATGGCACTTCTTCATTTGATATTTCTGTGACTGATGCCAATGGAGCCTCAGCAAGCTATGAAGAAACTGATTTGGAGAGCTGCACCAAGTTACCTATAGAATTGATCGCCTTTGAAGCGGAGGCCAGAGAAGACGCAAACTACATTTCCTGGTCTACTGCCAGCGAGAGAAATGTGCTGAACTTTGAAGTAATGCGCTCCACCACTGGCGTGGATTTCGTAACAATCGCAACAGAACTTGCTACTGCTGCTGAAGGTGCAGGAGCCAGCTACATCAGCAGAGATGACAATCTCAATTCAGAGATCTACTATTATCAATTAAAGACCGTTGACGAAGATGGTTCGCATTCCCTGTCGAGAGTTGTTGTTCTCAATTCTGCAGCTACTCCCGAACTAGTCCTTTATCCGATTCCTGCAACAGATGTGTTGCATGTTGAATTGAGCACTGCTACAACTGCAGAGCTACAGATTAGTATTGTGGATGTGTCTGGAAAGTTGCTTAAGTCGATTGAGGTTGATACAAATCTAAGACTAGTTCCGGTTGATCTTTCGGATGTTTCAGCAGGAATTTACTTCGTGCAGGTTCAGACGAATGGCCAAAATAGTCAATACAAATTCATCAAGGAGTAAGTTAAGGGAAAGAGAATCAAAATCAGACAGATATTGATTCCCAAGCCCTAAGAGGATTGAATGGAAGCCCCGGTCATTTTTGGCCGGGGCTTTTTTTGTTGATAGGGCTCGCTTTATCAGCGACGGAGTGTGGTGGCGAAATAGCCCGGATGGCAGCGGAAATGAGGCCGGCAGACAGGCGACTGAGAGTGCCAGCAGGCTGGGCTCGACGATAGGAGAGACCGGCATGCTGGATACTCGAAGCGACTGAATGCCGGCTTCATTGCAGCGAACAGCCGGGAGCCCATTTCCACGTGCAGGGATCGTTTCGCTCCGAAAATCTTTGATCGTTTCGTTGCGAAAATCATCGATCAGCTGAGTTTGAAATCAAGAATTCCGCTAATGTTCTACTACAACCGAGCCGGCATTGCCAAAGAGGCACAATATTCGGGAGTAGCCTGGGAAGATGACCTGTCATCTGACGGTCCAGGACAGCAAAGCGATTGTCATTATTTCTTTGATCAGGAGAACGAAGACTTGGTGAGAGATCTTTCCGGTGGTTGGTATGATGCCGGGGTTCGGGGTCTTGCTGGATGCCAAAAAAATGCTCTCGACATTTGTTGGTGATTCAGAATAGATGCAAGTGGTCTACTGCATTACCCGGTCGTGTTTGACTTTTTTCCTAAGCTGCCGCAAATACCTTACATTAGAAGATGCAAACACACTACCGTACTTGTAACATATGCGAAGCCCTTTGTGGAATCGAAATTCAACACGAGGGTGAAAAAATCATCTCCATCAAGGGGGACCCTAAAGATCCCCTATCCAGAGGACACATCTGTCCAAAGGCTGTAGCTTTACAAGATTTCTATCATGATGAAGACAGGCTGAGAAATCCCTTGAAGAAAACGGAAAAGGGCTTTGTGGAGATCAGCTGGGAAGAAGCCTTTGATTACACTGTGTCGCGCATTAAACAGGTACAGGAAGAGCATGGGATGAATGCAGTCGCCACCTTTCTGGGCAATCCCAATGCCCATAATGTGGGCAATCTCTTGTTTATGCGTCCTTTTATGAAAGCTCTGAAGACTCGATCAAGATTTAGCGCTTCTTCAGTCGATCAGATGCCGCATCATGTTGCCGCCATACACATGTTGGGTCATTCGATACTCAATCCCGTTCCGGATCTGGATCGCACAAATTATCTGCTAATCATGGGTGCCAATCCTTTGGTTTCAAACGGCAGCATGATGTCTGCTCCGGACTTCGGAAAGAGAATGAGAGCCATTCGGGAAAGAGGAGGGAAGGTAGTGGTCATTGATCCTCGAAGAACCGAGACGGCTGATAAAGCCGATCAGCATCTCTTTATCAAACCCGAGAGCGATGTGGTCTTTCTTCTGGCTTTGATCCATGTCTTGATTGCTGAAGAAAAGGTGCGTCTAAATCACCTTGAAAAACACCTGATTGGCCTTTCGGAGATCAGTGCGATTGTAAAGCGCTATAGCCCGGATTTCGCTGGAGAAATTTGTGGTATTTCGGCGGAAAAGATAAGATCGATTGCGATCGCAATGGCCGAAGCCAATCGAGCGATTCTCTACAGTCGCATGGGCTTGAGTACTCAGACTTTTGGTGGTCTTTGTATCTGGCTTAGCAATGTATTTAACATCTTAAACGGCAACTACGATAGGGAAGGAGGTATGATGTTCCCCAGCCCGGCTATAGACCCTATTTCCTTTAGCCCGAAGAAAGGTAGGCCAAAGCACAAATCGATTCCGCTTTCCAGAGTGAGACAATTGCCAAAGTATATTGGCGAGATACCGGCTGCTTCGATGGCCGATGAAATGGAGACCGAAGGAGAAGGACAGATAAAAGCCCTGGTGTGCATTGCCGGAAATCCTGTGCTGTCAGTGCCCAATGGTCGAAAGCTCGAGAAAGCGATCGGAAAGTTGGAATTCATGGTTTGCGCGGACATATATGTCACTGAAACCAGCAGACATGCCGATATAATTTTGCCAGCCAGCAGTGGGCTGGAGAGATCACAGTATGATGTAACATTTTTAAATCTGGCAATACGAAACATCGCAAAATACTCTCCCGCATTGTTTCCCAAGAAAGGAAATGTCAAACACGACTGGGAAATTTTGGCCGAGCTGACTGCTCGCCTTACCGGCCAGGAGAATCCTGGTCACCCTCCTGAGCTGTTTCTTGAAATGGCCCTGCAAATGGGGCAATATGCCAAGCAGGGGCTCAATCTGGAAAAGCTAAAACAACATCCTCATGGCGTAGATTTGGGACCACTGCGGGCCTGTTTGCTGGAGCGTATTCAAACGGATGACGATACCATCAGGTTGGCGCCCCAGGTCTTCCTGGATGATTTGCAGCGCCTGGGAGCTGCTATTGAAAGAGATACAGAACGCGGAGACTTTCCTTTTCAGATGATTGGCCGACGAGTGCTGAGACAGCATAATACCTGGACACACAATTCCCATCGCTTATCCAAAGGTAGAAACGAATGTACATTGCTGCTCAATCCTGAGGATGCTTCCAGGCTGGAAATATCAAACGGTGAGCATGTCAAGGTGAGTTCCCGTGTAGGTGAGATAGCAGTCGAGGTAGAAGTGAGTCCGGACATCATGCCAGGGGTCGTTAGTCTACCACAGGGATTTGGCAGTGGAAAGAAATCAAACATGCAAGTTGCGGCGGCGCAAAATAGCGTAAGTATCAATGATCTCACTGATGATATGCGAGTGGATTTGTTGACTGGAAATGCGGCCTTGAATGGTGTACGCGTAAGTTTGTCAAAGCTTGAAGAGCAATCTGCCAATTAGTGCCCTGGGGAACCAGCGTCTGATAAGCGACCAGGAGCGACCATCGAATCAAATTCTTAACTGGAATGGAAATAATGCGCAACATACTGATCGGCACCTGGGTTGGAGGGGCAGATGATGGAAGCGGATTGCGTACAATGATGTACAACCTCGGCCTTGTTTTCAATGAAGATGGTACTGGTGAGTCTTTTTCGTGGAGCAGACGCGGGCAAGAAATTAGCGAGCACGTCTACCCAATCGAATGGAGATTGCTGGAACGAAACAAAATCGAAATAAGAGATGCTAGCGGCGACCCTGAGTCAGGAGACTGGACACTGCTGGAATTTGAAATCTCACATTTTGTTGGTGCCTACAATTCCAAACATTTCAAGATTGTCGAAAAGGGCAAAGAAACTTTCTTCGACAGTCCGGAACCGCTTTACAAGAGCAAGCAAGCGGCTCCTGTTCGGGGATTACTTGAGCGAATTTGGCTAAAGCTCACAAAACTATTGTTTCGGTGAGAATAAGTAACTTGTAACAAAATGTATGAAGTCTATGGCTAGGACACAGAATATACTACTTGCAATGTTGGTCTGTATGCTTTGCATTACCTGCACACCCAAAGCTGAATCCAACGAGATCGTTTTTGTTTGTACACATGGCGCTGCCAGAAGTCCAATCGCCGCCGCCTACTTTAACAAACTCGCAAAGGAACGAGGCCTGAACTTTCACGCAAGTTTCAAGGGCACCAAGCCTGATAAAACACTTACTAAAGAGACCATTACCGGACTAACCAAAGATGGTTTTGACATCACAGCTTGGGAGCCTTCCAATGTATCAACAAGTGATTTTGACAATGCATATGGCCTGATTACTTTCGACTGTTCGGTACCAGTCGATCAGCAGCTCAGCTTGCGGCAAAGCTGGAATGGCACTCCTTCGATTAGTAAAGATTACAAAGCTGCGCGCGACAATATTAGAGAACGAGTTGAGCGGTTGATTGATTCATTAGAAAGAGAATGACTTCAGTTACAACTTCACCAGCCGCTTCACATAACTTAGATCCCCTTGACTAAACCGGAGTATGTAAATGCCTGCAGGAAGTCCCCCAAGACTCAAATGCAAATCTGTCCCTTTCTGTAGTTCAATGCCACGCATGTCAAACACGCTGATTTCCCATTGGCCAAAGTAGGGATCAGTATAAACATATACCTGGTCGGGTGCAGGATGGGGGTAAATTCTGGTTCTTTCACTAGCCACACGTACATCCAGGGGAGGAGCCTGTTCGCAAGATCCAGCAACTAGTGCTGCGTAAACAAAGTTCGTAACACCTTTGAGGAGCTTATCTTTTTGTCAGACAAGGCGCGAGGAGGAAGCATAGC
>JAHDEE010000338.1 GCA_020629005.1 Chitinophagales bacterium
GGGAAAAAATGGAAAAACCGAAGAAAAGACAATCTATGTGTTTTGAGAGCTTTTGCATTTTCTTTCGATGTACCGTAATGATTCTCCTGGTCGGGTCCCAATCTAGCTCTTGGTATTACGCTTGGGGGCAGACCTACATAGATAGAACCTCGGAGTGGTATGGAAATTCCCATCATCAAATTGGAAGTGCTGGGCAATTCAAGCTTGGATACTACAAGATGACAATCGGTGACGATACGCTTGTTGCTGGGAAACAGTATATGAAATTGATGGCCAAAACCAATTCGTATTCCTACTCAGTTCTTCCAGAAGACAGTGTGGTATTCGCAGGACCAAGGGTAGGCAAAAATAGTGTAGTGGTGGCATTGCTGAGGGTCCAGAGTAATGTGCTGTATGTTCGTCGTATACATCCCAGGAAGAACTTCGAAGAGCCTTACTATGAGCTAAAGCTTGAGCAGGGTGATAGCACTATCCTAGGGGAATATTGTGGGCAGACAATGACTGTAGAGCGTGTTGATGAGTATTGGTTGGGTCAAGAAAAGCGCAGTATCTATGAAATCGAACCATCCCCATATCGTATTTACGAGGGCATTGGCTCGAGCCGAGGTATACTGCAAAGATTTTGCGAAGGAATAACGCTTGAAAGTGGCAGGCAACTGAACTGCTACGTTCAAGATGGTCACACTGTAAGCTTGAACCCAAATATCGATTGTGAATTGGTCGTCGCCTCGCACAATAGGGCTAAGACTTCTTGTGATTTCACGACCTTCCAGCCAAACAAGTTATTGAATCAAATTCGCATCGATTTCGAGTCAGATGGAGCATGTCCTGAAGTGATTCAAGTTTTTGATCGACAGGGTATCCTACAAGTGGAACTGAAAACGGAGCCATATTTTGACAATATAATTGATGCTTCGCGAATAGCGAAAGGGGCGTATTTCGTGAAAGCCATCTATAATGATGGCTACGAAGTGATAAGACTAGGGTATAAACAGTGAATAATTAACCTAGCACCGTATTTGGACTCGCTTGACTTGATGAGAATGGCATTCAACTTTGGGATCAAACAATCGGGGGAGATGGAGATGATTCCAGTTCGCGCTTATTGGTGAATCAAGAGAATCGGATATTAGCATTAACCACCTTATACTACACCACAGAGTTTTATACCGAGCCCTTGAAGTTGAGATTCACTGAATTGGATCAAGAAACAGGACTTATGCTAGCCGAAACAGAAACATTGTCACCAGATACTGTATTGCAGAACGCAGGCCACAAAATTCAATCCGAGCACTATTGGCTGGCAGGAGCAAAGACAAATAGCTTTGGTAATGTACAACCCTTGTTTAGCAAATTCTCAAAGGAAGTAGAAAGATTGTATACGAGAGGCTTCGCTCCTAAAAAGATGCTGTATTTGTCCTGCACCACTAAGCAGCCAATCCACACTCATCACAGTCAAAACCTCACCAGGTCCACTGCTTAAACTCCCGATACATTCTCTTTCCGTCTTTGGCGCGAAACTCAATCAAATCCTTTTCTTCGCCGATGAAAATGGTGTTCATGCCATCGGAAGAGACGACTGCCAGGGAGTAGGTTTTTTGTTGCATGATTTGCTCCACCTTCCACTCGTATTTGCGGTTTCGCACAATGACCTCGCCGAAATAGATGCACATAAGGAGGTCGAATGTTTGCCTGGTGAGACCGTATTGCTGGAAGCTAGCCTTGTCGTAGCAATTGAGGAAGAACCTCTCCAGTCTGATGAGGCTTTCGGGGCTGTAGTCGAGATTTAGATCGGCTACTGCTTGGTTTAGTGTTTCGACCTGCTGTGCCAATTTTTTCCTTAGCTCTTCGTAATGCTTTTGAGCTGATTCCAGAATAAGAAGCTTCTTGTTTTTTACTGTAGCAGGGCCCCGACTCGTGGCGAGAACGGTTTCCATGCTGCTGCTAAAGGAGCTGTAAAAACTGTAGCCCACAATAAGGATCGACTGCTCGCATTGTGGGTCGTAACCGCCATAGCTCTTGCCAATAAAAACATCCTGTACTTCTGCGAATGTGCTAGATTGCTTGTCACCAGCGTTTTCAGGCCAGTAGGGAATAGACATGCTAATGTAGTGAGCGTGCCGGTTGATTTCGAAGTTGCCGAAAGAGATACAGTCTCTACTTCCGGATTCTACAGTGAGGTTTAGCTGCTGTTTGATCTTGTCTTTTACGTCTATAAAGTCTTTAAGGCTGATTGCAGCTTGGTCGAAAGTGTCATTGCTCTCTAGCGAGGCGACAAACGTTTCGTGATCGATCTTTCGCTTTTTGTAGAAGTAGATGCTGTAGCTCATTGTGCTAAGTCAAGATTCTGGATGTAAATACCTGTAAGTTCTGGATGCATTATGTATTCGGTGACAATCAGATTACAGGGGGCAATAATTCCCGATATGCGTGGCGACACGATCAATATACCAGCTTAATTCGAACCAATATAAATAGACCCGCTACAATGTTGATCAAATGTCTCAATCCGATAGAAATGTAAGCCGGAATTCAGCGAAAATTGCCTCAGACAAATGGTTTCATCAACGGCGGAGGTCTGGTCGATGACCAGGCGGCCAAGCTGATCAAAAAGAGAAAAGCGGACTTCTGCAGCGGTCGATCCTTCTATGTTTATTTGTTGCCAGGCACTTAGATACTGGCAGTCTAACGAGGCGTTTTCACTCGTAGAATCTTCAGTGCTTTCAAGGGTCGAGTTAGTAACCAACTGCATCCGACCAGTGTTGGGATGGGTAGCAAGGATATCCAGATCCCCATCATTGTCATAGTCCATTGCTTGCAACAGGGAACCGGTGAATTCCCCACCTACTGGAATAGATTGTGCTTCGACAAACTCAAGCTCCGATTCCTGTCGGTACCAGGTCAGAAAGTTGCCCTGAGTCTCCCACCTTTTAAGAATAATATCCAGCTTCCCATCTCCATCAACGTCGAAAACAGCTGCAAGCCGAGCACCTTGACTGTGCGCTGTAAGCTCCTCCCATTCTTGTGAATTGCCATGCCGAAGTAGGCCGATTCGGTATTGGGATTCCAGCTCTTCAAACTCCAACATCGCTAGCAATTCATCTTGTCCATCATTGTCTATGTCAGCCAGGTGAAAGGAATTCACAAGCGCGTTTTCAGGGGTGTGGACCTGTGTCTCTTCTTCAAAACCAAGCGTTCCCTTGTCCTTGAAATAGAAAAGTTGTCCTTCATGATCGGATATAAACAGATCAACCGCAGCTACATCACTGAATGATCCCACCTGGGTATCGAAATCATAATAGCGCCCAAAGAAGGCATTCGATGCCGATTCAATGTGCGTAGGGAATTTTTCCCATTTGCCATTTCCCCGACCTTCCAGATACAACAGCCCGGGACTGTAGGTTGCTCTGAATATTAAATCTTTGATTCCATCCTGATTCACATCCGCAAAGGTGGGGCAGCACAATTCAGCATTGTTTTGAAGCGGGGAGCGATAGATTAGCTCGGGGGGCTCGAAGGACATATAGCAGTCATACGAAGAGCGATAGATGGATGACTCACCTAACAGGTAGATTGCCTTGTCAGCCAGATCATGGGGGCTGGCAAAATGCGTGGCACCCCGCAAGTCCGAAAGGGCCACTTCCCATTCCTGAAAGTTGCCGCTGTCGTTGTGCATCAGATAGAGGTCGTTTGTAAAGCGGCTGGAGAACAGTAATTCCTGATAGCCATCTGGATCTAGCTGTATGGGAATTGCATCCCGTACATCGCCAGGATAGCGGCCAAGTATATAATCTATTGAGCATCCCTTGGATTCATCGCTGCGGAGTACTCCCGCGAAATGGCCGGATCTACTGGCAATGACGATTTCTGAAATGCCGTTTCGGTCTTGGTCCCTCGCCTGCAAATTCACAAAGCGCAATGGAGCACAATTGGTTGGAATCGAAAAGGCTGCCGGGCCTGCTTTTAAACAATAATTCAGTTCGTAGTTTTCGTCTGTGTACACCAAATCATGCAGCCCATCGCCGTTGATATCTCCAAGTGTAAAGTCCTCAACATTATACAAGGGAACCAGCGGTCGTTTGCTTCCGAATTGAGCTGTTTGCTCGTCCCAGGGAAACCAAAAGAGTTTACCATCAATCATTCCTGCCAAATCGATAAAGCCATCCCCGTCAATGTCATCATATACATCATGTGAAACAGATTCAGGGTGCTGTTCAGCTGCAAGGAATTGGCTATCTTCCATGAGTATCCAGGCGCTACTGCTTACAAGATCCAGATCACCGTCACCTTGAAGATCGATCATTTGTATACCGCTTTGAAACTGACTCCAATTCTCCGTAATAAGTTGCACCGTGTCCAGCTCAAAGTCTGTACCTAGCCGACTCATTACAATTCGGTTTTGTCCATCAGTTTTCTCGAATATGATCTCTACCTGACCATCCTCATCGATGTCCTGTGCAAAGACAAACTTTGCGCTCAGGTCGATGATACAGGTTTCAAAATTTCGATTACCGAGCCCCCTCTTGACAAGTAGCGCATCCTCATAGTTTCTGATTCGTCCGATGAGATCTAATATGCCATCATTGTCCAGGTCAACGGCGGTCTGAGAAAAGAATCGGTAGCTAGGGTCGAAAGCCGCTTCATATTCATAGCCGGTTTCAGAACCCCATGCAATGTACAGCAGCCCATCGTTGGAAGACGAAAAGTAGGCATTAGCAAAAATGATGTCCTCATAGCCATCCATGTCAAGATCGGCGATATCAAATATAAGAGGCGATGTGAAGGGGGGATCGTAAATTGTTTGAGGCTCACTAAACTGGGCAGTCAAGGAAACGGCATAAGAAATCCAAAGAAGTAATATCAGCAGGAACCTCATGCTTGCAATATAACTAAATGTGGCTTGCTAAGGAGTCTGATTAGGAGCGAAGCGGCTGCCTCACGCGGATACAGCAGGCGCGTGCTCCGCTTGTACCACCTACCTGTCTGCTTGTTCCCGCCGGGCCACTGCC
>JAHDEE010000060.1:0-8946 GCA_020629005.1 Chitinophagales bacterium
AGCCGGGACTTGACTTATCCAAAGTCGAGGGTTATTACACGCAGTACGAGAAGATTCCGGATTAGTTGAATAGTTATTAGTTTTTGGCATTTGGTTTTTAGTGATTCGTGATTTGGGATTTGGGATTTGGGATTTGGGATTTTGAGACTAGCAACTAGAGACAAGTAACTGTCAACTTTCAGCGGCCGGGCGGCCTTGCAAAATAGCCTCGGGCGCAACGGTATGAGCTGCCTGCATGCGCCAGTGGAAGCCAGCGCATGGTAGCTCGGAGCTTTGCGGAGAGATGCCAGGCGCTGAGCTGGAACAAGCAGGCAGGTAGTGAATAATAGTGGAGCACGAGACTGCAGGTAACGCGGCCGATTCTGTTTCGCTCCAAATCTTATTCGCTCAATTTCCTAATGCAGATTTTTACCGCAGTCAATTTCATTGCCGCAATTTGTGAATCCTCTATTTTTTGTTTTGAGGAAATTTTGACATCTTAGTCTGATAAATCTGTTGGCGATTACATTCTTAGCCATCAAAAGAAATCATTATGAAGCAAATTGCCCTGTTCGTTTTGTTGTTGATACTAACTAGCCCGGCACTAAAAGCACAAAGTGTTTGTGGTACCATTGAAGGAACTATCGAAGAGCCTGGACTGGTCTCAGCAGGTACGATCACTGTGCCCGACACTGCACCCACGGATGGGCCGGATGGCAGTTATTCTGTGGTTGTGGATGGATCAGATTTTGAGCTCTACACTCAGGTGGGCGAAGCTGCTGACAATGAGGGAGCCTATCCTCCTGATGCTATACTACCAGAATCTGTTGAATTGGAACCGGGCATCATGACCAGTATGGATTATGAATATGTATTTACCATTTGTCCTGCCGAGGAGGATACTTGTTTTATCCGTTCTAATGCTACCGGTGCGCTCAATCCGGCAGATGTGGCGGAAGACGGCTCGATTCCGCCTTTACCGATTGGCAGTAGCATCTGCGTAACTGGCTTTACTTATAGCCTTACACAGTTTAATTATATTTTAGATTTAATTGCAAATCCCATTCTCTGCGGAGTCATTGAACCGGAGTTTCCAGAAGGCATTACTTGTGAGCAAATTGCCGAGTATGCTGAAGGAGAGATTCGAACTGTGAACGATCTGCTGATACTCACCAACCTGTTTGGCTATACAGCCAACACAGTTCCAGAGGCTTTGTATGCATTGGGAGCGATCGAAAATCTAATGGTGGAAAACGGATTGATTACTTTGACGCCTTGCTATTCTGTAGTGAATTGGTCTTCAACAGATCTAAGCACAGCTGCTGTGATTAACAATGCTCCGGATGGCTCATCGGAATCTGAGGTTTTGCAATTGATCGGAGATGAATGGGGTGGCAACAGTTATTGCATGACCGTGATCGAAGTGGATATGTGCCCATTTATGGTGGATGCCGGAGAGGTTTCTGTGTCGGATTCTGATTCACTGGTGACCGTGTGCAGCAATGACCCTATGCTCTCTGTTAGCTTTGCCAATGATGGAGAAAGTGACTCTGCCTATAGCTACATTGTAACAAGCACCGATGAGAGTACGGTTTATGCAAATTTCACGGAGAGTTTCACCTTCTTTCAGCTACCGGAGGATACTTTGAGAGTATATGGTTTCTCCTATACAGGTGACTTTAGTTTGTCTGGTGGTGCAGGACTGGAAGGAGTGAGCGCTTCGGAATGTTATGAACTTAGTGAATCTTATGTGGAAGTTTTGGTGATTGATTGCGGCGGCGTTGGAAATGAGCATTTAGGAGCAAATGAAGTCGCAATTTATCCGAATCCCTGTGGAGAAACATCTGTTCAAATTGAAGCAGAGCAAGGCATTCAGAGGGTAGACATATTTGACCTTGATGGTCGGGCCGTTTATGCAAATGAGGGCACACAGTCGGTCGATAAAGTAGCAGTAGACGTATCTGCATTGGACACAGGATTGTACTTGATTCAGGTGAGCAGTGAGCAGGGCAGTACAATCGCAAAACTATTGGTGCAGTAAATTCCGAGCTCGGGAGTTCATGCTTGGCTCAATAGTTCCAGTTTGCTCTTAACCCACCTAATATTGAAGACTGAGCTGGTATCATCAATCTCACTGCGAAGGCGTTGCAACTGGCGATCGTATTCTTCTGCGGCAATAAACTTGTGCTGGCTACGTAGCTTTGCCATCTTTACGGTGAGTCGGATGAGGTTCAGATAACCTTCTTTTCGCTCTTCAGAAAGCACCTTATTGCGTCGAAGATAGTTTCTGAAAGCCTCAGCAGAAGACAGTAGTGCGTCGTACTCCATTGCTTCATAGTAGTTTCTTAGCAGCAGTGCCTTGGAGCCAAGGTTATAGCGAACGTCTGTAAATTCCACATTGAGCAACAGGGTAAGCGTTTTGTCGTAATTGCCTACGGCATTGTGGTAACTGGCCAGGTTGAATAAGTAGGCATTTTCTGAAATTCGAGGGGGCAAAAAGGACTTATACTCTTCGATAAACTGGTAGGTCCAGTCGAATTCCCTAAGCCGAAGCCCAACGGTAACGATGTTCTTGTAATGCCATTCTGAGAACTTGCCACTTCTTGCTGTCAATCCGCCTTTGAGTTCCAACTTGTAGATCTCAAAGAGATTATTGAGGAAATCCTGTTGACCGGCATTGACCTGCTGTATACAGTAGTTTTTGGCAAAGTCGTATATGTAGTGTTGCTCTTCTTCTCGAAAGCTTTCGAGATGAGCAGGAAGGGTTTCAATGAGCTTGAAGTAGTAGTCTGAATCAGCAGTACTGATCATCTTGTAGATGTAGTAGTAGATGATGATCGGAGAAACGGATTTGTAGGCATCTAATTCCGTTTCAATTTTGGCAATCACCTCCTCCAGCAAAACGCTGTGATAGTCTATATCAAGGACACGTTTTTTTACGATCATTTCACAGGCGTCCTTCAGCTTTTGTGCAAAGTAGAAATTGTCCAGGTGCACGATCTTTCTATAGAAGTTCTTGCTCTCCAACAGCCTTGAATAGTGCATGTGATAATCTTCCAATTCATGCTCCAATTGATAGCCAGCCATGTAATAGGCGGCGTCCTTGTAGGGAAACTTGTCATATTCTGTGAAGCAACGTGCTTGTTCCCTTTCGAACAGTGCCCGCAGTTCTTTGGCGTGAAGGCTCTTGAGCAGATAAATTGACTCTCGCAACTGATCCTGCTGGAAGGCTTCGATAGCGCAAAACTTTTTGTAGAGTTGATAGGTACGCGAAAAAAGCAGATCCAAACGCTTTCGTGTAGCATTGGATTTGTTGCCGAGTTTTAGATTGATCGCCTCCCTGCTAACCTTGGCGTTTGCAAATTTCGGATGCAGCTGATGTAGATATGCCAGTAGCCGCCTTTGCTCTTCATTTTTGGTGAAGTAAGGACTTTCTACAAAGTTCCTAAACGTCGTCATCTCCTTTTTGCTAAGGCTTGAGAGGGCAATAATGAGCAGCGAATTTTTCATTTTTCAGATACCAGGGATCAGCACAGATCTAACAATGTCAGTGAGTTGTAGGCAGGGCAAATGTAATTAGATGATAAAAGCTCGCCAAATTGATCGCAAAGAAGAACCGAAATGGTCCCATCTTGCAGTAGAGTTCGAAGGAAAGCAGTTCAATTTGGGCAGATTGATACAATGCTTTTTGGACTCGCAACTCAACCAACAGGACCAGATAGTGTCGGTGCGCCGGGAATATTCCCATAAACGATTTATAGCATTACTATCGCAACTGAGAATAGTCGCAGACTACTCTATACAAGTGCTGGCCTACGAGGTCTTGTGGTTGAGTTTCACTTCTTTTTCTTACTTGGTCACGGCGACCCACTGCCGTTTAGCATTTAGTAGCGAATCTCCGTCACGCCCATTGCAGAGTAATTCGGCTTGTACAAATTATAATCCGCGACCGTAACCAATGCATCCAGGTTGATATCCTGATCCACATAATCATAGATAGCTGACGGATTGCTCAGGTAACGATTAAAATCCAAAAAGCTAATGATGCCATCGTGATTGAAGTCACCAGCTCTCAATGCATAGCTACCCGATACCAATTTTAACTGGGCAGTTCCAAAAGCCTGGGCACTCGTCGTACTGAAGTCATACAATGCATCATGTGAAACTGTTCCTTTAGTCATCACGTCGATATGCCCCCTTGCACGAACCACCAAATAGTAATCCTCCGTATCAAGCAGAGACGCAAACTTCACACCATTTGTTATTCCATCAACATCTACGATGCGACCATCATTCAATAGAAGGGCAGCACGTCTTTCCACCACATCAGCCTTAGCGGGACTACTGCGGAGCTCTATCAAAACCCAATCCACCGTATTTGCAGGCAAACTGGAAACTGACTCACTACCATTGTGAAACCAAGGGGCTCCGGCAAAGGGCTGAGCAGTAGGAAGAATCGAAGCATTGTCGAGCATACCATCCATAGAAGAACCGTTGCTGGCTCCTTCCAACATCACCTTTGGTCGCACTACCAACGGTCCTGCAGGGTTCACAACCGAGCAATCAGCTGAGATGACTACATTGTCGACCCAGGTATTGTTGCCATAGTCGTTTACGGATTCAAATACAATTTGAAAATTATTGGAGCCTGCGAATTGGCTCAGATTTAAAGTGGTACATAGATTATTGCTACTATCAAAGCACCAGTCAGCAGCAGAAGAGGGCACAAAGCTGCTGGTAATGAACACACCCGTAGCAAAGCTTCCTGTTCCGTTTTCTGCATTTTGATACAACCTTACCAGACTATTGCCACCGTCAGTAGTTCCATAGACAATCAGGCTGTCGGCATAATCTCCACTATATCTTCTGTGGGCGTATTCAAAGTCCATAGTAATGTTGCTGTAGCCACTCAAATCGATCACAGGACTATACAGTCGGTCCCGCTCACTCTGTGCATTATCGTAATCAAAATGGTTCATATAAGCCGCAGTGTTTCCCGGCGTGTTTCCACCCACCGTGGCCAATGCCCAGGTAATGCCGCTATCCGGATTGTCTACTGACCAGTTGATCGTTCCTTCGAAATCCTCTGTAAATATCGGCTGTGTAGCGGCGGTAGTTACATTGATCAGATTGGTCTGCGTGCTTGAGTTGTTGCCAAATTGGTTCCCCGCCGTAAGACTTACATTGTACACTCCAGCAGTGGCGTAGGTTACAGTCGGATTCTGAGCAGAAGAACTGGAAGGTGTACCACCTGGAAAGCTCCAATTCCAACTGGTCGCCTGTGGAGAACTCAAGTCCGTAAAAGTAACGAAACCGCCAGGACAAAACGTAGTCTGACTGGCTGTAAAGCTGATCGAAGGAGGAACGTTTGCACAATAGGCATCCAGCAATAGATTGATGCTGTTGTGTACATTGAGTCTTCCACTAGTGGCCACTGGTATACCGATATTGTCGGTACCATCAAGCAGATATGACCTCACCTCCAGTGCTACTTGAGCAGGATTAGCCTTATAAGCATTCATGAAACCTTGACAACCCGCAGCATACATTAGAGCGATGGCACCTGCTACATGTGGCGTTGCCATCGAAGTACCACTGAGCGATTGGTAGTTGTTGTTAGGAGTAGTGGAGAGAATGTTACTTCCAGGTGCACCCAGATCAATATGGGTAGTACCATAACCCGCCGCATTCACCTTAGTGTCGTTATGGGTTGTGTTGGTCACTCCGACCAGATACAGACTGGTACAAGTGGTTGGAATGTCCCCTTGCGTATCCACATTTGTGTTGGAATTGGTCGTTGCTCCCGCGTTCAAAATCCCAACAGATCCCAGGTCATTGTAGAATCCACACCAAATCGGATAGCTGGAAGCGTTGCCATAATCTACACCAAAAGAAGCATTAGTTGATACCACGAATGCACCCTGACTGCCACCGGAATTATTATAGTCCAGTCGAGCCTTGTAGGCATACCCATAGGCCTCTACCACCACAGACTCATTACCTGCAGAACCTGCCAAAGCCATCACTTCCACTCCCCAGTTTACCCCAACAACACCCAGGTTGTTGTTGCCCTTAGCACCTACTGTCCCAGCAACGTGGGTACCGTGTTGGTCATTAGGAATAGAGCCATTGCTATTATAAGCATTCCAGCCATTCACATCATCAACATAGCCATTGCCATCATCATCTACTCCATTACCTGCTACTTCGCCACTGTTTGTATAAAAGTCCAGATCTTGATGATTGAGAGAAAATCCTCCGTCAATCACCGCAACTACAATTCTATCACCATCTACTGTAGTCCCACCAGTTGTGATATCCCATGCCTCCACCGCATCGATATCGGCATCATTGGTGCCGCCAGTCTGTCCGGTATTGTTTAGCCCCCAAAGACTGCCAAAATTCGTATCATTGGGCACCAGACGCTGCGATACATTTGTATGATTAAACTGCGCAACCTGTACTGCACGATGACTATCGACATGCGCCAGGACCTGCTTGTCAGAAAGACTGGATTCAAATCCAACCAGGTAAATATCCAATGAGGGTACCAATGTCTTGATCCGCCACATACTCAAATCAGCATCCGTACTTTGTTGTAAATCCCTGAAAGTCTTGTCAAGATCGGAGCCAGGTTCCATACGGAGCATCAACTGATTAGGCACATATGCTTCCTGTGCTTGCACGCCGTAACCAAGAATGAGCAGAGAAAACAGTATCGATAAGTATCGAAAAATCATAGAATAGAGGTTTGATGTGGAATATGGGAGTAGTAAGTTGTTGCGCGAAAAAACTTCTACTCAAATCAGTCGAAAGATAACGATTGTCCCTCAGGACTAATTGTCAAAAAGCTAGTTTTGTCCTGTATATCGACGATCTAGCCCTAAAACGATGAATAATTCAATTCCAATCAGCGAAAGGGCCAGCAAAACAACTTTTGCCACCACTGAATAAGCCATGTTCGAAGGCTGAGCCTGAAGACCAAAAATCAAACTATAAAGCGCAAGTAACAGCGTAATGGTTATGACAAAAAGCATGGAATGACGGAAGAAAAAGTCCCTCCAGGCTCTTGCGAAAGAGCCTCCATGACGCTTGAGCCGATACAAACAAGCCAGCAAAATAATCGAAGTTAGAATCACACCCAATAGCGGATTATCCCCTTCAATCACACCGATTCCCCTGTCAATACCAATTAGCACCCCAGTCACCACAGCCAGGTATCTTGCGCCGGTTCTATCGAGACGATCCTGCGCAATAAACCAACCCATCAAAAGGAAAAAAGAGACAAATTGCATCCAGTGACTCAACTGCTCGTCGATCCACCAAATCTGATCGTACAAAGGCCCTTCTGCATCCCCCAAATCCCGAGCCCACATTTCAACGGTATTCATGATGTGCATACCATGTCCATATACGTACATCACCGCCAAAAACTGCCCGATCCATTTCAATCTTTTACGCCGTTTGGATAGGGGCGCAAGATCAGTACGGGAAAACACAATTTCGTTCACAGCATTTAATGCCACCCACATCATTGGCACATACACAAAGTGCTCAAACCAATGATTATGCGTGATGCCATGAACCACGTCATAACAAATGCAAGTGAAGCCCAGACCCAAACCGAGAAAGGCACAAAAGAACAGCTTATAATGGTAAGCAACACTGATGAAAAATACCCACCAACCCAATCGTTTTACCACTGCATGCTGCTCCTTGTCCCCATCTGATATCGCCTTTGCCATAAGCGCACAAGATAGGAAAAATGCCTTTCAGCAAGATACATGCAGGATCAAAACAGAATCAGGACTTGCGAAGTTAAAAACAAGGCATGCGCAGCATTAAAAACGATACCGTAGAGTAGCAGCTCCTGGATAAACTGCCCAGGACAAATCACCACCTTTTGCACGCTTATGCAGCTTTGGCACAACATACCCTATCCCTCCACCAACTGCCAATCCAACCAGCACATCGCTTACAAAATGCTTGCCTGCACCCACACGCAAAGCAGCGGTTGCCACACTCAAGCCTGTTGCAGCAGACCAAACCAAAGCCTTGTGGTCTCGGTCGGGATACATATCGGCATAAATACTCGCCGCAACAAAACTAAAAACCGCACAATTAGAAGTATGCCCAGAGAAAAAGGAACGCCTGGCTGTCTTAGTCAACTTCGAAGACAATGGCACTGATTCATTATAGACAAAGGGTCTGATTCGCCTCACACTGTGCTTAGACAATTGCGTCAATCCACCGGTAATTCCCACAGCTTCCACCACAATCACAGCAACTGCTCCCCACTCTTTACGAACTTCCTCTTTGGCAAAAAGCGCCAAAGGCAATACATAAGCAGCCTGCTGTGTCCAATCACTCAACTGACTCAAATCTCCATTCCAATACGTTGTCGCAGGACGATCCAACGCATTGATGGACGCACTATTTAGCGACAACACTTCTGCCTCCGTCAGCTCCGCCAATTCCTGATCCTGCAAAAGATACACCACACCAAGTACCCCCATTCCACCAAGCAATGGGCCATCCACTTTCCAGGACAAATCATACACCCGCTCTTGCGCTTGCAAGGGACCAAGGCACATTAGCATAAGCAAAGAGAGCGCATAACAGGCCCTCGCAACTGCAATTTTCTCTATCAACATAAGAACTAAAGATAAGAGATTCGTTCAAGGATATTGACTTGCAGAAAGTAATGAATTAAGATTTGAAGCGAAGCAGACACCAGCGCGCAAAGGGGTTCCCCGTGCTCCGCTTGTAGTCAGCACCTGCCTGCTTGTTCCTGCTCTGCCCCTACTGTCTCTACGGCAAGCTCCGAGCCAGTATGGGCAGGCAGTCACTGGCGCATGCAGGCGCCGCCTACCGCTGCGCCCGGGGCTATTTTGCACCAGTGGTGTTCCGCGGTTGGTGTTCAGTACTTGGTGTTCAGTGCTTGGTTTTCAGTGCTTGGTGTTCAGT
>JAHDEE010000060.1:9046-25016 GCA_020629005.1 Chitinophagales bacterium
GTTGGTTTTCGATGATTGGTGAAGCCAATAAATAGTACCGATATAAGGACTGGCCTTAGGGTATTTTGCCTGAGAAACTGAGCTTTCAAGCCGCTAAAAATCATTTGTGTTTGAGCCAATATAAAGCTTCAAACTTCGCCAAACCTTCTAAAAGACGCTCCTTTGTGGCTTCCTTTTGATTGGGCAAAATGGCAGAGCAGACGCGGAGAAGTTGTTCCTTGCCATGCACCTCCCTATCTTCGCTAAAAACGATCATTAAATGCTAAAGAAAGCACTGCTGTTCCTATTGGCACTCACACTGTTTGCGCTGGCACTTGCTTACCTGCTGCTTGCTCCCAGAATCTCGGTGCTGAATGCCTATGTGGCCAAAAACATCTGCTCCTGCCAGTTTGTGGCGAACAGGGATGTGCAAACAATCGCAGAGGAAAACCTTCAGGTATTTCCCTCCGGCTATCTGAGTACTGATATCGACAAAGAATCCAAAACGGTAAGCTGTGCGCTTTTCGGAATGAGTAAGCGTGTCGCCAAATACCGGGAAGGACTCGGTTGCGCCTTATTAATTGGAAACGATGACTACAATTGCAGCTTGCAAAAGCCAAAAGCAAAAGCATTGAACCCTGAAGTTGCCTGGCCTTATGGAGGAAAAACAGTGCGTGCAAAGCTCAATACTATGGAAGCCGTTCCGCTGGTCAAGGCCTTCGACTTTGCTTTTGAAGAGCAGCACCACACCAGATCTTTGATCGTGGTGCAAAACGATACAATACTCAAGGAACAGTATGGAAAAGGATTCAGCAAAAACACTCCTCAATTGGGCTGGTCGATGACCAAAAATATTGCTGGCACCCTGGTTGGAATCCTGCAAAAACAGGGCAGGCTAAACGTAAATGATCCGGCACCCATCAAGGCCTGGCAGGCAGACGAACGCAAGAAAATCACCATTGGCCAATTGCTCAACATGGGAAGCGGGCTGGAATGGGAAGAAGACTACGGCAAGCACTCAGACGTCACACAATGTATTTTCCTGGAAGAGAATGCGGGCAAGTTTGCAGCCACCAAACAACTGGAGGCTGCGCCAAATCAGATCAGGGAATACAGCTCCGGAAGTACTAATATCGTCAACCTGGTAATAAGGAGTGCTTTTGATACTGAGGAACAGTATTGGCGGTTCCCCTACGAGGCCTTGTTTTACAAGATAGGAATGAATTCCGCCCAACTGGAAACAGATGAATCCTGCAACTACGTCTTGTCGTCCTATTGTTTTGCAACTCCCCGAGACTGGGCTAAGTATGGATTACTGTACCTGCATGAAGGCTCCTGGCAAGGCGAGCAAATCATCAGCAAAGAGTATGCAAATTATTGCAGCAGCGAACTCGGTTTAGAAGATGACTCTTTCTACGGATACGGAATCAACTTCGTTCTGAACACAGACCAAAAACGATTTCCTGACGCACCCTCAGATACTTATTATACCGGTGGCTTCAATGGTCAGCGAGTCATTATTATACCCTCACGCAATATGGTCATTGTGCGTACCGGTGTATGCGAGGATTTTGACTGGAACAAACTGCTGAAGATGATTTTGAGAGCAATTAAAGGCTGAACCTAAACCCACGGCAGGATAGTGCTACGAAAACGAAGTACGCTGCACTAGCGCTTTGCGCCCTGGTTCAGGTTATCAGCCGTTTCCTGCAGTAGCTGCAAAAGTGCATCAACATGCCTTTTTTCAACATAGGTTTGTCCAATCACACAACGGATAGCGTACATCCCGTCGATCTTGGTATGCGATAAAAATGCTTTCCCTCCTCTATTGATTTGATCCAGCAACTGCTGATTGAAGAGATTTAGCTGCTCCTGGTCAAATTCACCGGAAGGACGATACCTGAAGAGGCTGAAATTGAGCAAGGCCGGCTGTAGCACTTCAAAATCTTCAAAGGAATTCAATTGCTCCGAAAAGTAGTCGTTCAGCTTGATGTGTTGCCGCAGTCTCTTTCGTATTCCTTCCATTCCAAAACTCCGCATTACAAACCAAAGTTTCAGAGCACGAAACCTTCGTCCCAAAGGGATACCCCAATCTCTATAATCATTGACCTGTCCTCGAGATTTTGTTTTGAGATACTCCGGAAGGATTTCGAAAGTCTTTATCAGCACTTCAGCATCCCGAACATAATAAGCAGAACAATCAAAGTTCGTGAACATCCATTTATGAGGATTAAAAACAAAACTGTCGGCCTCGTTAATTCCTTCAATAATCCATCTGTACTCAGGCAGCAATGCAGCAGTACCTGCAAAAGCTGCATCAACATGCAGCCAGACATCATGCTCATTACATATATCGGCAATCACAGCCAGCGGATCTATCGCTAGTCTACCTGTAGTACCTATCGAGGCCACCACACAACAAGGAATATACCCCTGCTCTATATCAGACTGAATGCGCTCTTTCAGAACTTCTGGCAATAGTCGTCCTCGATCATCCACATCAATGTGAACCAAATTACGTCGCCCAATCCCAGCGATACCAACTGCCTTATCAATCGATGAATGCGTTTCATGAGAACAATAAACCCGCAAATTTGAGGGAACGCCATCTTCGTTAGAACGAAAGTCAGTTTTCACCTCCCTGGCTGTCAATATGGCTACCAGGGTTGCCGAGGATGCCGAATCCTGAATCACACCCTCAAAGTGTTTTGCCAATTGAAGCTCATCCCGTATCCATTCCAATACTCTTTGTTCCAGCTCTGCAGCAGCTGGTGAAGTATCCCAAATCATGCATTGTGCCCCTAGTGCTGCCGTAATAAACTCTGCAAACAGAGATTCCACAGAGCCATTAGCCGGGAAATAAGCATGAAAACCAGGATGCTGCCAATGCGTCATTCCTGGCAGAATGATGCGATCCAGGTCGTTCAGAATATCGGACATTACTTCACCTTTAACTGGCGCTTCTTTGGGCAGCTGCTCAATCACCTGTCCAGGCTGCATTTGAGATTTGACAGGAAGAGATTCAAGCCGTTCAAAAAAACTTTCAATCCAGGCAATCACTTGTCCCACTTCCGAGGGGAAGTTTTCTCTAGGTATCATGGGTTCTTTGTTTGCGCTAAGGTAGTCTAATTTTGGCTTGGCATAAGCACCAGCCATTTCCACTTGTGGAGTACCTTGGAGGCAAAAGAGCTAGCGCAATATTGCCACCTGTTTGAGCGCAGGGCCACTGTGGCAAAGCCCCGATTTGCTTGTTTCCCATTCAAGCAATTTAGCTACTTACCTAGTCTGTATTATCGCTTGATGATTTCCCTTGAGATTCTGACACCATTCTCAAAGTTTAGACTGACTATATACACCCCGGCAGGCAAGTCAGCAACATTGATTGTGGCTTCATCATCAGCCACAATCGGGCTTTCGTGAAATACTGTCTTGCCAGACAGGTCACTGATGTTCAATTCGTATTGTTGCAAGTGCTCAGACTGCACGGCTACTTGCAGCGTCTCCACGAATGGGTTAGGGAAAAGGTCAACCTTTACGGCGCTACTCGCAATACGCCCAATATTGGATGGGGAATCTTCTCCAATTTCCCATAAGATAGTGCTTACATGCAATGCATCATGGCTTTCCACCCTAAGCAGTGTGGTCGTGTCTTCAACGGTTACTTGAAGCTGATTAACGGTTTCAATCAAATCCTCAGGACTCAACAGAATAGAATCCACTGCCGTCCCTATCACAGTTCCATTTAAGCTCCATTCAATCAATAAGGTGTTTGGGTCAGGATCTACGGTATGGATCGAGAACTGTACCGGTGCTGAAAGGTCGACTGCAGCACTACTGTCCGGAGTATGAGCATCTATAGGATCAATAAGGTCATGGATCTCTTCGATAGTACCTTCAACACAGACCGAACAAAAGCTGTCGCCCAGAAAACGCATTTTGCAACTTTGATGAGGTCGGTACCAGCTTGCTGATTCACCTCCACAGCAGTGCTGATAAATACCAATGCCATTGTCACCCATCCAATTGACCCACTTGACAGTTTCCGGATCCGTTTCCTGGGTCATATTGGCGGATTCGCCGGCAAAAACATCTCCAGGGTAATACTCATCGCTAAGTTGCACAAAGGAATGCCCCAGTTCATGAATAGCAATTTCATTGGACTCCGAATCCAGGGACGCGGTAGGATAAAGCCCTCCACTTCCGCCGTAGTATGGACTATTCACCAGAATTATGCTCTGATCATACAGTGGAAAGTTGTCTGCAAGCACATTAAAAATTGCCCCTGATTTTGTAGCAACCAACAGGCGATGAATTCCATAACTATCAAACTCAGATCCAAAATAATTATCCACCTCTATGACTGGATGGGCCGGTTCGTTTACATCAGTTGCCGTGCCTGGATGAGAAGCACCGCTTTCATTAGAAGGCACTTTGATACTTATGACATTGAAGTAGCTGCGATACTCCTCATAAGGAGATTCTAAGAAAAGAGCCGTTGCAAAATTATTGGCATCTTGCGAAAATTGTTCAAGTTCGGACTCTTGATATCCATCACCGAGTATCACCAAATTGATACGATTCTCAGCGGGCCCAGTCCAAAACAGCGTATCTACATCAAATACCTGAGCAGAGCATTCAAAGCTGGCAAACAAGAAAAGAAGCGCATAAACTGTTCTCATAATGCTATATTTGACAGTATTTGATTGGAACCATTCATTAACTGCAGGGAAATAGATCTGGCCCGAGGATCCAACTGCATTCGAATCGATAAGTCTGCTTTATCCAGCTCCACAATCTTCCGACCCAAATTTCCATCGGGGCCCACATACTCCACATCTTTGATCAGTGGATTAGCAATCTGCTCAGTTTCCAGCGCATGACCATTTTCGTCCAACTGGATGCACTGCAGATCACCCTCTTTACCATCTTTGTTCCTACTCCGCGATTGCTTCAGCTTACCATCTTTTATTTTTTTGCTTAGCAACTCTGCACTAATCTGCTTCTCTTCATCGATGCTCAACTGGTAAGAAAGGAAAATAATTTGCGGACCAGAAGGCTCAGGAACCTCCACCACATCCTCAACTTTGGTTTCCGTTGCATTTTTGTGCAGGCAAGCGCATCCCGCCAACAAAATAACCAGGGTGAGACAAATTAACTTCATAGCTATGCAATTTTAGGGAATGGGAATCAATAACTGTCCGATTTAGACGCCGTTAGGAGTGATTTAGACGAGGCATTTTTTGACAGCATCCTTGATGGCTGGTGGAGAAAAATAACGAAGGATAAATCATTTCTAGCAAGTCAAAATGGACAGTTATTGATTCTCCATCCCTTAGCCTGTTTCGAATACAGCGATTTCTTAGAATTTCGTCTAAATACGGCAAAAATCAAAGCAGCTGAGTGCAAGAAGAAGTGGAACAGAGAAAGTGGAGTGCAGCGACCAGAAAGCAAGCCCCAAATACTGTCAACCCAATCCCCATAAAGGGGTTGGACTAAATCTTTCGGCAAAGTCGGCTCGAAAAAAGAAAGGTAACTAGGCACAATACCTAAGACCAAACTTAAATCCCGGCTTGGGGTGGTTCGTCTTTTGAAGCTGACGGTAGCTCGTTTCCTTGGTGGCTTGAAGGTAAGTGTATGGCTGGAGATTTGCAAGTTTTGAGCTGTAATTCAAAGCTTACCTGATATGGCCAAAACAAGCATTTTGGGCAGTGTTGCAGTGATTGCTTTCGGCACTTGCAGCAAGAACCCAAAATACCTAGTACCTTTATTGCCCGCAAAAAATTGCAGAGTCCCTTGAATATAAGAAACATAGGAATATTTGCTCACGTAGATGCTGGAAAAACTTCCATTACGGAGAATATGCTGTTCCTGGGCGGCGTCACCAATTCTCTTGGCTCAGTTGATAATGGTACAACACAAACGGATTTTCTGGAAGTGGAAAAAAATCGTGGAATCTCTGTGCGATCTTCGCTGACCTCCCTTGTCTGGAAAGATGTAAAAGTAAATCTGGTTGATACTCCCGGTCACGTTGATTTTTCGGCGGATGTGGAGCGGGTGCTTAGAGTGATCGATGCAGCTGTGCTTGTCATTTCAGCAATCGACGGTGTGCAATCTCAGACGGAGTCGATTTGGAATGCACTGAAAGAACGTGAGATTCCTGTTCTGCTGTTTGTCAATAAAATTGATCGGGCGGGTGTGCATTTGGAAGCTTTGCTAGAAGATTTGTCTTCTGAACTTTGCGATCAGCATATCCCGCTGCAGACAGTAGACGCAGAAGGCAGTGCTGAAGCAAGCATACAAAAGGTAGCCATCAAAGATCAAGAGCAAAATATCGAGAAGCTTGCCGGACATGACGATGTGATCCTGGAGCAATACCTGGAAGGTGTCGAAATCCCAGAGCAACAGTTGCACAGCTGCTTTAGAGAACAAGTCAAACTTGCTAAGGTATTCCCACTCTTGTTTGGCTCTGCGAAACTCTCTCTTGGAGTGCAGGCGCTCTTAGATGCAATCGTCGAATATTTGCCTGGGCCTGTAGTACATGGGGATCATCAACTCTCCGCATTGGTATACAGTGTTTATCACGACCCGAAAATGGGGAAGATGGCTTATGCAAGGATTTTTGAGGGAAGTTTGAAGGTAAAAGAAGGGCTGAGGAATCTTAGCAGGCAAGTTGAGGAAAAGGTGCAGGCCCTTCGAGCAGGTCCAGCGAACAATTACGCAAATATGGATTCCGTTCAAGCTGGAGACATAGTTGGTATCAGTGGATTGACACAGGCACATACAGGAGACATCTTGGGCCAAACCTGCCCGCAGATGCCGGAGGCGGTGAGCCTCAATGCATCCCTCTTGACCGTACAAGTGAAAGCCAAGGAAGAAAAGCAATACGCCGAACTCGCTGAAGCATTACAGACTCTGGCAGTTGAAGATCCATCATTAGACTTCGAATGGTACCGAGAAGACAAAGAGATGCATGTGAAGGTGATGGGCTGGATACAGATTGAAGTGCTGCAACAGATACTGGAACACCGATTCGGTGTTGCGGCAACGTTTGAAGATCCTACCGTCATATACAAGGAGACACCGGTGACCAGTGGCTTTGGAATCGGTCATTATACCATGCCTAAACCCTGTTGGGCGATTGTCCGCTTCTTAATAGAGCCGGGACCGAGAGGTAGTGGTGTACAGTATCAGAGCCTTGTCAGAACCAGTGATGTGCATCAAAAGTATCAAAACGAAGTGGAGCGAACGATCCCAAAAGCATTGACTCAAGGCATCAAAGGCTGGGAAGTTACGGATATCAAAATTACACTGGTTGAAGGTGAAGATCATCAGATGCACTCCAGACCGGGCAATTTTGTGCTGGCAACACCAATGGGTATCATGCTGGCATTGGAAGCCACCAATACAAAGTTGCTAGAACCCATATTATGGTTCAAGATAACAGCCAGTGATGAACTGCTGGGAAAGATCACCAGTGAAATTATTCAAATGAGGGGAAGCTTCGAAAGTCCCATAATTGTCAACAACAAGCTGACGCTCTTAGGTACCTTGCCTGTAGCTACCTCACTGGACTTCCCTGTGCGACTTAGCTCCTTGTCTGGTGGAAAAGCCAAGATGATTAGCCGCTTCTACGCCTACGCAGATTGTCCTGACGAGCTGGGCAAGATACGACCTTTTAAAGGTATTAGCCCGCTGGATCGCTCAAAATACATTCTCAAAATGCGAAAGGCGCTCGAAGCATAAGCCGACGATGGTACCCAAACATTTAGCAAAGAATTTAATCCTAAAGCATCCCAACAACAAGATGAGAATACTACTAACACTATTAGCTTTGTTTCCGCTTTGCCTAAACGCGCAATTTGATCATGAGAGCATTCATCCGGATTTGTCCGGACCGGAATTGTATCAAGCTTTGGTTGAGGACTACAAGCCTGCATTCGTATTAAACTATACGCAATGCCGAGATACTATGTACAGAAATATCTACAACGAGAACGATACTATCACAGCAGTATACTCAGGTTTTCGCAGATTTTTGGAGCCGTCGGGTGATCCCAGCACTATTTTGTATTCGAATGCGAATGCGCTTTCCATCAACACCGAGCACACCTACCCGCAGAGCAAGGGAGCGAGCAGCTCGCCAGCCAAGAGCGACATGCATCATCTGTTTCCAACAAGAACGATCATCAACAGTGCACGTGCAAGTGATCCGTTTGGAGACATTCCGGATGAGCAGACAGATGTATGGTTCCTGCATCTGGACGATCAATCTGAGGTCCCTACTGAAGACATCGAACTCTACAGCGAAGACAATAACAGCGCTTTCGAGCCGAGAGAAGACCACAAAGGAAACGTGGCCAGGGCTATGATGTATTTCTATACCATGTACCGCAGCGAGGCAGTTTCTGCCGATGCTGGCTACTTCCCACAGCAACAGTCCATCTTGTGCCAATGGCATCTGCAAGATCCGGTAGACTCTTTGGAATGGCATCGTTCTAAACTGATTGCGGACTATCAAGACGGAAAAGCCAATCCCTTTGTTCTCGATTGTAGTCTTGCACAGCGCCTGTACTGCGACGAATTTGCAGACTGCTTCGGAAACGGCAGTACCAATGTCGGGATGAGTTCGAGACTAGATATCCCGGAACTGAGAATCTTCCCGAATCCAAGCAATGGAAAATTCAATATCGAGTTAGAACTTGAAGAGCGTTCAAAAATCGTCCTGCAAATATTGGATAGCAGTGGTATTCTTGTTCATCAGGAAAAGAAAAGACTGAAAAAGGGCGCTAATAATTTTCAAATTCGAAAGCTACTTGCCGGAGGAATGTATTATTGCCAATTCAGTATCGAAGCACGCAGCAAGACATATGCGCTTAGCCGGAGAATATTGGTTAGCCAGTAGAACGTAGCAACCGAAAGTCCTTACTATCCGGGGAGTAACTACCGATCAAATTGCCAATACTCATTTGATTTTCTGACAGCCAGGCAAGCGGATCAAAGTCTGGTCGCTGATCAAGACAGGTCAGCACCAAATGATCCTTACTGTTGCTCTTTGCCCGATACAATTGGTCGCAAGTCAAAGCATATTGCAAAAGCTGAGCATCGAGTTCTCCTACCCGAAATGCGCCTTGGTAAGCATTGGTCTTGTTGGCCTCTTTTTCGTTATTAACCAGTCCAATATCTCCTTCCTTACTCATAGGACCATTGCCATGTCGGTTCTGGTAGCAACGGCTCAGATAATAGAAGTCAATTTCACCGCCGCTACCATCAATGTCACTTAGAATCCTCATGGCATTTCTGCAGGTAGTATGGCTACGTGTTACATGCGGAAAAAAGCCGTGATCCTGATCCAGTAGTATTCCCTGACTCCCCTCAAAAATGATGTGTTTATGCTTGGTGCCAATCCAGTCATGTCTCCGAATCTCGCACAGGTCCAGACTATCTATACATTGATTGATGAAGCGCTGCTCCTGATATCCCTCAAGCTCTTTCAGATACATTTCCAGCAATTGCTGATTTCGGTAAGCTTTTACTCGTTTCAGATAGTAGATGCGGATGGCATTTAGTTTTTGCTGCAGAACAAAGCTATTGGTGAGTCCAGTCGCAAATAGCTTATTGGGCCCTTCATTCCGCTCTATACAAGCCCCAAATCCCACCCCACAAGAACCGTGTTGATTGAATTGCTCGAGAGCTCTGTTGAATGCCACATCGTATGCAGTGCAAACCTTTACAAGGGGATGATAAATGAGTTTCGGATGTAAATCTGCGATTACTTCGTATTCTGCAAGCATAGCAGAAGGGAAGACCACACAGTGTTGGCTATAATAAGTTGGGACACCACGAAAGCTGCCTGCCCCAAAATTGCTAAAGGTATGCATTCGTCCCTCCACCTCTACCGTGTGCCCCACTTGATGCCCGCCGGAAAAACGTACGACAACAGTTTCGTCAGGACTTCGTGAGGCCAGGTAATCCACAGTGATTCCCTTTCCGCAATCGCCAAATCCAAGGTCAATCACAAAGGAGTATTTTGACATGTAAGGGCTCATTTAAGTGCAGATTTCAACCTACTGGTGCCTTGGGACTTAATTGCTGGATCGTTTAAATGGCTTCTATTTCTGTCAACCTTCGTTGCTCGTCGGTCATGTAGCTATGGCTATACTCCCTTCCCGCGCCTTGGTTGACAAAAAGATAAGCTCATTTAACCTGTCCATCAATTAAGTCCCAAGACACTAGTACTACGCAAAAGAAGTACGCAAACTGTAATCCGAAAAACCAAAAACCAAAAACCAAAAAAGCTACAGCATCTGAATATCATCAATACCATCAGAAGTCAAATCTCCGTATTTGCTGTCACCAAGGCTGCTGGACTTGTTGCTCATCTCGTAGGTGTTAATCACTATTGAGGCGATTTTTGCTGCAATCTGTCTGTAGTCGTCAATCATGATTAGGTTTTGGCCTAGCAGCTCAGGCCAACCATCGTATCTCCATGGCTTCTTGGACACATCATTGTGTTTGACATGCAGGTGAAAAACATGGTATCGCTTCTGGGCTTCTGCCAGCAATTCTGCTGTGCTTACATGGCTGCCCTGGCCGGCAGGAGTCCACCGACTAATATCGCCAGCACTTAGGCCGGGCAAACATGGCTCATCGCCAATAGTAAACAAGAACCCTTTTTGCTTTCGCTTTTCCCAGCAGTCGATCACGGTATGTCTGGCGGCGGCTAGGTATGCCATATGGTAAGACTCGCCAGCATTGCCTCCTCCCCCACCTTCGAGGTACACCTTGGTCAGCCATTTATCCAGCAATTCTGTAGAAGACTCGAATTGGCCAATTTGCAGCGGTGCCTGATCGCATTCGTGATCGCCCAAACCGAGGAACAAGACCTGAGGATGCTGAATACCTGCCTGCATGATATTACCCATCAAATTCGGGAAGGTATTTTTCACCAATTCCACGGGCACAAAACCCATGCTGCCGGTTACATCCAGGCCTACGATTATTGACAGGCTTTCCGGATGCTCCTCTGAGTCTCTGGATTCTCGCATGTGTACATTTCGAGAATCCATTTCCGGGTCAATTTGCCTGGATTGAAAGATTTGGGCGCCAGATTTACCAGCGTATCCTTTTTTGGCTTTCAACCGCTCATAAGCGTCTCTTGAAAATCTTCCGTGTCCCATAATTACAATTTTAGATTATTTCCAAACAAATATGCATACCGCTTCTTTGCAATTTCCAGTCGGATTTCCATATTGCGAATCTTGATGCCCAATTCCAGATCCTTCGCCACATAATTTTTAGCATCAAAGTCAGTGGCCAGAACCAGGCTATCGGCGTCAGTCGGACTCAGATCAAGCATATTATCCTGCTCTCTTTTCAGTCGTTTAAGGTGGATCGCGAGATCCTCCACCTCTCTCTTGTACATAATTTGCGCATCTTCTACAATGGCTGTAGCTCGATCCTCTCGAATCTTCGTGTTGTTTCTCTTTAGCGATTCCAGGAATGCTCCCTCTGAAATAAATTCTTCTGACATAGTATCTGCTCTTTTTGTTGCTAATTTATGTTCTCTGCTTTCTGCTCGAAAAACGGAGCTACCAGACCAACGCTCGGACTCACAACTTAGGTTCCCGATCTGCAATGGCAATTTAATGAATCCGTAACAAACTTACCTCATATATTGCCCTTATGGGATCGATAGAGGAAATTTATTCAGAGATCAGTTTGCAGGCTTTTTCATCGCGGTGGTGCGAGGGTTCAAAATAGCCCCGGGCGAAGAGGAAATGAAGGGTGCAGCTGCCGTGGCGACTGCTGTGCTGTGGTAGCTCGGAGCCTGCGGAGAGATGCCACAGCACAAGCAGGAGCAGGCAGATGCGCCCTGAATTGGAACGAAGCACGGGAAGACAGCTAACGCGATGCACTAGCGCATCGCTCCTAATAATTATGCCGAACATTGAGGTGAATGAACAGCTTCGATCATGGCAAGTAAAGTGTAAGCGGCTATGTTAAAGGACACAAAAAAGAGAAAAACGCCAAACACAAAACCCCAAAGGGAATCAAGACTGCAAAAGAGCCTTATTCTGTTGCACATAAAGACTTTTACCTTTACTTTTCCCGATCGTTCATGTATGACTGATGGCAATTCTTAGGTACTTTATTTTTTGTGGACTTCTGCTTTGTTTTTCTTGCGTTCATGAGAAAAATACGGCGCTGACTATTGCGGCTTCTGCTAATATGCAATATGCGATTGAAGCCCTGGTGGAAGCTTTTACCGAGCAAACATCGGTGGACTGTCAAGTTGTGTTGGGCGCTTCGGGTAACCTAACAGCGCAGATAAGCGAAGGGGCACCTTTTGACGTTTTCCTTTCCGCAGATGCAAAATATCCTGAGGCTTTGGTTGCCGAGTCTTTGGGATTGCATGGCCCTGAAATTTATGCTGTCGGAAGCCTAATTCTTTATAGTGCCGATCCGCGGCTCAATCTGTCGATTGCAAGCTTGCAATCACAATTATATGAGCGAATAGTGATTGCCAATCCGAGAACGGCACCCTATGGACGAGCAGCAAGACAAGCTTTGAAGTATTACAAGCTTGACAGTTTGGAGGGTTCGCAGATTGTGCAGGCAAACAGTGTAGCCCAAACTAATGTTTTTCTGCATACCAAGGCTGCAAATGTTGGGCTAACTGCTAAGTCAATTTTGTATCATCCAAGGGTGAGCACAGGAGTAGATGCTAATTGGATTGAGATCCCTTCGGAGAGTTACGCACCTATTTTGCAGTCTTGTCTGACGCTCAAGACCGGGCCGGCAGAGCAAGCGAGCAAAGCTGCTTTTTTCAATTTTCTGATGAGCGAAGAAGCGCGGGAAATATTGGAGAAATTCGGCTATCAGGCGGCTCCAAGGAAGAACGGAACAATAAGCAAATCCTTAGGATGATTAATTGGCAACCTCTCATACTTACCTTTCAGTTGGCCTCGATCACCACCATCTTGCTTTTCTTATTGGCAATCCCGTTGTCCTATTGGTTGGCCTATTCGAAGTCGAGGATCAAGCCGGTAATCGAAGCGCTAATCAGTATGCCTCTTGTATTACCTCCAACGGTATTGGGATTCTATCTCTTGATTGCATTTAGTCCTAACAATATTTTTGGGCAGTGGCTGGACCAATGGTTGGGCTTACGTTTGGTTTTTTCTTTTCCCGGTTTGGTGCTTGCTTCTTCAATTTACAGTCTGCCATTTATGGTGCATCCGATACAATCTGGTTTTGCAGGTTTGTCTCCCTCACTTCGCGATGCAGCCGCTGTGCTAGGAAAATCAAGGCTTGAAACTTTGGGTAAAGTACTGCTACCTAATATCAAACCTTCCTTAATTACCGGACTGGTTCTTTCCTTTGCTCATACGGTGGGGGAGTTTGGTGTTGTATTAATGATTGGCGGCAATCTGCCCGGTCAGACTAAGGTGGCATCAGTTGCCATCTATGAAGAGGTAGAAGCCTTAAACTATTCGGTAGCACATGCCTATTCACTTGTGTTGTTCTTACTTTCCTTTTCAATTCTCTTGCTGGTATATCTGGTGAATGGTGGATACCATAAACGCTTTTGGCTATGATAGAAGTACAGCTTCAGAAGAACTTGTTGGCGGCGCAGGGCCGATTGAATTTGCTGGCTGATATTAAAATCGAATCGGGTGAATTTGTTGGACTCTGCGGAGCATCGGGAGCGGGCAAGACTTCTATATTAAGGATGCTTGCAGGCTTGATGGAACCTGATGCGGGGCGCATAATTGCCAATGGGGAATGCTGGTACGACAGTGCCAAAAAGGTAAATCAAAGTCCTAGAAATCGGGATCTGGGTTTTGTATTTCAGGATTATGCCTTGTTCCCAAATATGTCTGTGCAGCAAAACCTGGAATTTGCATTGAAGAAAGGTCAGGACAGTAAAATTGTGACAGAGCTGATGCAGTTGATGGAGCTCGATGCTTTGAGAAACAGAAGACCTCACTTGCTTTCCGGTGGTCAGCAGCAGCGGGTTGCTTTGGCTAGAGCCTTGGTGCCTCGCCCAAAATTCCTATTGCTGGATGAACCGCTTTCGGCACTTGACAGACCACTTCGTGCCAGGCTGCAATCCCATTTACTGGATGCACACAAGCAATATAATTTGACCAGTATTCTAGTGAGTCATGACCTCGAAGAAATTAACCGACTATGCGATCGTGTTCTATTTTTGGAGGAAGGTAAATTGAGTTCAAACAAGGGTTTAACTACTTTGACAACAAGGCAAGAAGCTCGCTTCGAATTCGAATTGGATGCCCGCATAGATCAAATCAACTATGATGAACATCGCCTTACCGTGCACCTTCTTTCGACAGATCAGCAGATCTCTATTTTAGTATCAGAAGAAGAGTTATCAAATCTTCGCCTGAAGGAGATTGTGCGAATTCGCTTTGCCGGCACTAGCGTGAAGATAAGTTCGCTGACTTGACAAATCCCAATTCTGAGCTGTTAAGGGAATCACTTAGAAAACAGATTTGAAAGTCCGGCAACCTTATGATCAATTGGGCCGTATTTAGGAATGAATCTTCGCTAACAAGTCCCATGGATTCATGCCTTTAACCCCCCAAAATTGAATCAGTTAAATGCCCTCGCTTGCCACTAAACCTTTTGCAGGCGACGGGCTTCCCGACTCAGGGGTACTATCTGCTCAATTGACAGGATTGCTATGATACAGTCTTCATCCTGCAAATCCCATCTCACCTTTTCGCATCGACTAATTTTGACTAACTTCGCTTAGTTGCCTTGCGATTTCCATCTTCATTTCATAACTCGAGAAACCAAATATGCAACATAAAGTGAACTTAACAGCCCTGTTGATGCTGACCTTCATTGTTATTTGTTCTGCATTGTGCTGCACCGCTGGAAAGTCTTCCAATTCAGCAGCAGAAATAAATCCAGACCTGTGCAACTGTTGGATGCACTCCCGAGAAGAACAGGAAAGCAATAGTGATGACAGGATTTTCCGTCCTTGTGACTACAAGGAGTTTCCACCTTCGCGTTTTCGCCAAAGCTATACCTTTAACAGTGATGGGAGCTGCAAATATCTTTTCCTAGCTCCTACGGATGGCCATTACAATAAAGATGCAACCTTCACATTTGATAATGAAAGCAAGGAGTTGGTGATAAAAAAGAAGGAAGGAGGAGAAATGCGCATGCAGTTGCTGACTTTGGAAAAAGATTTGATGTTAATCAAGTCCTCCAGATAGCGATGTCCATCAGTGATATCTTGCAACAGCCCAGTGCCTCGGGACTTAATTGATGGACAGGTCAAATGGCTTATCTTTTTGTCAACCAAGGCGCGAGAATGGAGCCCCCGAGGCACAAGGTTGATTCAAAAGAAGAAAACAGATGGCGGCACAATCAGGTAGAGTCCTTTATTTTGGGGTTTTTATTGCCAGCTTTATTGTTGGTCTTCTCCTCCTTTCGGTGGTTCCGGTCTTTTTTGCGCTTAGCTTTGACTTTGCCAGCTCGCGTTGGCTGAGTCTCCTGGCTCCCTTGTATGTATTGCCCTTATATTTTGCCTTATGGCTCCCCCATCGTATGCTTCATCGAAAAATGGAGGATCGGAGCAATGTGGCTTCCGGATATAAGCTATCTGCTCCTGCATTGTTGTTGAGCGCCCTTCATTTGTTATCCGCTGCCTTCTTCTACTCGATCCGATGTAATGAGGAAGTACGTGAGGGACTGCTGGCAGAATTCCCAAGTAAGGAAGTGTATCTATGCTTTGCATACTTCTTTGTTCTGGTAGCTTACGGCCTGCTGTTGCCATTTATCGCCAGTAAAAAGTCTGCAAAAAATCTCTCCACATGATGCAGCAGTTTCCGGAAGACATCCGGTTTAAGTTTCCCTGGCGGAAGTATCAGCAAAGAGTTCTTGACGAGCTTGAACTGCACCTGGAAGACCGTCATTTGCATTTGATTGCCCCTCCGGGATCAGGCAAGACGGTACT
>JAHDEE010000060.1:25116-28682 GCA_020629005.1 Chitinophagales bacterium
ACCTGAATTGGTCAAAGAAGGTGATCTTTGCCCTCACCAGGACTTTGTACATTTTAGTCGTCCCACTAATGAGGAATATCAACAAATTCTTGAGCAGCGCAAATCCGCTACCGGGCTTTATGAGGAACTTCGCGAAGATGGACAGTTAAAAGAAAAGATCAAGAATCACCCCTTCTTTCTAACACCGCTTTCAAACCTGGAGAGCATATACGCAAATATTGAATATTATATAGCGATTCTCGTTTTTCTTGCTGATGCCGCAGAAGATATTTCAGAGCAACACCTGGAAGTGATTGGAGATCCAAAAGTTCAGATACCCGAAATGACGCCGTACTGGATGGAACAGGTATTGGATTTTTACCTATTCCAGGCCAGTAATGACTTCGTCAATGCGAATGAGCATCAAAAGTCTATTGTGCAAAAGCTTCGAGACAATAGTGCAATAGAGCATAGAAGAATATCCCTGGCTCCTGACCATGGACTTAACAAATTACTTGCGAGTAGTGTGAGCAAGCTGGATTCAATTGTGTCGATTGTAGGACTCGAACAAGAGCAACTTTCTGAAAAGCTGCGATTAGTCATCTTAACTGACTACATAAGGAAAGAATTCCTGGGTACAAATGCAGAAAGTCCAAAGCAGCTCAACAAGATTGGCGTTGTTTCGATTTTCGAGAAGCTAAGACGGGATGAGCAACTCTCAAGAAAGCTTGGTATTCTCACCGGTTCTTTGATTGTTATTCCCGCGACAGCCCTTGAAGCCTTTAACGAGCTTGCAGCCAGACAGAAACTGACGGACGCTAAAGTGAAAGCGCTCGAGATAGATGAAAGGTATTTCGAACTGAAAGTAGAAAGTAGTTGGAAGGAAAAAGCCGTGCAGTTGATCACCGAACTCTTTCAAAATGGAGACATAGAGGTATTGGTAGGGACCAAGGCCTTGTTGGGAGAGGGTTGGGATGCTCCTCGCATCAACAGCCTTATTTTGGCAAGTTTCGTCGGTTCATTTGTATTATCTAACCAGATGAGAGGACGGGCAATCAGAGCCGTCAGAGACCAGAAGGAAAAAACCGGAAACATCTGGCATCTTGTCTGCATAGATCCAGAGGCTATAGATGGAGGCCAAGACCTCAAACTTTTACAGCGCAGATTCAGAACATTCGTGGGCTTGACGAACGATTCTCCTGCGCGAATTACAGATGGCATATATCGTCTTGGTCTTGGAGATTTTTTCAATGGAACAGCGGAAATTGCCGAGGCAAATCGCAAGATGGTAGCACTTGCAAGTTCAAGAGCAACATTGACAAATGCCTGGAAGGGGGCCATAAGGGATGGGTCTGAACTTTGTGAGGCCATTCGAATTCCTTACCCAAAAGAACGAAACTACGAGGCGGACAAAACCTTTTGGTATAAAGGAACGATTCGTTTTGCAGCACTTACGATGCTCATGGGAATGAGCGAGTGCGCTCTGTACTATTTTTTTCGCTTTGGCAAATTGCTAAAGTCGTATCAGGGTTTGACCATTGCTGCGATGCTAGTCCTGGGACTTACGGGGGTTACTTTCGCCGGAAAGAGTTACAGAACTTTGAAGATGTACATAGGGCATCGTGATATTTCTAAGGATGTGTACAAGATCGCCGATGCTTTGCTGGTGAGTTTGCGTGAGCTCAATTACATCAAGACCAGCAGGACCAAGCTCGAACTCACCGTAAATGTTGATCCAGCTGGTGTAATCTCCTGTGATGTGAGAGGTTGTGAGCGGTATGAAGAAAACATTTTTCTTAAGGCAATGAGTGAGTTGCTGGGTCCAGTCGCTAATCCCCGTTACATCATCATCCGAAAATCCAAAGCCTTCAACATACTTGATCAGCGAGATTACCACAACGTTCCCGAGATACTCGGCACTTCAAAAAAACAAGCTACTTTATTCGCAATGAACTGGACAAGAATGGTTGGGACTTGCTCCCTGATATTCACAAGGAACCTGGAGGGAAGGAAAGTGTTGCTTGCGGCCAGGCTTCAGGCTTTGTCCGCCAATTTTGTCACAGAGCCGCAAAGAATGCATGAGTGGCGATAAAAGAGAGACATACAATAGCAGCCATCTTAAACCTTTGCGCAGGCGTTCCCACTTTTTTTCGATGAATTTTGCGAACCTAAAGGGATTTCTTACAAACACTTACAGAACAATATTGGTGAAATATGAGCAGCTGAGTGAGATTTTCTTTTCTTTTCTCAAAAGTTTAAAATACCTTAGGCTTATCAAATGATCAAAAAGTAGATCAAGACGAATGAGCAACTTCAAGCAGACATACAACTTTTATTTTTACTTTTTTTATAGCTCGAAGCAAACGCATTCGGAAAGGTAGCAGTACGTTAAAGTATAAATAGAAAAGCCCGAATGTAAACGCATTCGGGCTTTTTTTATGCCCCTAATAAAATCACAAAAGAAGAAAACTAAGAACGATGAAAATATTACAAATCAAGGACTGGGGAATGGGTCTGGATAGCGAATCACCTATTATCATTTCAGGACCATGCAGCGCAGAGACAGAGCAGCAAACACTAAATAGTTGCCGGGGTGCTGCTGAAGCAGGTGCAAATATTCTGAGGGCAGGAATCTGGAAGCCTAGAACAAGTCCAGGTTGTTTCGAAGGTATCGGAGAAGAAGGCCTTGGCTGGCTGCTTGAGGCGAAGACCGACACGGGCTTACCTGTTACCTGCGAAGTAGCCAATGCAACCCACGTCCGCCTTGCGCTAGCACACAAAGTGGATATATTATGGATCGGAGCACGTACGACAGTAAACCCCTTTGCTGTTCAGGAAATTGCAGATGCACTAAGAGGAATTGACATTCCGATAATGGTTAAGAATCCAGTCAATCCAGATGTCAAGCTATGGATTGGAGCCATCAAACGCTTGCAGAATGTCGGATTGCGAAGAATCGCTGCCATCCATCGAGGATTCGATACGCTTGCACAAAAGGACATCTACCGGAATCCACCGAACTGGAATCTGGTGGAAGAATTCAGACAAAAGATGCCTGAAATTTCGATTATCAATGACCCAAGTCACATTGCCGGTAAGCGAGACCTACTATGGAACGTTGCCAGAAAAGCACTTAATCTGGGAATGGATGGATTGATGATCGAATCGCATATCGAGCCTGACAATGCATGGAGTGATGCAAAGCAACAGGTGAATCCCACTCAGCTAAGAGATTTGCTGGAAAGTCTGCTAGCGGCCAATCTAACTTCTATCGATGCGGAACAGAAAGCTGCTCAGGAGTTGCAGAGCTGGAGAACCGAAATTGACATGTTGGACAAAAGCCTTATGGAATTGCTGGCTCTTCGAAAGAGCTTAGTCACTGAAATTGCGAAATGCAAAAAGAACCACAACATTGCCGTCGTGCAACTCGAAAGATGGAAATCAATGGTCAGAAAGCGGTTGGAAGAAAGCAAAAGCCTGGGACTAGATCAGAAGCTAATTTCAGGAATATTCGAGGCCATTCATGAGGATTCTGTGCAGCTTCAAAACGCAGTTTAAGCCAGTAGAAAAGTGGCTTTCCAAGCCAC
>JAHDEE010000060.1:28692-29372 GCA_020629005.1 Chitinophagales bacterium
TATTCGAGGCCATTCATGTGGATTCTGTGCAAAAACGCAGTTTAAGCCTGTAGAAAAGTGGCTTGCCAAGGCAAGCCACTTTTCTCAATTGCCTCGAACTCCTTCATGCCTTAGGGCATCCATATTATCTTAATATTTTTACTCACCCCGGTTTCCGTTTTGATAGCGCAAATGTAGGTACCAGCTGCCATATTAACAGTGCTAGGATTCAGCTCTACTTTTGCTTCACTTCCAGCCAGCAATTCACCAGCAAACAAAACAGAAACTTCTCGTCCATTTAGATCGTAGAGGATTACAGATACGCGCTCGTCGTTCACTGCACTAAATTGAATTGTTGTCGTGTTATCAAAAGGATTTGGATAAGCATCAAGTTCCAGATTGCTGTCGGGAAAAGCCGATTTGAGTCTTCCAGCTCTCCTGTTTCGGGGAACCCAATAAAAGCCTTCAGTCGATTGCCCATCGGCACTGTACACAGTAACTTCATAATTCCCCATTTCGAGACCTGCAATATCTTCGATTGTCGCTGAGAAGCTTCCAGGGCCTGACCACAAGCAACTGTATGGAGCTTCACCTCCCACAACAGTGATATCGATGGCACCATTGTGCCCGCCGGACTGTATGTTCTCAGGAGAAATCACAAAGTGGTCTATATCTAGTATTGATCCTGAATCGTCCACTGA
>JAHDEE010000339.1 GCA_020629005.1 Chitinophagales bacterium
AATTGTCCCATGACCAGTTTTTCTGAATCAAGGGCTGGGATTTCTTCGATGGTAATTGTAGATCTCTCTCCACACAATATTTCGGAAGTATCTCCATCTCCATCGATGTCATAAAAATCGGCAGGTTCATGAGTACCCCAGCACTGAGCAATAACATTGTCGGAAACCTGGTAGATATTGTTTTCGAGAGAACTTTGCCCCCCAATGGCTGTAGAAAGTACAATTGCTTCAAACTCAATCGAAATCCTCTGACCAGGTTGCAAGTCCTGTGACCACTGCCACTCAAGAAGTGTCCTTCCTGTGCCATTGTAGTTTGTCGTCTCCGAAAACACTGGAATTGGGTCATTGCTGTCTGTCATCGTCCATGAGCCTGGAACATAAGCGAGATCAAGAGGAAGAAGATCCAGCAAGGCCGGATTGACAGCTGCATCTGCTGCAGCCGTGGCATTTTCTAACTGTAGACGGTAGGTTATTGTATCACCATGCAAGAACTCATTGCCATCACCGTATTCATACTTGTTTGGAATGGGTATGACTCCGGCCAATGGATGTCTTATATCAGTAACATCACAAGGGTCACCAGCTAGATTATAGGTAAGGCTCCCTGCTTCCTCTATGGTCATACAGTTTATGGCATCCCCAGCTGGCGCATCTGAAGTCACCGTATAGTGAAACCTGATGGGCTCCCAGTCAGCCATTCCTGCGGGCACTGGATCAGGTCCAAAGCACATTCGAATACCAGTGATCCATTCCACACTCATATCGGGAAGCACAGTGGTAAAATCAAGATAGGCATTTGCTCCACGGTCATAGCTTGTTCCCCAATCTGTCCATGTATTGTTCAGGTTCGTCTGATATTCAACGCTTACTTGAATATTTGCTGCATCATAACCTCCCAAATAAAAGGCTCCGGTATTCATTGCATCAACAACAATTCCGGTGGGAAAAAAATCCACAACGCACAAATCAGGAATATCTTCGTTACCAGTGACTTCAAGATTTACTTCATAGACATCACTTTCGCCCACAAATCGGGTCGTACTTTGATCAGTCTTCCATAAGCTAATCTCCGGAATTGACGGCAATATCGTATAATCTACCCCCACGTCGACGGTGACCGTTGGTTCACCAACGAGGGTATAGGTAACTGAGGCATCATTGCGTACAAGACCACCTGTACTAAATGAAGACGAAGGTAATGACACTACTACTCTTCGCCAAACACATTCGCCCAATTCCACCTCATCTGCGGGGATCGTCCAAGTGACAGTATGTGTAGCTGCATCGTAGACTCCATTGTGATTTGCTGAGGCGAATACCGCTCCAGTAGGTAACTGGTCGACAACAGTTATTGTTCCAGTAGGATTGAGTGCCCCATTTGAAAAACAGTTAAAACACTCATTGCAGACCCTCACTTCCCAACTGGTATAACCATCAACAGGGCCTTCAACGACGGTGTACTTGGAGACATCAATTTTGTCCTCTGCCGTAACTGTAGTAGTGACTGGGTTGGAGGTTACTGAAGCAGCGTTGGTACCAGAGATGACTGCTGTGTTTGTTGCTGAAGTACCATCGGGGGTTGTTCCATTTGGAAACAGAATCCTAATTCGCACCTGACCTGTTGAACCTGCGGGCAGAGGATCCACAAAGTCGAATGTCACTGTATGTGTAGCTGGGTCATAAGTATGTCCTGTAGTATGCGGCGAACCCAAAGCCGCCAGATATTCGACTTCGGGCGGAAGCGCATCGGTAATTTGCACACCTGTACAATCGGTAGTGGTACTTGGGCAGGCATACTGCAAAGTATAGTCAATCCACACACCAGTCTGTGTGGTAGTGTAATTGACTGACTTGGTAATGTCCAGCTGAGCAAAAGCAGCCAGACTACCCAGACAGATCAACAGGAATAGCGTAAAAATGTGTTTCATAGACGAGTTTTGAGTATTTGACACTGACTCCGATTATATATGGACTCAAGTCCCGTTCAAAGTCTGAGAGTCAAATTCATACTACCTGCTGTAATCAAAAACATTGCCATCAGCACACTAAATGCAAGTAGTAAGTGCAGGTCTAGACTAAGCAGCGGTGCATGAAGGAAATACAGATATCAGTTCTATATCCCTATCGGATCGTCTGGGCTTTCAGCAGCTCGAATCGTCCAGTGATTAGCACGACAAGAATCTGGAGCTGCCTCAACCGCCTTGCAAAATCTTTTCCATTCTGAAGCTAAGTTTCTATGAAAGGGCTGTATTGAACGCATTCTCTGTAATGCTCACTTTTAACTATCAAAATTGCGAGCTGACCCTGCGTGAGGGATAGAAACGGTATGAGCCGCCGGCCGAGACTTGTGAGGCATGCCTGATGGGGGCTCGGAACGCAGTGGAGAGACCACAGCAGGTATAAGCCGAACAGGCTAGGACAAGGGGAATAATAGTGGATAGCCCGACCCGGAGTTGGCTGCCGGCTTAGCTGCCTGCCCTGGTGTCAATTTATAAATTGACACCAGGGCAGGCAGCTAAGCCGGCAGCCAACTCCGGGTCGGGCTATCCACTATTATTCCCCTTGTCCTAGCCTGTTCGGCTTATACCTGCTGTGGTCTCTCCACTGCGTTCCGAGCCCCCATCAGGCATGCCTCACAAGTCTCGGCCGGCGGCTCATACCGTTTCTATCCCTCACGCAGGGTCAGCTCGCAATTTTGATAGTTAAAAGTGAGCATTACAGAGAATGCGTTCAATACAGCCCTTTCATAGAAACTTAGCTTCAGAATGGAAAAGATTTTGCAAGGCGGTTGAGGCAGCTCCAGATTCTTGTCGTGCTAATCACTGGACGATTCGAGCTGCTGAAAGCCCAGACGATCCGATAGGGATATAGAACTGATATCTGTATTTCCTTCATGCACCGCTGCTTAGTCTAGACCTGCACTTACTACTTGCATTTAGTGTGCTGATGGCAATGTTTTTGATTACAGCAGGTAGTATGAATTTGACTCTCAGACTTTGAACGGGACTTGAGTCCATATATAATCGGAGTCAGTGTCAAATACTCAAAACTCGTCTATGAAACACATTTTTACGCTATTCCTGTTGATCTGTCTGGGTAGTCTGGCTGCTTTTGCTCAGCTGGACATTACCAAGTCAGTCAATTACACTACCACACAGACTGGTGTGTGGATTGACTATACTTTGCAGTATGCCTGCCCAAGTACCACTACCGATTGTACAGGTGTGCAAATTACCGATGCGCTTCCGCCCGAAGTCGAATATCTGGCGGCTTTGGGTTCGCCGCATACTACAGGACATACTTATGACCCAGCTACACATACAGTGACATTCGACTTTGTGGATCCTCTGCCCGCAGGTTCAACAGGTCAGGTGCGAATTAGGATTCTGTTTCCAAATGGAACAACCCCCGATGGTACTTCAGCAACAAACACAGCAGTCATCTCTGGTACCAACGCTGCTTCAGTAACCTCCAACCCAGTCACTACTACAGTTACGGCAGAGGACAAAATTGATGTCTCCAAGTACACCGTCGTTGAAGGCCCTGTTGATGGTTATACCAGTTGGGAAGTGAGGGTCTGCAATGAGTGTTTTAACTGTTTTTCAAATGGGGCACTCAATCCTACTGGAACAATAACTGTTGTCGACCAGTTACCTACTGGAGCGGTATTCGCCTCAGCAAATCACAATGGAGTCTACGATGCAGCTACACATACTGTCACTTGGACGATCCCCGCAGATGAGGTGGAATTGGGCGAATGTGTTTGGCGAAGAGTAGTAGTGTCATTACCTTCGTCTTCATTTAGTACAGGTGGTCTTGTACGCAATGATGCCTCAGTTACCTATACCCTCGTTGGTGAACCAACGGTCACCGTCGACGTGGGGGTAGATTATACGATATTGCCGTCAATTCCGGAGATTAGCTTATGGAAGACTGATCAAAGTACGACCCGATTTGTGGGCGAAAGTGATGTCTATGAAGTAAATCTTGAAGTCACTGGTAACGAAGATATTCCTGATTTGTGCGTTGTGGATTTTTTTCCCACCGGAATTGTTGTTGATGCAATGAATACCGGAGCCTTTTATTTGGGAGGTTATGATGCAGCAAATATTCAAGTAAGCGTTGAATATCAGACGAACCTGAACAATACATGGACAGATTGGGGAACAAGCTATGACCGTGGAGCAAATGCCTATCTTGATTTTACCACTGTGCTTCCCGATATGAGTGTGGAATGGATCACTGGTATTCGAATGTGCTTTGGACCTGATCCAGTGCCCGCAGGAATGGCTGACTGGGAGCCCATCAGGTTTCACTATACGGTGACTTCAGATGCGCCAGCTGGGGATGCCATAAACTGTATGACCATAGAGGAAGCAGGGAGCCTTACCTATAATCTAGCTGGTGACCCTTGTGATGTTACTGATATAAGACATCCATTGGCCGGAGTCATACCCATTCCAAACAAGTATGAATACGGTGATGGCAATGAGTTCTTGCATGGTGATACAATAACCTACCGTCTACAGTTAGAAAATGCCACGGCTGCAGCAGATGCAGCTGTCAATCCGGCCTTGCTGGATCTTCTTCCTCTTGATCTCGCTTATGTTCCAGGCTCATGGACGATGACAGACAGCAATGACCCAATTCCAGTGTTTTCGGAGACGACAAACTACAATGGCACAGGAAGGACACTTCTTGAGTGGCAGTGGTCACAGGACTTGCAACCTGGTCAGAGGATTTCGATTGAGTTTGAAGCAATTGTACTTTCTACAGCCATTGGGGGGCAAAGTTCTCTCGAAAACAATATCTACCAGGTTTCCGACAATGTTATTGCTCAGTGCTGGGGTACTCATGAACCTGCCGATTTTTATGACATCGATGGAGATGGAGATACTTCCGAAATATTGTGTGGAGAGAGATCTACAATTACCATCGAAGAAATCCCAGCCCTTGATTCAGAAAAACTGGTCATGGGACAATT
>JAHDEE010000340.1:0-1803 GCA_020629005.1 Chitinophagales bacterium
GCACTCAGTCCCCTTTCTGGCACTTGCATTTCCGTTTCGATCGAGGCTATTTATCCCCGTCTGATCGGCGCGGCACTGATGACTGGTGACTGGTGACTGGTGACAAGTGACAAGTGAAAATAGAAACTGAGCTAGCAATCAGCCCATCCAGAGGTTTAGCGACATATCAATGTCGCCCTACGGGACAAGAGCTTCCCACTCCCGAAGTAATCACCGCGCTAGAACAAGGGTGCAGGTCCACAACTTGCTCATTGATCATTGAACTTCACTTCGATATCAGCTCAGGCCCAGCGGTACCTCCGGTACCGCTGAAATCTAAAAAGCAAACGTGGTAGAAAAACAGAAACAGCTAGCAATACGAAGCACCAAACATAGTATTCAGTGAGCAAGACTAAAACAGAATATTTCCCAAGTCGAACTTTTTGGCCCACTTGAATAGGTTTGAAGAGGATAGTTCTGATTCATACTTTAGAATACCCGGAATAATTGGAAGCGTCATTTTGAGCTTTGCCTTGGCATCTAGCTTGAGCGTTTCGACTGTTTCCACTTCTTTAATGGCTCTCTCCAGAGGCTCAGGAAGCCCCGCTTCCCTTGATCTTAGCTTAGCCAAAATCAAATCCAGAACCGCTTGTACTGCCTGCTCCGTTTCTATGCTTTCTTCGAGAATGCGGGTTAGCTTATTCAGTATTTCTTCTTGGTCTTTGTTTAATTCTAACAAGATGCTTATATCGCGGTTCATCACTGCTCGCTCGAACTGTGCCTGGGTAGCGATTTCTTCCCTATGGGCATTGGCTTCTTTTAATTGTTCCGTTATCGAGTCCATCTTTTGACCTAGGCTATCGGGACGCTGGTCAGCGCTAACCAGCTCACTTTCCAGTAGATCAATCAAGCCAACAAGTCTATTGTGCAGATCATTGCCTCTTCTTCGTAAATCATCGGCTGGAGAAGTATGCGCCAGTCGATCCCGATCATACTCCTTTACCTGCCTTCTGAGATTTGTCAGGGTATTTCGACTCTGCTGATCAAGGTCTAGCTGCTCCTCCATTTGCGAAAGAGCTTCAGTCCATTTACCATCTTCTAGGAGATCTTTTAGTTCTTGTATCATGCTAAATGTATTTTTTTCTTCTTTTGTGACATCTGGAAAAAGAAAAGCAAAACTACTCTGCCTCTTATAATACTTAAGTCTGGTGTGGCTTACCCATTCATTGTTCAGAAAACAGTGGATTTCAAGCTTTACAGCACCAACAGCTCTGCGGGACTTTAGACTTTGCAGATCTTCATGTATGCTGGCCAGCAGTAGGTTAAGGGTATCCAGGCATCCACCTTCCGGGAAGAAAACTTCTATGGCATGCTCTTTCCAGTTTTCCTTGAGATAGACACGACTGCCGGTACCTTTAGGGAACTGCAAAACAACATTGCTTCTCCACTGATGCAATGCATTGCTGTGGTGCTTTACGATCAAGCGATTTACCGTGCCTGCGGGAATAAAAGGCTCAAAGTGGATTCTAAGCCGACAGGCACATGATTCAATAGGATGGCTATTCACTTCACGTTGAAAGCTAGTTGGTGCCTGCTTGGGGAACTTCGAAGGCATCAGGTATTGTGTTTTTCCTTTTTCGTCTGCCTGTTCGTAGCACAAGCGTATGTCCAACATCAATTGCTTGAAGACTTGTCGATCGGTTTCTTTATTTTCTGGCCAAATCAACTTCAATTGGCTTTCATAGAATCTGCCATCCAGGTCTTCCAGATCTTCACTGTCAATTGCCTTCGCCAGGGAGTCCTTGATCCAATTGGTGTCTATGA
>JAHDEE010000340.1:1903-4954 GCA_020629005.1 Chitinophagales bacterium
GGACTCTGCCTCCCATCTTCACGGTCAAAACCATAGGCCGATATCATGCTGAGCCAATAATCATGCCCGGAGTAGTCGTCCTCTTCGGATTGATCTTGCGATGTGGTGACATAAAAGTAAATGGCTTTAGGTGTGCAAAACAACTGCTGAATCTCTCTATAGCGCCCTTGGCCACCAAAGTCCCAAAAGTTTATCCTAAATAATCGATCATCTTCTTTTTCATCCCCCAGCTTTGATTTGGGAATAATTGGCAAATCTACATAGCTGGTTTCAAGAGCTGGAGTTTCCTCATTTTCCGGTAGCATCGTGTCGATGTACTGAATTTTTCGGCAAAGGGAGGTCTTGCCCACATTGGCATTTCCCAGCAAAATCAACTTGGCTTCCAATAGCGGCAGTAAGTGTCCAGATAGATAAAAGGCCACTTCCCTTGCGGAATTGGTTCTGCTTTGCGTTCCGATGATTTCCTCCGGTACATTCTCAAGCTCATTACCAACTAGATAGAGACAATCTAGCCGGGGTAGCTGATCGATGCCTAGCGGCAATTTTGTGAGCTGGTTTTTCTCTAAGTCCAATTCTTCCAGACTCTCCAGAGAATTTCCCAAGTCCAGACTTCTTAGCTTGTTGTTATACAAGCTTGCGTATTCCAGATGAGGGCATATAGGTAGCTTCAGTCCCTGCAGCGCATTGTTGGATAGGTCCAGAAAGCTGATCCGGTCCAGCTGATCAGGCAAAGAAATTGCTTGCAACATGTTTCGACTCATATCGAGTTTCTGTAGTTCTCTGGCCTCGGGTAGCAGTATATCCCGCAGGACATTACCGCTCAAGTTTAGTTCACGAAGAGCTGGCAGTGTCCCTGGTAACAGGATTCTTTGAAGATCATTATTTTCAGTTACATTGAGATACTGCAAATGATGGAACGCAGGGCTGCTGAGATCAAGTGCTTGCAGCGCCTCCTGCTCATGGCAAATCAAGGCGATAATTTTATCTTCAAACCAGCAGGCGCTCTTAGGGCCAAATCTCCGGCGCAATGCGACAATGCATTGCTCAATCACTTCTGCATCGCTGCAATCGAATCGCTCAAAATTTGCTTCAATGTATGTCTGACTTATGATCTTCATGGATAATACTTCGAAAATCTCTTAGCTACGAAATCAAAAAAAAATTTGATCGCGCTAAAGCGCGATAGGCAAACTGCCCTAAGTAAAAGAGAAAAATTTTAGTACCGGGCAAGGCGAAAACCAACAATATCGTAGTTGCTCCTCTGATCGCTCCTGTTGCGGATGGAGACCCTCACGTAGTCTGTAAGAGAGTACCAGGAGCCGCCACGAAGCAATTTTAGAACAGTGGAGGCCTCTTGCATAGCATGGCCATCCCTCGAAAGGCCATCTAATTCGCTATATTCGTCCATACACCATTCTCGAACATTACCACTCATGTCATACAGCTCCAACTGATTTGGCAACTTTAATGCGACCGGTTTAGTTTGATAATTGCTATTCCTATCATACCATCCCACTTCTGCAGCATTTTTACTTCCAGCATACCGAAATCCATCATGTATCCCATACATACCTCCTCTGGCCGCAAATTCCCACTGAGCTTCCGAAGGGAGCTTGTATTCCGTCTCGACCGCCATCTGAATCTGATTATCAGGATGCTTGTTTAATTCAAAGAAGAATCCCGTTTGCATTTTTCCGTCTTCTCCCATCAAGTCCCTCCAGCTTACACTCTCTACTGGATGTTTCTTTCCTGTAAAACGCACTTTAGACCAAGGCTCTCCCATCACCGCCATCCAAAATTCCTGGGTTACAGGGGTGTCTCCTATCCAATATCCCTTCGGAAATCCCTTGCCTATATCTGTCCAATAGAATTCTGTATTTAGCAGCCTTTCTTTTGGTGTTTCAACATAGACCATCTTTTGTTTGACACCGGCTATTTCGAGTATGTAGTCTTGCATGCAATGCTGTGTATTTGTCCGGAGGAAGTTACGAATGATCTTTATGTTATTAAAGGCGTAATTATACATTCACTTGCTTTTTGAACAGGGTCTCGAGGTATCCTATAGCAGCAAGACGCGAGACGCAAGACGAAGGAGGAAAGACGAAAGACGCAAACTAAGGTCGAACTCTTGAAGCAACTCGAAATTACCAAAAGGCCCGGAGGGCCTAAATCCCATTGACCCCCTACGAAGCTCGGGGAAACACACCCGAGAAAGCCCACACACACATACCCGAGAAAGCAGCTCGGGGAAACACACCCCAGAAAGCCCAGAGAGGCACAGCCCCAGCACCCAAAGCCCAGCCCACAAAAAGAAAAAAACCACCGCGCCCGACGACTGGTGAAAAGGAGCCCCGGGCGCAGCGGAACGAGGTGCCCTGATAGCGTGGTGAATGCCAGAGTCGGGCTGGCTCGACGTTAGGAGAGACTGACTGACTCCGGCATGAACAGCTAGCAGGGTGCCGAGTATTAGCGGAGCACGGGTTGGTCGCTGCGACGGGACAATGCGCTTGCGCTCCCCTAAAAAAAAGAAAGGAAATAACCAATGATCCAGAGATACCGCTGTTAAGAAATGTTATTTACTAGCGCTAATACGTTAAAATTGAGGCAGCTCTGCACTTATAGGGACAAAATCACTATCTTTCGTATAAGCTCTAAATTGTAAAACCACTTGCGCAATGGGAAGATTATTGATCTTACTTTGGATAGGTTTTCTCAGCTTCCAGACCTATACCCTCGCAAATTCAGGCGACACACCCAATCCCTTGAATGACCTCCGAGACTTTGAAGCAGTCGTCGATAATAACGACTTGATCCAAGACACACAAAACCATGTTGTGATCGCCGGCCAATGGGAAGGTGTGATAGAAGTGCAAGGCGATGGCGGTGCCTGGTATACTTCCAAGATTGATTTTGCCGGACGCAAGTTCATCGACGGATGTGTGTTGATCGATATCACGGAATACGAAATTGGTAGCAACCGCAAATGGGAATTCAAGGCGCATGAGTCTTACCGGGAGGAAGAGGATTGGGTGGATATGCAATTGCACAATC
>JAHDEE010000341.1 GCA_020629005.1 Chitinophagales bacterium
TGATAGGCTCCGCATTGTTCACTAATTGTAAAAATGTAAACCATGATCATCAACTCATCCAGGGCGATTATCTTCTCGATTGCCCTCTTGACACTTTTTTGGGGAGTCAATCCAGCCATATTTGCTCAGGATCAACGAAACGAAGCTAGCATACTGATAGAACAGGGCTACAATAAGGTAGAAGCGGGCGACATTGAGGGAGGCATTCTGGACTTCACAAAAGCCATCAAGCTAGATCCCGTGAATCATATGGCCTATGTAAATCGTGGGTATGCTCAATACTTTGATGGGCATCTGAGCCGGGCAATTATGGACTATAATGAGGCGATCAAGTTGGAGCCATTGAGCGAGATTGCGCTGCGATTGAGAGGAACAGCCCAAAACGAATTGGGCGCTCATGATCTTGCTATCAAGGACTTTACTTCAATTATTGCCTTTGAGCCTGATAATGCTACCGCTTATAGAATGAGGGCCATAGCCGAATATGATAGCAGAGCTTTTGAACGAGCATTGAATGATTTGGACAAAGCGATATCACTAAATTCACGTGATCAGCTTGCCTATATGTATCGTGGACTTTGCTACAAGATGCTGCTGTTGCCAGAGGAGGCTCTTAAAGACCTGAACAAGGCTATTGAAATGAAGCCTGAGGATGCCCGAGCCGTCTACAATCGCGGCTTGATCAAAAGTGAGCAAATGGACAAGGTCGGCGCAATCGAGGACTTGAGTCTTGCCATACAATTAGACAATCAAAACCATTGGGCTCATTTGCAAAGGGCAAATGCACTTTGTACCCTCGGTGATGTAAGCGCTGCATTGCCAGATTATGATCGTGCAATCGAAATCGCACCAAGCGAAGCGACTTTGTATGGCAGCCGAGCATATGCGAAAAGCCTTCTAAAGGACTATACAGGTGCCATCGACGATTGCAGCAAGGCCATTGAACTTGACCCCAAGGATCAGCAGGCACATTATAACAGGGCATTCTGTAAAGGTGAACTGGGCGACAATATTGGCGCAATTGCCGATTATGACCAATCAATTCGGCTCGATCCTGAAGATAAGAACTCATACTACAATAGAGCCGAAACCAAAGTAATATTGGGACAGTTTGATTCTGCGATCGAGGATTACAACATGACAATAGAACTTGACCCCTATTTTGCCAAGGCCTATTTCGGCAGAGCTTTTTCCAACACAGGGAAAGGTCTGCACAAGACGGCAATCGAAGATTACAATCAGGCGATTGAGTTAGATCCTCAATTTGCACGCTCGTACTTAATGAGAGGAGTTTCGAGGACGGAGCTGGAGGACTATGAAGGTGCGTTGATTGACTATAACCTCTGTTTGCAACTGTCTCCACAAGATGTTAATGCTGTTTTCAATCGTGGAGTGATTCAGACCTATCTGGGAAAGCAGAAGGAAGGCTGCGCTGATTTGCAACGGGCTCTGGAATTGGGCGATGATAGGGCTGCGAAGGTGATGGAGGAATTGTGTTTTTGAGTAGAGGGTAGAGAGTAGAGGGTAGAGGGTAGGTCTGCGAAGGAGAGCTGGTGCAAAATAGCCCTGATGGAAAGGGAAATGGGCTGCCTGAATGCTGTGGTGACTGCCACTGCGTGCTGGCTTGGAGCCTGCGGAAAGACAGCAGGCAGTGAGCAGGAACAAGCAGGCAGGTAGCCCATTGGACTGGACAGCAGGCAAGCCGCTAACGCGATGGGATTGGATTCGCTCCTAATAATTTATTGTCATAATTTTCATCATGCTTACTAGTAGGCTTTGATGAATTTTCGGGTGGTTTTGCCGTTTCGATTGTAAAGATTGAGGATATAGGCGCCGGCAGGAAAGGGGCTGATGTCGATGAAAAAACGCTCAATTTGTTCTTGGGGAAAGATGCCTGACTCGTGCAGTAGTCGGCCTGCGGAGTCGAAAATTTCGAGGGTGTTTGGGATTCTTTCCGCCGAGCTGTACTCGATATAGATGATGTCTTTTGATGGGTTTGGGAAGAGGCTTAGGATCTGGAAGCCGAGGTTTCCAAAATAGATCCGAATGTGTTTTGAGCAAAGGGCATTGCCGTTTTCGTCTACCAATTCGAGGCGATAATAATTGAAGCCATCCATTGGGTCCAGATCGGAGTAGCGGTAGAGATTATCTTCTTCTGGGGCCAATTCGTCGATCGTCTGCCAATCTGATTCGCCATCGCGAGAGCGTGATACCCGGTAGGATTCGAAGCTGTAGGCCTCGTCGACCACCCAAAGCAATTCTACTCGAGAGTCGAGTGATGTTCCGGTGAAATTGAAAATCTCATCATAGGGTACCTGGAAATTGAGCTGATACTCGCAGAGATCCCCTGCAAAGCCATCGATCATGAAATAGTAACGTTGCCCAACGGTAAGATCTCTAAGTGGGATGATTCCATTGCTACCTGGCGGACCTGTAGGGCTGAGGCAATAGACGGACTGCCAGGTTCCGTTTGGATTATCACAGGGTTCTACTGTGGTAAGTACTTGAAACTGGAGTCCGCGATCGCAAAAGCTGCCAGACAAGACCCACCAGGGAATGTCAATATCCGGTTGCTCAGCTATGAACTCGAAAAAGGAATTGTTGTGTAATCCCCCACAAAATACCTCTTCCAAATTACCCCAATGATCTGCGGTATAGCCTACTGAAGAGGCGCAAATAGGTACATCGAAGCGCATTGGGACAGCCTCTGCGCAGGTATTGCCGGGTGCTGGATGATCACCACAGGGGTCGAAGCAATCAGCTGGAGCAAAATGACTCGTGATCAGCAAGATGGCAAGTAAGATTAGCGAGGGTAGTTTGGTTTGATACATGAATGGGATTTAGGTCGTATTCAGGCTGCGAAATTAGGCTACTCAGGCAGACGAGACAAATTTAGCCTTAAGCCAGTTGGGAATTGGCAAAAACCATTCCCTTAGGAGCCGAAAAAATGGCTGGACTTGGGGCTTGAGCGCGATTATAGACAAAAATATCTTGTATTCTTTTACGCCATTTACCACATTTACACGTATCTTGATGCAGAGAAATTGGCCACATATAATTGAAGGTCAGGACTATAGGTAAGACAGAAAGAATATTATCACAAGATAAAAGGGAAGATGAGCAGTGAAAGACTCAGTCAGATCATCGACTTTGCGTGTAAGGAACGAAACCATGGATCTAGCTATGGTGACATTCGACAGGCGTTGACTACTTACGATTTGAGCAAGGAGTCTATCACCTATGTGATGAAGAAGGTTGAAGCCTTTGATCGAACGCGGCGCATCTATACTAAGAATCGGAATCGTGCTCTGTTCAAGCTATTTCTAGGCGCATTGCTTTTGCTGGCGAGTGTGGCTGTGGTATATGCTGTGAGTGCTCGTTATATTTCTTTTCTGCCCGCTATCGGAATCACTGCCATGGTGATGATATTACTGGGCGTACTGATGATCTTCCTAGGCACCAAAGAGATGCGATCGCTCAAGCCTTTGTTTAAGTAGCTAGTGCTACGCAAACGAAGTCCGCAACACCTTTAAGGGCTTCTATTTCTGTCATCCTTCGTTGCTCGTCAGTCACGTAGCTAAGGCTATGCTCCATCCTCGCGCCTAGGCTGACAAAAAGATAAGCTCCTTAAAGGTGTCACATACTTTGTTTACGCAGCAATAGCAGATTCTTGAACAGAAAAAGCGTCCCTTGTTTTAAGCCTTTATTGCTACTTATGATAAAAAGTGGCGGCTTTTGTAAAACAAGGAACGCTGACGAAATCGTTGAATTGTAGTATCGTAAAGCTGGTTGTTCAGGAAGTTCTTCCGGCTCTAGAACTTCAATTTCATATTGTCTAGTACTTTCATTACTCCTTTCACAGCCGTAGCTGACTTTGCTAACAACTTCTTTTCGGCTGCTCTAAGATCAAGCTCATAAACTTTCTCAACTCCGTTTTTACCTAGCATTACTGGAACACCCAGGAACACATCTTTCATACCGTACTCCCCATTGAGCTTGACACAGCAAGGGAAGATTCTTCTTTCATCTTTGATGATGGCTTCGGCCATTTGGGCAGCGGCAGCTCCAGGGGCATACCATGCCGAGGTACCCATTAGTTTTACCAGCTCTCCCCCACCTTTTTTGGTGCGCTCGATGATGGCTTTGAGTCGATCCTTTTCAATCAATTCAGAAACAGGAATACCAGCAACCGTAGTGTAACGTGGTAGCGGAACCATAGTGTCACCGTGGCCGCCCATCAACACCGCCTGCACCTCTTTGGGGGAACATCCGATTTCCATGGCGATGAAGGACTTGTAGCGAGAGATATCAAGGATACCTGCCATTCCCATAACACGCTTTGGGTCTACTTTTGCGGTTTGGAATGCACAGTAAGTCATTACATCCAATGGATTGGACACTACGATGATCTTTGCTTTTGGAGAAGCTTTGATCACCTTCTTAGTCACCTGGTGTACGATGCCTGCGTTGGTGGCGATCAGGTCGTCGCGGCTCATTCCGGGCTTACGTGGAATTCCGGAGGTGATGATAACAACTTCAGACTTGGCTGTTGCTTTGTAGTTATTTGTTACGCCAGTGGTTCTGGTGCTGTACATATTGATTGGAGATGTTTCCCACATATCCAATGCCTTACCTTCAGACAGTCCCTCTTTGATATCTAGCAAAACGACCTCTTTGCAAAAATCGCCATGGGCAAGTACATTGGCAGCTGTAGCGCCAACATTACCAGCACCGATCACAGATACTTTCATAGGTTTAATTGTTTTTTTGATTCGCGCAAAGGTAAAAAAAGAATCAGAGAATTTTGGCCCATAAACGGCTGCTTGTCAGCTCGCCTGCTAAGGGATAGAGAATCAATATCTGTCCATTTTGACTTGCCAGAATTGATTTATCCTTCGTTATTTTTCTCCACCAGCCAACAAGGATGCTGTCAAAAAAT
>JAHDEE010000061.1:0-4241 GCA_020629005.1 Chitinophagales bacterium
CTAAGCGAAGATTTCCGCTTGTTGATTACTGTTGGTGAAACGATTGTTGGAGCTGCCGACCCTGCAAATACAGTGGTTCTACGGCAGGGGTTCTCTCTGCCCTTTGCGGACCAGCATTGGCCTAATTCCACAGTATCCCTTGTTAACAATTTCCAAGTTTACCCTAATCCTGTGAGTGACCAGCTGCAGATCAGGTTCAGCTCCGCTTCAGAAATCGCGCTAAGGGCAGAACTAATTTCGGTACAGGGTCGTGTCTTGTCAAAATGGTCTGATCTTTCTTCGTCATATATGATGGAGCTAGCTTTGCCTAGACCATATCCTGGACTCTATTACTTTCGAATAATGGATCAATCAGGCAGGCAATTGATTATCGAACCCATAATAATCCATTAGGCAAATGAGACCATTAAGAAAATTGTTCTCTAGCGGTTATATTATAGTAGCTATCCTTTTGTGCTACACTTTCGCTTGTTCTGCTCAGGTACCAAAGGCTTTTAGTTATCAGGCTGTCATATACGATGAACAGGGCATCGGGCTTCGGTCTGTAGAATTGTCAATTAAGATTGAAATCCTTCAAGGCGCTACAGTTAGCTATAGTGAATTACATAACCAAACCACAACTACCGATGGCTTGATCGGGATTGAAATCGGAAACGGCATCGCTCAAGGTGCAGATTTTTCAGACCTAGATTGGTCGATTCCTGGTGCAAGTTTACGGCTTTCTGTAGCCCAAGTGGAAACTGGAGCAGAATACATACCCATTCATGAGTTTGAGCTATTGAGTGTGCCTTATGCAATGTTTGCTGAGGGGCCAACCGGTGCACAAGGTGCTCCAGGGCCGCCGGGACCTACCGGACCAGCAGGACCTGTAGGACCACAGGGTCCACCAGGAACTCAAGGCCCTACTGTGGATGGAATTACAGGTGTTACCGGCGAAGTAGGTCCGAGAGGTTTCAAAGGAAATGCTGGCCCAGCTGGACCTGCTGGCTATACAGGGCCTCAGGGTCCACCGGGGAACCAGGGATTAAGGGGACCGGCAGGCTCTGGTCCCCCAGGATTACATTGTTGGGACTCCAATTCAAATGGCGTGGATGATCCAGAAGAGGACAGAAACAATGATGGTGTGATCAATGTTTACGACTGTCATGGACCTGAAGGGGAAGATGGACCGGCAAATGAACCTGGTCCGCAAGGACCTCAAGGACTGCCTGGGGCTGGAGGGCCAGCTGGACCTGCCGGTATTGCTGGTATTGCGGGACCTCCAGGTGAGGAGGGAGAAAAAGGGCCAAAAGGACAGACGTTCAGTCCCTGGATCCAGCAAGCAGGATACATTCAGCATGCTGCACCAATTGGCATTGGAACTGATGATCCACAATGTGAGCTTGACATTGCAGGAATTCTCTGCCCATCGCAGGCATATTCAAACTCTGATCGGAAATTCAAGAAGGATATTGATGTCCTATCACCTCCGCTTGACAAATTGGCGAAGTTGCAAGCAGTGAGCTATTCATTCGATCGTGCAACACATCCGGACAGAGGATTTCCTTCTGATGTGCAGCTAGGCTTCATTGCGCAGGAAATCAGGTCTCAATTTCCTGAATTGGTAAAACAAGGCTCGGACGGATATTTCTCGATTGATTATTCACGCATGACGGTAGTCTTGCTAGAGTCAATTAGGGAGTTGAACAAGACACTTTTGGAACTTCAGGAAGCTGATCGAAAATTCTCCGAGTTTGAAAAGCAAATGGATGCGGTAATACTTAATCGTCACTTGAATGCAAATGCCAGAGCGGACAAGTAAACAGATAAGGATGGATATGCTCTTAGACCAAATTCCGGAATCATGATTCGAATTATACTTTATTTCGTTCTCTTCTTCGCAAGTATGGCTGCCTGGGCTCAAGTACCGGATGCAATTGCTTACCAAGCAATTGCCCTTGATAGTGAGGGTAATGAAATTAGCGAAGCAGAATTAGTCATACGCTTCTCTATACTTATTGGCGACAGTCTCTATTATGCAGAAGAGCAAATACTGCAAACAAGTGATGATGGGCATTTCAGTTGTTCAATTGGCAGAGGTTCCTCACTAAATGGTGGATTTTCAAATATCGCTTGGCAGTATGGGGAGGCACATGTGCAGTTATCGCTCTTGTGGGAAGGAGAGTGGCTTGAGTATGCTCCCGAGCCTTTGAATACTGTTCCTTTTGCACTCTTTAGTGAAGGAATGAAGGGTCTTAGAGGAGATCCTGGTCCCGTTGGAGAAGCGGGCCCTGTGGGACCAGAAGGTGCTCCTGGATTAGCGGGACCAGCAGGACCGATTGGAATGATGGGTCCTCCAGGTCTTCCGGGGCCTGGCGGACCGTTTGGGGCTCCTGGCCCCGATGGATTCATGGGGCCTACGGGATTTGCTGGCCCTCAAGGACCGAAAGGCAATACCGGTCCAGCAGGAGATGAGGGTCCTGGAATTCACTGTTGGGATTTAAATGGCAATGGCATTAATGATCCGATAGAGGACATAAACCTTGATGCTGTCTTTAATCCTCTTGACTGCCAGGGACCTCAGGGATACCAGGGTCATGCAGAATCTGGTCCATCTGGTCCGCCCAGCACAATAGGGAACTGGCAAGGTCCGCAAGGGCCACAGGGCTTCGCCGGCCCTCAGGGTCCACAGGGCCTGGATGGAGCGGCAGGCCCGGATTTTATTTCTCCTTGGCTAAGTACGGGTACCGCGCTTTATTATATGGGAAGAGTGTCTATTGGTCATCGGCAGCCTATGTTCATGCTTGATGTGGATGGAGACATTTGCAGCAATGGCATTTCGATCAATTCTGATCGTCGCTTCAAGAAGAATGTCACGAGGCTTGAACATTGCTCCCAACTGTTACAGGCGCTTCAGGTTCGCACTTATTATTATGATGATGGATTCTTGAGCAAATCGTTTCCGAAAGGCTTGCAAACAGGCTTTATAGCTCAGGAGCTGGACCAACTGGTGCCTGAGGTTGTCGAAGTCGACCCAAATGGTCATTTATTCGTCGATTACGCGAAAATGACCCCTATACTCTTGGAAGCCATAAATAGCATGGGCAAAGATGTGCGTGAGCTGCAACTCCAATACGAAGCTCAAGAGCTAAGGGTGAAGGAATTGCTGGCAAGGAGCGCTGTTATTGCAGAAACTGAAAAGCAAAAGCCATGAAATTATTATCTGCATTCTTTTTGTCATTCCTGTTGTGGAGCAATGTGCTGGCTCAGGTGCCCATGGGATTTAATTTTCAGGCTTTTCTGAGTACCCTGGAGGCCGAGGAGCAAGTGGACCAGCAAGTGACTCTTTTGATTGAATTGTTGGCAGAGACTATTGCTGGAGAAGTGATCTATAGCGAGCAGCAATTTTTAGTGGCTGGTCCGCAAGGGCGACTTGACTTTGTTGTTGGCCAAGGGCAAAATCAATTGGGAGAATTAGCAATCATAGATTGGGGAGCAGGCCCGTTCTTTCTTAGAATCTCTGTAAAAACCCAGGAAACTTCAGAGTTTCAATTTTTAGGGCTGAGTCAACTTCTCTCCGTGCCGTTTGCACTGTGTGCAAATAACCTCACAGGAGCCAAGGGTGCCGTTGGTCCTGTTGGCGCGCAAGGACCGGCAGGTCCTCAGGGACCTCAAGGGCCTTCAGGGCTTCCGGGGGCCTGTGGATTAACAGGTGCACCAGGTGAGATGGGACCAATCGGTCCAGAGGGCGAGCCTGGCGACAGAGGGCCCACAGGATCTCAGGGCAATACAGGCGTACAGGGTCCTGCGGGATTGCAAGGACCGCCTGGCCCTGGTGGCCCTCCAGGCTTTCGCTGCTGGGATCTCGATATGAATCACGCATCTTCGAATCTTGAAGACATAAATGAGGATGGATATTGGAATGTCTTAGATTGTCGAGGTAAAAAAGGGAACAAGGGTCCAAATGCATTTCCTGGTCCTCAGGGATTACCTGGGATTCCTGGCGACGAAACCGGAGAGTCAGGTCCTACAGGGCCTCGGGGCCTGATGGGAGCGATTGGTCCCACAGGTCCGCAAGGGGAGACAGGTGATCCGGGAGACCCTATATGGAGAGAGCTAAGCCCACCTTTAATGGTCTTTTACATGGACGGAGATGTGTCCATTGGTGCCAATGCGCCTGGCTGTGCCTTGGATGTGGAAGGATCTATCTGCGTAGCAGGAATGGTGATACCATCAGATCAAAGATTTAAGAAAGACATTCG
>JAHDEE010000061.1:4341-29044 GCA_020629005.1 Chitinophagales bacterium
ATGCTGTTTATTTGATTGAAATTTGCTTTTGCCAGGTATTTGAAGAATCAATATCAATTTTAAGCGCCGCGTAGTGTATCTTGAAAGTCGAACTGCCGAATTCTATGCTATGCCTAACAAGTTGAAAACAGCTTTTGCTTTTACAAAGCACCTCTTTGAGACAGGCGCTTTTGCCCAGACCAGTAGGAGAGTTGAAGTGGAGATTTCAAAATATGTCTCGTCTGCGCCAAAGACAGTTGTAGTTGAGTTAGGTATGGGGCATGGCAACATAAGTCGAGAGTTGCTGAGACAAATTTCGCCAACATCAAAGCTCTATTGCTTTGAAGTAAATGAGGAATTCTGTGAACAGGTAAAATCAGAACTGAAAGACGAACGATTGATTATCATCAACGACGACGCTGCCAGCCTTCGAGAGCATATAAAAACTCCGGTCGATTCCTTTATTGGATCGATTCCGTTTTCCTTCTTCAGTCGCGAGAAGCAAGACAAGATTGTGGGAGATGCCTATCAGCTGCTCAAGTCCGGATGCTATTTTTCGCAGGTGCAGTATACCAAACGAAATTACAGGATCTTTCAAAGATTCTTTGATGACTGCCACTTAAAGCGTTTCATCAATATTCCTTTGGAGTACATTTATCATTGCAAAAAGGTCTGAAATTGCTGGTGAAGATCATTTCCTTTGCCAAGCCTGATGTAAGTAAACTTACTTGCTATCAATTCGCGCAGATATCTTTGATGATTTTTAAGTGATGCCTGGTATGTATAGCTAGAAACTTTCTGGTTTGCTTCCGATTCAGATGCCCAAACACCGGGTGTTTGAAGTGCGCATTTTCAGGGAGATTGTCCAATTCTCTAATGCTTACTTCGCATAGCGCAAGCTGTTTCTCAATGTCCTTAAGTACAATTACCTCTGGAGGGCGTACAACTTTTGGTGCCTTGCCAACACCTCTCGGTATCACCCCCGTTAACATTACCATCTGCCGCCAAAAGCTGAATTTAGGCTTGTACTGTTCAGGTTTTGACTCCTGTAAAGCCTGATATACTCCATTTATCACTTTGCAAGAGTGATCCAGATGCCAGTCAACTCCATTTTTGGAGACTTTCTCAGCCCTCAATTCGCACTTGGGCAAGTATTGCTTTAGGTCCTCAAATTCCTTGATTAAATCCATGTCTGCAATTTAAGTTCTTTTTGTCCTTCCTGCCAAGGGCTATGCCAATGGGGGCTAATCAAAAGAAAGCAAAAAAGATGAGTAAAATGATTCGCTTTGTTCACGATTTGCCAGAGGGTGAATCGAAGTCAGAGAAAAGTCCATACAATTATCGAAAAATGAACCAAAAGCACGTTGTTTTGCGTTATCTTTACAAACACATTGCAATTTATTTATGATACAACCAGACAAAGAGGGGTATGTTGAAATTACGCTGAAAGCGATTGAGTATTTGGAGTCGGCAGGCTACGAGAATATTCGGGCTGATGTGAAAGATTACCCTCAACCAAAAGGCTATCGCAAAAGTATTAAAGGTGCCGAGGATACTAACATTGTACCGGATATTGTTGCTGAAAAACACGGCTATCAACACATTTTTGAAATGGGTCTAAAATCTTCGGAACCGAGGATGCTAAAGAGTAAATGGATATTTCTCAAGACCCTCTCTGAAATGAAGAACTACAAGTTAAATATTATTACCACTAAGGGCCACATCAAGTTTGCCCAGGAAAATGCCAAATACGTTCAGCTGGATGATAAGAAGATCATTCGTATCTAGTACTGAACAACGAGTTGGTTAATGTGATTGAAATCTTTTCTGCGTTTTGGGAGGCAAAAGTTGACAGTGCTTGTCGGTTTTGGCCAAGAATCCTAAATTGTGGAAAAGATTTCGATGTTTATACTACTTTCGCCTGCCAAAACACTGGACTTTGATAGTCCATTGCCATCAAAAAAACACAGTGATTGCCATTTTCTCGAAGATGCTCAATACCTGAATAATAAGCTTAAAAAGCTATCCTCCTCTCGTTTACAATCTCTGATGGGTATCAGCGCCACGCTCGGAGATTTGAATTATCAGCGAAATCAAGACTGGTCTCTACCGTTTGACCTCAACAATTCCCGCCAGGCGGTTTTCGCTTTTATGGGTGATGTCTACACCGGACTTGAAGCCTCGCAGCTCTCAAGCGCAGATATGGATTTTGCGCAGCAATACCTAAGGATCATCTCAGGACTCTATGGCTTGCTGAAACCTTTGGACTTAATTCAGGCCTATCGATTGGAAATGGGCTGTGGCTTTAAGGTTACTGCAAGCAAATCGAACTTGTATAAGTACTGGGGCGACCGACTTACTGAACATCTTAAATCGGAGATGGCCGGGAAAGACACTCAAGTCATAGTTAATCTGGCATCCAAAGAATACTACAAGGCGGTTAAGCACAAATCTATTGACAACCTTGTTATCGAGCCTCAATTCAAGGATTTTAAGAATGGGGAATACAAGATGATCAGTTTCTTTGCTAAGAAGGCTCGGGGCATGATGGCTTCATTCTTGATTCGCCATCGTATTACCGATCCTTCCAATATCAAAGCCTTCGATTCCGATGGTTATTCCTTTAATAATAAGCTGTCTTCGGAGAAAGGCATGATTTTTACACGCGGATAACTGACTTTCCCATGATCGTCCGTCACAAGAATGTTCAACACCAGGAAACATTTTTGGGAAATTGTTGGTAGGATTACCAGTGCTGCGCGAGGTCCGCTGTGAAGCCATCGCATGGAAAATAATTGACGCCATTTAATAATTGACTATTAGGCAGTTAGTTGTTTTACAGGGATTTGTACATGGCAATTCTTTAAAAGCAGCCAAAGCAAATTTTACCGGTAGCTGCCGAATACTCATTGCAATTTCTTATTTTCGGCAATACCCTTCTTTGTTTCTTGAGCCGAGAGCACTGTATCATATTGTTTGAATCAGTTGCTCTGACCGACGCTTCTTGCGTTGCAAAGTGAAATTATCTATTTAACTGCTTGAAATAACAAAGACTATGAGTAGAACAATGTGGATTATTGTTGCATTATTGCTCTTACTGCTGTGGCTGATATTTGGTGCCCGGTATGTTGGCAATAGGCTCTGTGGTGGAGTAGCTAAGGCGACCACGACAGCGGCGGCTGCAGCAGCAACTACAGCTCCGGCGGTAGCCAAAAAAGCTGTGGCAAATGCCTGGATCATTAAAGATGGTTCTGGCTTAAACCTTAGCTCTCCTGCATGGGTGAAGTTTAAGAGAAATGGGTATTCTCACCTAAAACATGAACCATCGGTAGTCAACTCTATTGATCAAACAGCCGCCTACCTCAAAAAGAATCCTAAGCGATCTCTAACCATCACCGGTATGTATGGTACTAAGGAAAAAAACAACAGTATCCTGCCTGATTTGGGAATGGCCCGAGCAAACAATATCAAGAATGAGTTGGTAGCTAAAGGAGTTCCTTCGACGCAATTAGCACTTGCTTCGCAGCTAGTCGCTAGTAGAGGATGGTCAGCTAACAAAGATACTTTGAGAGAAGGAGTTGCCTTTGCTTTTGGCGACCTGAAAGACAATAAAGATAGACTTGCAGCGATTAAGAAGCGATTGTTCGGTAAGCCGATCACCTTGTATTTCGCGACGGGTCAGGACAATATAAACCTGAGCAGCAAGCAGCGAACAGATATTTCGGATTTGATTTACTATCTGGATAATGTAGCAAAGAGCAAGCTTGAAATTGCTGGGCACACAGATAATGTAGGTAAGAAATCCGCCAACACAAAGCTGTCCAAAGAACGAGCTGAATTTGCTCAAAACTATCTAAGAAGTAACGGGATCTCTAATTCCCGAATGTCTGCCGTCGGATTTGGTCCTGACAAGCCTATTGCCAGTAATGACAATAAGGAAGGTCGTGCAAAGAATCGTCGTGTGGAGATTGTCTTAAAGTAAATTTGAAACCGTTAAAATCATAAAATATGTGTTTTTGGTTACCCTTGCTCTACGGTATTGGAGCATCACTTCTTGGTCTCTGGCTGGGATGGTTGCTTAAGAAGCCGGAAGAAAAGCTAGTCTATAAAGAGAAAAAAGTAATCGATCATGATGAAGTGAATCGATGGAAGAAAAGATATCAGGATCTTGACTTGTCCGTACAGAGCTTGTACGATGCAGTTCGCACAGTGGATGCTGAACGTCCAGGCTTGATCGCCAAGCGCGAAGTGGTTGACAATGACAAGGTTTCGAAGTGGAACCACTTGTTTGGCAACTTGAGAAGCGGCTACAGTGCTGAGCATGAAAAGTCAAGAATAAAAGATCTTAACCTGGCCATCCAAGGCCTTGGTGACAAACTCGCTGCGACACCAGCAGGTGCCGGAGATGAGTGGAAAAAGCGCTATCAGGATCTTGATATGTCCCTTGCAAGCCTTTACAATGCAGTCAAAAAGGTTGATTCAGAGAAAGAAGGAATTAATCAGGTTGAGGAGGATATTGTTAAGGATAAGTCCGCCAAGTGGGCCAACATGTTTGGCGATCTGCGAAAAGGTTATGACGACAAGGATCCTAGTAAAATAAAGGATCTCAATCTGGCCATTTCTGGCCTTGGTGACAAATTGGCTGCAAAGGCTAAGAACAACGCTCCAGAGGCGGATATCTGGAAGAAGAAGTATGCTGACCTCGATAAATCCGTTCAAAGTCTTTACGATGCAGTGAGAAAAGTGGAAGGCGAAAGAGAAAATGTGGATCAGGCAAAAGAGCAGGTCAACAAGGAGAAACTTGATAGCTGGCATGGCTTGTTTGGTGGATTGCGAAAGACGTACACCGCTGAATCACCTTCTAAGATCAAAGAATTGAACCTATCCTTGCAGGGACTTTCAGATAAACTCGCTGCGAAGCCGAAGAATCTGGTTAAGGAGGTTGTTAAGGAGGTCGAAGTAGTTAAGGAGGTAGTAAATGAAGATGAGGTAAATGCATGGAAGAAGAAGTGGAATGATCTAAATCTTCAGTTTACCAATTCAAGTGCTAAGCTAAAAGATTATGATGGGAAGATCTTACTGCTCACGCAACAGCTTGCGGCCAAGCCGAAAGAAGTAATCAAAGAGGTCGAAAAGCCTGTTGAGATCATCAAGGAGGTTGTGAAAGAAGTTGAGGTGATCAAAGAAGTTGAAAAGCCTGTCGAAGTAATCAAAGAGGTTGAGGTGATCAAAGAGGTGGAGAAGCCTGTCGAAGTGATCAAAGAAGTTGAAGTGATTAAGGAGGTGATCAAGGAGGTTGAAAAGCCTGTGGAAGTGATCAAAGAGGTAGAGGTTGTGAAAGAAGTGGAAGTAGTCAGGGAAGTGGTAAATGAGGATGAAGTCAATGCCTGGAAAAAGAAGTGGACAGAGCTAAATCTAAACTTTACCAACTCTTCGAACAAACTTAAGGAGTACGAGCAGCTTGTGATGGGCTTGAACCAAAAGCTCTCTGCAAAACCTAAGGAAGTGATCAAAGAGGTGGAAGTGATCAAAGAGGTGATCAAGGAAGTTGAAAAGCCTGTAGAAGTGATCAAGGAAGTTGAAGTAATCAAGGAGGTCATTCGGGAGATAGAAGTAATTCGTGAGGTACCGGTTGAAATTATCAAGGAAGTGGAGGTAGTCAAGTCGATAGACATGGCGACCCTACAGGCAATGATGAAGAAGGCAGGAACAGTGCAAGTCTCCAAGAATGTAGTGGGAGAGACCCGAACTGAAGGAGACGCGAAGGAAGTCTCCCGACGTGAAGTTAAGGGTGTTGTTAAATCCGGCCCGGTGAAGGCAGACGATTTGACCAAGATTGAAGGCGTTGGACCTAAGATTGCAGAACTACTCAATGGTGGTGGAATCCGCACTTTCGCCGAATTGGCTGCTGCCAAGGTTAAGGATATTCAAAAGATTTTGGATGATGCCGGACCTAGGTACAGAATGCACAATCCTGGATCTTGGCCTAAGCAAGCCGATTTGGCTGCCAAGGGACTTTGGGATGAACTCGACAAGCTGCAAGACGAGCTTGACGGAGGTAAATAAAGTTTCTGAGACGATAAATGTGGGTTCGGCACGTAAGTGCCGGACCCATTCTTTAAATCTAAATTCTGTGTGGGCTGACTCGTAATATTGAGACCTTGGTCGGCATGCACGTCCCCAAAAAAAAGTAATAAATCAATGGAAAATAATCGTATTGTCAACAAGAATGATTTGATCAAGACCTTGATGAAGAAGGCGAAACTGACGGAGCAGCAAGCGGAACAGGCATATGCTTGTATCCTCTCTGAGAATCCCGTTTTCCAACAGCTTTCTGGTAAGGTTAAGGAGCTGGTTAAGGAAGTCGCAGTTCAGGTTCCCGGCAAGGCGACCGTGCAGAAGGTGGAAGTAATAAAAGAGAAGGCTGTTGCGACTAAAGACACTGTGGAGAAGGTCAAGACTGTAGAGGTGGTGAAAGAAGTACCAGTCGAAGTGATCAAGGAGGTCATCGTTGAAGTTGTCAAGGAAATAGAGATCATCAAACATGTACCTGTTGAGGTGATTAAGGAGATCGAGGTTGTGAAGGAGGTCGAAGTGATCAAGGAAATACCTGTTATCAGCGAAAAGGAGGTGATCAAGGAGGTGAAGGTAGAAGTGATTAAGAACGTGGAGGTGCCGGTGGAAGTGATCAAGAAAGTGGAAGTTGTGAAAGAGGTCAAGGTGCCTGTCGAGGTTATCAAAGAGGTTGAAGTGATTAAGCAGGTCCCGGTTGAGGTTGTGAAGGAAGTTGAAGTGATCAAAGAGGTGGTTGTAGAGGTGCAAGTGGAGAAGGAAGTCGTAAAGGAAGTTGAAGTGATCAAGGAGGTTGCTGTCGAGGTAATCAAGGAAGTAGAGAAGGAGGTGATCAAGGAAGTGGAAGTGATCAAGGAAGTTCCTGTTGAGGTAATCAAGGAAGTGATCAAGACGGTTGAAGTGGTCAAAGAAGTGCCCGTGGAGGTAATCAAAGAGGTGGAAAAGGAAGTGATTAAGGAAGTCGAAGTGATCAAAGAAGTTCCTGTTGAAGTGATCAAGGAAACTGAAAAGGCCAAAGAGGTGCAAGTGACCAAGGAAGTGACTGTTCCAGTTACCAAGGAAGTAATTGTGGAATTGGTGAAAGAAGTCGAAGTTGTAAAAGAGAAGCCTGTTGAGGTAATCAAGGAGGTCGAAAAAGTGGTAACTAAGACCAATGAGGTTCCAGTTGAGGTCATCAAGAAAGTTGAGGTCAAAGTGGATAAGCCCTATGAAGTCGTGAAGGAAAAGCCGGAGATCAAAGTCGTGGAAGTTGTGCGGGAAGTCGTAGTGACTGTTGACAAAGAGGTCCCGGTAGTGAAAGAGGTTGAAGTAATTCGCGAGGTGGTTAAGGAAGTTGCCAAGCCTGTCGAGGTGGTGAAAGAAGTAGCTGTTGAAGTGGTCAAGGAAACAGAGAAGATCAAAGAGGTAGAAGTGGTTAAGGAAGTGCCGGTTGAGGTGATTAAGGAGGTAGTCAAGGAAGTAGAGCTTATCAGGGAGGTCCCTGTTGAAGTGATCAAGGAAATCAGTTCGTTGAATGAAGTGGTGAAAGAGATAGAAATCATTCGCGAAGTACCAGTCGAGATTATCAAGGAAGTGGAAGTGGTGAAAGAGGTGGACATGGAGTCTTTGTTGAAAATGGTGCAAGGGATGGAAACGGTTGAAGTTTCCAAGACAGTTGTAGGGGAGACTCGACAAGAGCAAGAGTCAAGAATCGTTGAACGTAGGGAAATCCGCAGTGAAGGTGATCGTTCAAAAGTGACTGGTGCCAGAACTGTTGCCGGAGACGCTCAAAAGACCACCAAGACAGAGAAAGTGGTGAGCGGAGGCGGAACAGAAGTTGTCAAAGGTACCAAGCTGGTGACAGAGACCACGCATAAGTGGAAGATCAAGTCCAATATGCTTCAAATCATTGAGGGCATCGGTCCAAAAATCGAAGGCTTGCTGTTTGATGCTGGGTATACCACCTTTGAGAAATTGTCGAAGGCAAAACCTGCACAACTGAAAGCCGTACTTGACAAGGCAGGTCCAAATTACAAGATCCATGATCCTACATCCTGGCCATTACAAGCCAAGCTTGCTGTGCAAGAGAGATGGGATGATCTCATCACCTACCAGAAAGAACTTGATGGAGGTAAAACAGGCGGCGATCCGGACACAGCATCGAAACTTGAAAAGTTGATGCGCCGTTAGTCTTGACTAGTTTTCTTATATTGTACTGCGATTCACTCAACGAAAAATTTTCATTCTAAATGCACTATTCCAAGCATCGACTAGTTAACGAGGCCGTGAGCGGCAAGGCTGGTCTTTCGGATGCCATGCGCATCAGTAAAGAGGCTAAGATCGAAGACCTCAGTCTCAGATTTAATGTCGCAAATGCAAAATCAGAAGCTCTAAGCGTGAAGCTAGAAGGGCCTGATGGCACCACTGTTTCTCTACTGAAAAAGGAGAGTCATAAAGGAAAGCAATTGTCAAAGGCATTTGATGCCAAGGATCTTAAGAAGTTCATTGGCGGCAAATCATCGGGCAATTGGACTCTTCATCTGAAAGATAAGGATGGACAGAGTGTGCTTAGTAGTTGGAGTCTTAGCATGCAGATGGCCAATGGCAAGAAATCTGAGGTGTTGATCCCTGATAACGACAAGGCGGGATTGGTAAGTAAGTATTACTGCAGTGAGAAAGGCAAAGTGAAAGGAATGAAAGCCAAAGTGCAAATCGCACATGCATACGTTGCTGACCTAAAAGTCGTACTGACTAGCCCTTCTGGCAAGTCGAAAGTACTGCATAACAAGGAAGGTGGTTCCAAGGCCAACCTGAAGAAAACGTACAGCAAGAAAGATCTTGCCGATTTTAATGGTGAGACCGCAAAGGGCTTTTGGACACTAACCGTCCATGATACAGCTCCGAGAGATGCCGGTCGGCTGAAAAGCTGGGGTCTCTCGATCGACACTGACTAAGGTCTTTTTGGAAGGGAAGATAACAGGGGGAACTGCCGACAAAGTAGTTCCCCTTCCTTTTTTATCAAGCACAAATAATCGTCTTATGGAAGTCAAGTTCTATTTGGTTTTTGCAACCGCTCTTATCCCGCTCATTGTCGGCGCAATCTGGTATAGCAATGCGCTCTTTGGTAAAGCCTGGATGCGCAGTTCTGGCATGACGGAAGAAAAAGTCCAGTCAGGCAACATGGTGGTCATTTTTGGTTTGACTTATGTATTTGGTATCCTGTTGAGTATGGCTATGCTTACATGGGGGATCCACCAGTTCACTACCCAATCCCTTTTTGCAATGCAACCAGGCTTTAGCGATCAAACCGGTCCTGAATGGGAGTTTTTCAAAAACTTTATGAGTCAATACGGTGATCTACATCGTACATTCGGACATGGAGCAGTGCATGGAATAATCGGAGCATTAATTATTGCTGCACCTGTGATTTCGATCAATGCCTTGTTTGAGCGCAGGAGCTGGAAGTATGTGTTAATTCATGTGGGCTATTGGGCCATAACCCTGGCCTTGATATGCGGTACGCTATGTCAGTTTGCCTAGATTGAAATCTAAAAATAGCAAACACCAGGCAAGGCCTTGTTCACAGCTGCATTTCAACTGCATTCCTTGTGGGTGAACTGCAGCTGTGCTAAAAGCCCATTGATCGACCGATGATTTCCTTCATGATCTCGTTGGTGCCACCGTAAATCTTCTGGACTCTTGCATCCACATAGAATCTTGCAATAGGATACTCGGTCATATATCCGTAGCCTCCGTGCAATTGTAAACATTGATCTATGATTCTACATTGTGTCTCAGTACCCCAGTATTTGACCATAGCCGCCTTCTCACTCGTGAGCTTTCCTTCATTGAGCTCCATGATACATTGATCAACGAAGGTGCGAAGAATGGTGGCCTCGGTCTTCATCTCTGCCAGTTTGAATCGGGAGTTTTGAAACTTGCCGATGGAACGCCCAAATGCCTGTCGATCCTTGCAGTACTGAATAGTCTGCTCCAAAGCTCCTTCAACTGCGCCAATGGCGATTACTCCAAGGGCCAGGCGCTCCTGTGCCAGATTGTGCATTAGATAGTAAAAGCCTTGTCCTTCCACGCCCAGAAGGTTTTCTACCGGTACCTCCACATCTTCGAAAAACAATTCAGCGGTATCCTGAGCTTTCATACCAATCTTGTCCAGGTTCTTCCCACGGGTAAAACCTTTCATGCCTTCTTCAATAAGCAAGAGCGAGATTCCTTTGTGCCTCTTATCCGGATCGGTCTTTACGGCCACCACAACCAAATCACTCATGATACCATTGGTGATAAATGTTTTTGCACCATTCACCACATAGTGATCACCCTTCTTTACTGCAGTGGTTTTGATGTTTGCCAGATCGCTGCCTGTTCCCGGCTCCGTCATCGCGATTGCTGTGATCATCTCGCCACTGGCAATCTTGCGCATGTATTTTTCTTTTTGCTGCTCGTTGAAGTATTCGAGAAAATAAGGAGCCATCACATCATTGTGCAAGAAAAAACCAACTCCACTTGCACCAGCCTTAAAGAATTCCTGGGTAAGGATGGCATTGTATCTAAAATCCTTCAAGCCAAGTCCTCCGTACTCTTCTGGAAAATCCATACAAAGCATGCCTTGCTGCCCGCCTTTGAGCCAGACCTCACGGGAAACCAGTCCATCTCTTTCCCATTGATCGTGATATGGCGTAACTTCCTTGGCAATAAAGGCTCTTACTGCGTCCTGAAACATCAGGTGTTCTTCTTCCAAAAGGTGTTGCTGCATTGCTTCTATTTAGGCCGTAAAGTTAGCAAAATCGCTTAATTTGACGCGAAGGGCAGACGGATGATCGTAGCCCTGATGGCAGTGGAAATACAGGCTGCAGAAAGCTGACTGAGCGTGCCTGTGGCGGTGGCTCGGCCCTTAAGGACGAGACACAGCCACAGGATACGCGAAGCAGCTGGCTGTAGCCTGGATTGCAACGAACAGCAGGAAGGCAGTTGCTTCGTGCCAACCAAGCTTAGCTCCAAAATATTTATCCCAAAATTGCGAAGGCACAAAAAAAGGGGATGCAACCCTGTTACATCCCCTTTACCTGATTTCCGGATTGATTTTTATTCAACCACGAGTTTTCTTGAGATCGTTTCAGAATCTGTAGTTAGATTCATTAAGTAAATGCCTGGGCTAAGGTCAGATACATCAATCTGTGTATCGAATGAGCCGGCAACTGCACCGAAGTTCTGTGCAAAGGCGATCTTGCCATCCAGTGTCATTAGCTCAACATTCAAGAAAGCCAGATCGGCGTCCTGTAGATTGAGGTTTACGATTCCGCTTGTTGGATTTGGAGCCAACTGCACTTTTGAGTCTGTTAATTCCTCGATAGAAACGGGCTCAGTAATGGTTCCATCGTCATAAAGTGCTGCTTGTCGCTTAGTAAAGAATGCATCGCTACCATCGGTTTCATAAATTGTACCTGCATCAGAATAGATGTGGAAGGTACCATCAATGTCACAACCTGCTGCGGTACCATTGAGGCCATCACCATAAGAATCGCTGAATGTGAACACGTAACAGCCACCAGCTGGAAGCGTAACTTCCTCTGTGTACTCTGTCATTTCTTCTGCATAAGGCTCGCTCTTAGCTATCAGCATTCCGGCATCGTCAGTGATCGACCACTTAGTCTCTGCAGGCCAGCAGTCGCTCAAAAATTCAATTGTCCAGGTCTCTTCTGCTTCTACATAACCGAGGTTAACATTTTGAGCGTGAGAGTCATTCGAGGCATTGTCATCGCCTGCCTCTATGCTGTAGGTGTATTGAGCTTCGCCGTCTTCCGCGGTGATATCTTCAAAGACAATTTCCGCAGTTTCGAAATAGCCAAGTTCACCAGTCCAGGTCTGCGAAATCGGACATTCGTCGCAACCTTCTAGCGTTACTGTAGCAGATTCCAAAGTTGTTTCACCAGAGTTCACAATAACTGCAGTAGTAGTAAATGGGCCTTCGCAGAACGCTGCATCTCGCAATTTTGGAGCGACAGCAGCGTCGTTTTCTGTAGATTCGCAGTTCATGGCCATAGCGAAGTCGTAGTGGGCATCAGCGGAGATTGCTCCCGACTCGTAGATTTTTCCATCACCGCATACTGTGTAAATGGTTGGATAGTAGCCTACTTCCAGCAGTCCTGAAATCTCAGCACCATTATCAATAATTGGGAAGTTTGTATTTGCAATCCAGTTTCCCTGAGTCTGGGCTGTTTGACCCTCAAGGTCAGCTTGTGTTGTCCCGTCATCGGCTTCAATCCAAAGTACAAAGACTTCTTGTGATCCTTCTGGTCCATGTGCCTCGTGAAGTTCTTCCAATGCACCACTGGTATGGTAGTCCCAGCAAGGGCCGCACCAGGTAGCTGATACATCGATTACCACCTTGTAGCCCTGTGAGATAATCTCATAGAGATCTTGTGTTTCGCCATTTATGTCAACGGCTCTAAAATTAGGTGCAAAAGTACCATCGGCCATTTGTGCATTTGCGTTGGTGAAAAGCCCAAAGCAAAGGACCAAACAGCCGAGAATCTGAGTAAAAGTTTTCATTTGGTAGTTTTAGTGATTTACTTGACGTAAAAGTACCAATTGAGGGGCTAAAGGTGGTTGCTGATGGCGGACCTAATTTGCATTGGTGGATACAAAATGACGCGTTTCTTGTCTATTTATCAGACTGAACGCCTATAATCCGAGTCAATTGCATGATAAATCTATGTATTTGGATCGAATTGAAAATACATTAACGGCGGTGTTGCACTCAGTTCGCTAGAGCTTAGTTGTTTACAAGTTAAAATTTAACAAACATTAATGCTAGCGCCTTCTTGTTTTTCTTTTGCTTCGTGCCTTGGATTTTATAAACTGCTTTTTGTTTTGTTTGGCATGATCACCAAGTATTTTTTCGATCAAATCCTCTCTTCCCAGCTTCTCCAGTTTTTCTTTGATCTGCCTTCTGTTTTCTCTTTTGTACCAGAAGAAGAATTGATGTTGATTCTTCTTCTCGTGTTTGTTCTTTGCGGTAAAGACGGGTTCGAGTGTATAAGGATGTAAGCCCGTGTAGTAAATGATGGTGGCAACAGTCATAGGGGTAGGGGTGAAATCCTGCACCTGCTCCAATCTGAAACCTAGTTCCTTAGTATCGGCAGCCAGATTCGCCATATCTTCCTCCTTGCAGCCTGGGTGGCTGGATATGAAGTAGGGGATGAGGGGCTGTTTCAAATTGTGCTTTCGATTGATGCGGTCAAATTTTCGTTTGAATTCCCGAAAATGATCGAAAGAGGGTTTGCGCATTACCCGCAAGGTGGCTTCTGAGGTATGTTCCGGAGCTACCTTCAATCTGCCGCTAACATGGCGACAAACAACCTGCTCCATATATTCGTCGAGGCTGCCATCATGGTTCTTATTGTAGCTCTCTGTAAGCAGATCGTAGCGTATGCCGCTACTCACAAATGCCTTTTTGACCTTTGGATTTGCATCGACTTTCCGGTAGAGTTCCGTCATTGGTTTATGGCTAGTGTCGAGATTACTACAAATGACCGGGTGGATGCAAGAAGGACTCACGCAGCGATCGCAGATCGATTGAATCTTTCCCTTCATTCGATACATGTTGGCGGATGGGCCTCCCAAATCGCTTATGTAGCCTTTATAGTCAGGCATCTTGGTGATTTGATCGACCTCCTTAAGTATTGACTTTTCGGAGCGACTGGCGATGAATTTTCCTTGATGCGCTGATATGGTACAAAAGCTACAACCACCGAAACAGCCCCTATGCATGTTTACAGAAAAGCGGATCATTTCATAAGCAGGCACGGGACCTCGTTTTATGTATTTGGGATGTGGCATCCGCGTATAGGGAAGATCAAAACTGGTGTCGATCTCTTGTTCGGTCATCGGGGGATAGGGAGGGTTGACGACCAGATAACGACCTTTCACTCTTTGGATTAGCCGAACGGCCTGAACCTTGTTCGATTCGCGTTCAATATGCTTGAAATTGGCTGCAAAGAGTTTCTTATTTCTCAAGCAGGTTTCGTGAGAAGCCAGATAAGTAGTCTCCCGATCATACTCCGGAATCTGTTCCTCTTTGTCGACCAAAAAAGCGGTCTGAAGTACATCCTTGATCTCCTGCATTTTGTCGCCAGCCAACAGTCGCTGAATGATAGCTCTCAATGGCATTTCACCCATTCCGTATACAAGCATGTCTGCCTTACTGTCCTGCAGAATTGTGGGAAATAGTTTGTTGGACCAGTAGTCGTAATGAGTTACTCTGCGAAGCGAGGCTTCTATCCCGCCAATCAATACAGGCACATCGGGATACAGGTCTTTTAGTATGTTGGTATAGACTGTTACCGCGTAGTCCGGACGATATCCCGAAATTCCCCCTGGCGTATAAGCATCTGTTGATCTTCGCCTTCTGGCAGCTGTATAGTGATTCACCATCGAATCCATGCAGCCCGAGGTTACTCCGAAGAACAGTCGTGGTCGGCCCATTTTCTTGAAGTCCCTAAGATCGTCCTGCCAATTAGGCTGAGGAACGATAGCAACCTTAAGTCCCTCACTTTCAATGATTCGACCAATTACTGCTGATCCAAAAGCTGGATGGTCAACATAGGCATCGCCAGAGAAAATAACAACATCCAGCTCAGACCAGCCTCTGCTTTCCACTTCCTTCCAGGTAATAGGCAGCCACTTTGAAGAATCATTGTTCGCATTCATGGCCACAAAGATACAGAGAAATGAGCGTTCCCTGCCATGTTTTCTTTGGGCTGCCCTATTTAAGGCCTTAGCATGCATGATAGCCAGGCTGCAAAGGACTTCTGGTTTAGCAAGCTGGGTTCGGCCATCTCAAGTGTCGTATCTACCTTGCTATCAGATGAGGATTGCTGAAAGAAGACTTGCTAATGAATGTACTGTCCGTCAAGGTGTGCAAGAAGGCAAGGATCTGTAATTTCTGCTCCGGCTCCAGGCAAAGGCCTCCTGTTCTTGCGCTGGACAATTTTGAATCCACGTTGTAGCTATTGTGCAAACCTTCGCTATAAAAGTCAACCACGGCCTCAAGGGTGGAAAATCTACCATCATGCATATATGGAGCCGTTAACGCCACATTTCTCAACGACGGAATCTTAAATTTGCCTAAATCCTGCTTCAGCCCTGTGATGCTTCCAAGCCCTTTGTCGGAATATTGTTCAGGTGCATAAACGGCTTGTAGACCATTGTTGCTAAATTCCCCGGTAGTTCCCAGAGCATTCGAATCAGTGGTATGACATTGCAAACAATTTCCCATAGACTGATCATTTACCAGCAGGAATCCTTCGTACTCTTGCTCCGTAAATATGGCTTCTCTTCGCAAAACGCGGTCATATTTTGAATCCTGGGAAACCAGTGTTCGCAAAAATTGGGCAATGGCTTTGGCAATCAGGCTACTATCAATCGGCGCAGGCCCAAAAGCCTCCCCGAATTTCTCTCGGTAAAACCGACTTGACCTTACTCTCGCAGTGGCCTCTTTCCAACTAAGGTTCATTTCCTCTTCGGCACGAACCGGATGCAAAACCTGCTGCTCAATTGTTGCCGCTTTGCCATCCCAAAATAGGGCATCATACCAGGCCAGATTAAACAATGGCATCGTATTTCGAGGCAGTGGTTCACCTGTTATCCCAAGGCTAAAACGATTGGGGGCGTCGGAGAATGCAACTTCTTGTCTATGGCAGGTAGCACAGGAGAATTGATAATTTGAACTCAACAAAGTATCGTAGAAGAGGTAGCGCCCCAATTCCGCCCCGGTTTTGCTTGGCATGTTATCGGATGCAGGCATGGGTGGGAATAGGGTCAATAAGGGAAACTCGTAAGCAGTACCATCATCTAACTTGTTGCCTTTCAAGGAAAGTAACAAAATCAGGCACCAGATTAGTAGCAGCAAATGTTTGATATTCATCAGTTTACCTTTGCAAAACCACCTTGAAATTCTGGGATTTGAAATTGGTCTTTACATTGATCAGGTATATACCATTCGGCAGATCATCAAGATCGATCCAAAACTTCACCGGACTTCGCCCATAGCTTTTGAGCAATCGCCCATCCAGGTCTCTCACTTCAATTTGCTCGATTATATGAAAGCCTTCTTGTTTCAAAGCATTGATATACACCCTTCCTGAACTTGGATTTGGGCTGATAGCAAGATAATCCGACTGATCGACTGCCTTTTCCAAAGTGTGGACAAAGGTTTCCTCTATTCTGAAGTTGTCCATCATCCAGCCATCCAGATTCTGGTCGTTCTCATCGCTTTTAAACGTGAATCGTATCAGTAGTTCTTGATCAAAAAAGTAGCTTGTCTCAAAGCAGAGCCAGATTTCTCGCCATTGGCTATCCTGCCCGGTGAATGCCATTGTGCCATCGGCAAGGGTGTCAACGTTCTCATTTTCATACCCATACAGATTGTAGACATACGGATTGTCAAAAATATTGCTCCATGTCAGGCCACTATCCGATGAAATTTCTACAATTCCTCCATCTCTATTGGCCTCCATGTCGAGCTTTTGCGTCCAACGCAGAGCCAAAATAAAACCGATGTAAAAGCTCTCCGAAGATGGCTTAAGAAAAAAGGAAGAGCTATTGTTTTCCGGATAGAAGTCCAGCGTATCAGTGACAATCACATTGGGAAGGCTGAAAGCCTCGTCGAAAACAGATTTTTGGGGGCTCCCAATTTGCCAGATATTGTTGGCAGAGCTGTCAATGCTGACTTCAAGTGTTGTGTAAGGGTCTTGTGGACCTTCAAAATACTGATTAAGATACCCTTGACTTTTGCCGCTTTGCCAAATCAGCATGGCCAGTATGAGAATTAGTCTAAGTTTTGTCATATACCTGATTGAGATTCATCGATGTTGTACATAGGCATATATGCCTTTGACTCAATAGTGACCCAGCCATTCAGTTTATTCGTTCATTATGCAGGCCAGAACAATCTTCTAGCTGAGCCATACATGACCTTCTGACTCACTTTGCAGAGAGCGCATAGATGCTGACCAGGCGCATACAGATTAAATATACTGATGATTTGATGACTCTGCAAGCTACGGCTCCCATAAGTGCTGAAACCAGGATTTCTGGCAAGGCTTTTTCTGAGACTTCCTAGTCAACCATTGGCTGCTATTTTGTCATTCATAAAGGGATCTGCCACTTGTTGTTCACAGCACATTTTGTTAAATTCGGCATGCAAAATATTGCGTCTCCATCCCTTTTCTAATCATTAATAATTATGAGTTTAAAGACCAAGCGTTTCATCGCTAAAACCGAAGAGTGGATTGCCGCACATGTGCAGAAATACATTATTAATCAATCCAAGCACGAAATCACCCTAAGTGTAGATTGGGATAGCTTTGGAGAGATTGACAGTGATGAAAATCTGCTCAAGCGAGGCGTCAACTTTAAGCTTCTTGAGCACAACATCCGTACGCTTTGCCGGGACGAGTTGGGCAAGGAGGCTTTCAAGGAATCAGTCGAGAAAGTGCTTCTCCGACACACCGATTCTGAGGAGGAAGATGATTTCACTTACGCTCTTGAAGGTGGAGAGTTGATTTACACCACCAACCAGAAGAAAGGCAAATACGGTGATCTCAAGGGTATGGTAGCCAAGCTGGAGAATATTTTCTAGCCTTGCACCTACCAGTGGCTCTGGTGTTTCAAATTCGAGCAGCTAAGTACAAGCACAAGTGTCCTACTTGTAGTCAAGCAATTTCTGCAAAGTAGTTGCCAAACCCTGAGCATTAATTTTTATTTTTTAGGAGCGAAGCATAATCCTGCCCTGGAAACGGGCTACCCGCTTTGCGCTGCAATGCAGGCACTGCTCGCGGCTGTCTACATCCACAGGCCTGGTCTCCTAAGGGAGCCCCGGCCTGTGGCGTATCCAGGCGCTCCCAGCGCCTGCATTTCCACTTCAATCGGGGCTATTTGATACTTCATCACTCCCGGCTGGCAAGTTCAGTAGCACTGCCCACTCTACGACACATTGAATACATTTTTTGTACAGTTGGGTCCTCAATGCCTCCATTCCTGATGCACTTTGTTAATCTAATGTATACTTCGGCAGATTTAATTTCAAATGTCAGTTCATCCCAATTTTGATCTCATTTCGGACATACCCTGTTAGTTTTGAATCGATTGCACCTTGTTAAGGAGTGCAGTAATTGATTTTCAAGCCCTTGAAAGAAGAAGTTTGTGAATGTGCAAGCATTGTTAATTTTTGTGCTTGGCAGCAAAATTGCTCTAGGAGAAATCCATAAGTCAAGAGTCAATGCGCTCACTGTGTATTGACTCAAGTAATATTTGTTTGCTGTTGCATTAGATAGCAATTCCACAAACCCGAAGAAATGCAGATCTCTACCAAGACGTCCAGGCAGCTGCCTGCAATGTCTCACCACTTAGCAGCTCGATTGAAATCGATTTTCTATTGCTTGTGCCTGGTGCTTCTGGCCCTCTTTTCCAGCACTGAGTCCTCCGCACAAACCTGTACAGTGAACGCCGGAGTTCCCTTTGTGATGTGCCAGGGAGAGGCAAGCCAATGGACCCTCTATGGCAACACCAATGATCCTGGTGGAGGAACCGTGCCGATCACCTGGTCGGTCGTTTCACAGCCTGCAGGCAGTAGCGTAAACATCGCTTCCACAAACAGTCTGACAACGGATGTAACCGGAGTAAATGTGATCGGATCCTACATCTTCAAAATTGAAGGGGTCTGTCCCGATGGTTCCGGAACTCCTTTCGATGAGGTCACCTACGAGCTGGCGGCTCCCTTGCCAGATCCTAACCTCGATCCATCCTACATCTTCTGTACCGAAGGGTCGATTTCAGTGCCCAGTCCTGACCCGAGTGTCTCCTATGGATGGTTGGCCATAGAATTCGATGAAAACCTGGAATATGAGTACGGGGTCAATTTCAGCGCCGACACCACTACGTTCTCGATGGATGTAAACCGATACTATCCGGGAGGAGAGGGAAAAGTGGTATTGTTTTCTACACGAAACGGTTGCACACGTACCGACACAGTAGATCTCATCATGATGAATGATGAAGCAGCTGACGCGGGGGCGGATGTATATATCTGCGGGGATACCTGGGTAAAACATCCCTGGATTGAGGAGCAGCTTGAAGCCGATGAATATCGCTTCTTGACAAGGGGCGGTTCAATGCAATGGAACCAGCTCAGCGGGCCTGGCACCGCTACAATTGACTATCAATCAACCTACACCAATTATTCTGATGGATTCACAACCTGGACCGGTCTTACACCAGGCACCTATGAGTTTGAGCTGGTCTTTACCTACCCGCCACCTTGTAATACCGTTACCAGGGATACAGTTGCCTTCTATGCTAATGCCGGAGTCTCTGATGATTGTCAGAACTTTTCAACCGGGAGGGTCTTTGTAGGAGACTGCTACGGTGATCTGGATAGTTGGATAATTGACCTCAAAAACTACGGGATAGATCCAGCTATGATTCTGCCTGGAGACTCTATTATCTGGAGTCTGGAAGGGCCAGAATGTTCGTTCCCACTCCCTGCAGTCAATCAGATGATTGTAGAGGTGCCCACGGACGGCATTTGTGAGGACTGTGAATTGCATGCTTATTATCAGTGCAATTCAGCTCCGGGATGTGGCGATGCCATAGAATTTGAATTTTTTGTTTTCGATGCAGAATACGAATACAGCGATATTTACGCTTGTACCCCTGATGGAGATCCGGTGACAGTCGGAATGAACGCGCCAATCGGAGGATCTTCCACTGCAAATTGTAATGGAAACTCAAATTTCACTTATACGGAAGTCGTTAGCTCACCCTTGTTTGCTGCGGGTACGCGCTTATCTGGCTTGCTCGGCAATATACCTTTCCCGATTGGTCAGCATGATTTCGAATATAACGTGACGGCCCAGAACCACTATCTGCAGCTAACAGAATCTGCGGGTTCAACCGGCTGTCAGCAAAGCTACCCCTTTAGCGTGATCGTAGCAGGTATTGCTACTGCGGCGAATGCAGGAACAGATGCAATTTTGCCCTGTAATCAGACCACCACGACACTTTCCGGTTCAGATCCCAATGTTCCAACCTTTACCGGTTCTACCTTCATGTGGTATTTCGTGGATGGGCCAACAGTCCCAACCATTTCAGATCCGGCTCAGTTGGATTTGAATGTTTCCAATATGGTATCTGGGATTTATACTTTCAAGTACTCCGTTGGAAACGTGGGTTGCGGCTTCTTTGAAGATGAGGTATCCATTGTTGTGGCAGATTCAGCTCCGGGACCAGTGAGTGCCGGACCTGATCAAACCTCCTGCTACGGTGGCAAAATCTACCTCGATGCCACCATAGGGCCTGATGATATGGGTACCTGGACCAGCGTGCCTGGCGGTTTGACCTTTGGTGACATTCATGATCCGAATACCTACATAGAAGGCATGGCTCCAGGTACCAATTATACATTGACCTGGACTGCCGAAAATGGTTGCGGGGACAACAGTGATTCGGTGATCATCAATGTAACTAATTCGGACGGCGGTTATGCAGATGCAGGACCGGATGTCTGTGTACTCTCCTTCGGTTCGGGTTCTTTGGCGAACCTCACAGCTAACACGCCCATTCCGGGCGCAATTGGTACCTGGTCGATTGTGGGCTCCTCTCCAGCAACCACGGCCGGTACCTTTTCTGACATCAATAGTCCTAACTCTACCTTTTGGGGTGGTGGTGGAAGTAATAATAATTTCTGGCTGGAATGGTCTGTCATTGCACCGGGTTGCGATATTCAAAGAGATACGATGATGGTGACTTTCAAGAGTTATTACAAGAACCCTTTGGATGATCTGTATTCCTTTTGTGGTGGCCCTGGAACCTACACACTGGATTACGAAAATTTCTGGTATGGGCACTATCTATGGGATGAAAACTATGAAGGACCTGCGGGTGTCGAGTTTCTAACGCCCTTGAACGAGGAACCAGCAACAATAAGCTTCCAGGAGCCAGGCGCTTACCTGTTTTACATTAACAATGGAAGCGATGCCTGTGGTGAGCCCGCGGAAATTACGGTGTACGTTACGGAAGAAGTTCCTGCAGTAGATGCCGGCCCTGATGAAATTCTTTGTGATGTATATGATATAGAGTTGGACGCAGGTAGCCCTCCGAACGGTGGCTATTGGATAGCGTCGGTCGAATCTATGACAAATGCCTATGGGGATGTGAGCTGGTCCGATAACACCGATCCCGGGGCAACAGTTACTGTGCCCTTTGCTGGAGATTGGAGCTTCGTTTGGGTAGCGATTCCTGATGAGGCTTATGGCTCAAATTGCCTGGCCACTGATACGGTCAATATCTTTATTGTGCCGCCGGCTACGGTAGAGCCAGTGGAAACCTATTGTGTAACCAGTGCAGTCACACTTCGTGGAAACCATCCGGGAGAATATGGAACTGGTTCCTGGACATTTGTCTCCGGACCAAGCACACCAACACAAACTGCCCTCTCTTCCGCAGGCGATGTTGCGGTCTATGATAACTTCGCGGCTTCTGGAACCTACATTTTTGAATACTCAATTACCTCACCACACTGTCCAACCACTACACAACAAATGAGCGTTGTGTTTGAAGATCCCATGCCACAGCTACCCGATGATATGCTGATCTGTAATGATTCTTTGGTGATCAATGGTCCGGTATTCCCGCCTACTATGTCAGTAGAATGGACTATTCTATCCGGTTCAGGATCTATCATCGGAAGTAACTCGGGGCAGGATCTCGAAATTGGATCCTTGATAAATGGCGAGACGATCACAATCGAGATTGCCGTGACTACTGCATCTGGTTGTACAGGTCGGGATCAGATGAATATAGCTGTAGAGTATGTCGACCCGCTCAGTATAGTAGCAACAGATATTACTGTCTGCGGAGGCGGAGATGGAGCTGTTGAAATAAACGGTATGCTTACCAATACAACTTACACATTAAATTACACCTTCAATGGCATGGAACAAGGGCCAATTGGAGTAACTTCTGACGCTTTCGGCCGATACATACTTGACAACTTAGGCCCTGGTGAGTATGGGGATATTATCATTACCAACGCTGCCGGTTGTCAATCAGAGGTACTGGGTCCAGCGATACTGGAAGATGTGTGTACGCAAAATCTGGGAGATTTCGTGTGGTTTGATGATGATAACAATGGTCAGCAGGATTCAGGAGAAAGCGGGGTTGCAAATGTAATTGTAAGTCTATATGAAGATACCGATCAGGATGGCGTGCCGGACGGACCGCCGGTGAGTAATACCACCACTGCTTCAAATGGTTATTACTTGTTCCCAAATATCGATGCCGGATCTTACATCGTAGGTTTTAACATCAGCCCCGTGCCGGGTCCATACGGATTCACGCAGCAGGATAATGGTTCTGATATTAGCGATAGTGACGTTAATGCAGCAGGTCTAACTGGTACGATCATACTTGCCGACGGAATCGACAACATGACGGTAGACGCTGGAATTCACGAAAGCTGCGTCAACAATGACTGTATACTTATTCAAGCAGTGAAGAATTAGGAGCAGTGGTGCCAACTTTTGCTTGGCTCGCACTATGGACAGACTATGAGCTTGTTGTGAATGACAGGTAATACTCAGCTAAACTTTGTTTGCTGATTGCAATTCCTATGGCGGGGGATTTGCGGTCGAATTGTTTATCTAACTGCTACAGATCGGCCCGAAGTTACAGTTTTAGGTCTCGATACAGCAGTTGCGAACGCAAACAAAGTATCGAACTTATGAGAGCTGCCGAAAGATCAAGATGTACGCCTGTGCCAAAGAAGATCTGCACAGGATTCTTAGTCATGCTACTTGCCATCATGTTTAGTTCTGGGCAACTGCAAGCGCAGACCTGTACAGTAAATGCAGGTGTTCCCTTAATCATGTGTCAGGATGAGGGGACTGAGTGGACACTCTTTGGTAATACGAACGATCCCGGTGGAAACAATGTTCCGATTACCTGGTCAGTATTGAGTGAACCCGCAGGTAGTAATGTAGCCATCTCAGATGTCAACGGCCTTTCTACCTTGGTTACCAATGTCACAGTGTTAGGGCAATATGTATTCAGGATTGAAGGTGTTTGCCCAGATGGGAGTGGAAATCCAGTGGACGATGTAATCTACACATTGGCTCCACCTGTGCCGGATCCGGGCTTGTTACCTGTATATGAGTTTTGCGGACAAGGTACGATCTCAGTGCCAAACCCTCAACCGGAAGTAACCTATGGTTGGATTGCCTACGACTTTGACGGCAGCAACGAGTATGAGTACGGCGTAAATTTCGAAGCCGATGACTCGGATTTTCATGTCGATGTGAACCGATATTATCCGGGAGGTGAAGGTAAAGTAGTGCTCTTTTCTTCTGCAAATGGATGTGTAAGGCAGGATACAGTGGATCTTCTCATCATGAATGATGAAGTTGCGGATGCAGGAGATGATGTCTATATCTGTGGGGATACCTGGTCGAAACATCCCTGGGTAGAAGAGAATCTTGATGCTGATGAATATCGCTTTCTCACCAGAGGAGGTACCATGCAATGGACTCAGATAAGCGGTCCCGTGCCAGCGACGATCGATTATAATCCGACTTATGATACCTATTCTGCTGGATTTGTGCACTGGTCTGGACTAAGTCCTGGTACCTATGAATTTGAACTGACTTTTACCTATCCCGATCCTTGTAATACGGTAACGACAGACCGATTCGTTATCTATGCGAATGCTGGTACTGCAGATGATTGTCAGGACTTTTTCCAGAGCCGAGTCTTTATTGGCGACTGTGATGGTGATTTGGATAAGTGGATTATAGATCTGAAAGACTATGGAATCGATCCTGCGAAGATACTGCCCGGCGATCAGATAATCTGGAGTATTGAGGGTACTGAATGCAACTTCCCTGTGCCGGAAGTCAACCAAATGGTAGTTGAAGTTCCGACAGATGGAATTTGTGAGGATTGTGAGCTTCATGCCTACTACGAATGTAATTCTGCACCGGGATGCGGTGATGCCATTGAATTCGAGTTCTTCGTGTTTGATGTCTTATATGAGTACAACGATTTGTATGCCTGTAGCCCGGATGGCAATCCCGTTGCAACAGGGCTTGGAGCCAATGGTGGCTCCATCGGTCCGAATTGCAATGGCAACAATAACTATGTGTATACTGAGGTGATCAACTCCTCGATCTTTCAATCGGGCACCCGTCTGAGCGGATTCATACAAAACATCCCTTTTCCAATTGGACAGCACGATTTTGAATACAATATTTCGGCAACGAATCATTACTTGAATCTCTTTGGGGCGAGCGGAATTCCTGGTTGCCAGCAGACTTACCCATTTTCGGTTATCATAGGGGGAACACCAGAAGCCGCTAATGCAGGAACAGATGCCATATTGCCCTGTAACCAAACAGTTACAACCTTATCTGGAAGTGACCCCAATTTGCCCTCACCAACCGGTTCAACCAGTATGTGGTATTTTGTTGACGGTCCATCTGTACCCACACTTGGAGACCCGACTCAGCTCGACCTCCAGGCCTCTGATTTGGTACCGGGTGTTTATACTTTTAACCCAACTTGGCCCCTTCGCCAAAATTTCGGCTGAAAACCAATGAGTTAG
>JAHDEE010000342.1:0-1196 GCA_020629005.1 Chitinophagales bacterium
CGTTTAACTAATGCTGTTCGGTTTGGCTAACATACTTGGACTCCGAATGGAGTCCTAAGGCAGCCGAAAATTTTATGAATTTGGGAGTCCGTCTCTGCAAAATAATGCGCCGATGATTTGCCAGATATTGAACACGCAACCTCACAGGGGATCGAACATAATTCACTTTTGAATTCGAAAACAATAATCCGGTAATTTCGACCAACTCCGAAGGTGTTTTTGCAGCTGGCAAGAGCTTGTAACCGCGACGGACTGACCGTGCAAAATAGCCCTGATGGTAGTGGTATGGGGCTGCTATGCAGGGGACTGAGCGCCCGCTAGCTGTGGCTCCCTTAAGGAGACACAGATAGTGGTGCAGCGAAGCCCCTGCATAGTAGTACCATAATAACGAACAGCAGGCCAGTCGGTGGCGCGAACGAAGGGCCTTTCGCTCCAAATAAAAATGGGGCTGCAATTTAGCGACCCAACAGAAGTGGACCAGAATAATCGGTATTCGTCGTCCGCAGTTGATACCAGTATAGACCAAGGGGCAGAGCAGGCAAAGCTGCTGCCATTCCAGCTGAGATTGTCGTGCTTAGAAGGAGCTGTCCTTGCTGATTGAATAGGCTGATTTGATGCGAGTCCTGATGCTCCGTTTGTAGCTGTAGGGATTGAGTCATGGGATTATAGTGCAGTTGGGGTGCCGACTTTGGAGGCTGCGCCTCTTCATATGCGGTCCAATTCGGGTTGCGAAATAGATGGAGATTACCATTGTCAGCTACGACAAGCATGTCCGAGTCGCCATCTTGATCTATATCAGCAATGAGAGGGCGATTGAATGGTTGAAAATGCCAATCGGCTAAGTCTCCCATGAAAATGGATGACTCCGCTACTTGCGCAAAAGTACCGTCTCCCATGTTGTAATATTGGTAAAAACGATTATCATGAATGATGAAGATATCGACATTGCCGTCGCCGTTTTGATCAAAGCAGGTGAGAAAGTCTGGCAGCCTCAAAAATCGTCTCAACGATCACCTCACCAGCCTGGTCCCCAAGTTGGTACAAAGCGGTGCTCAATGGCCCAGAAAAGGTAACACCGTCTATGCCGTCCAGATCTGCATCGTAAATCCTAAATCCCGAAAGATCGCCCAGATGTTGGAATTCTTCAAAACTGGCAGCTCTAGTCTTTTCCAGTAGTTCTAATGAAGAAAAGTGGA
>JAHDEE010000342.1:1296-4934 GCA_020629005.1 Chitinophagales bacterium
GTGGAATCGATCTCAGGCTTGAGTCTCACAATTCCAGCACTATTCGACATTCAAATTTTGTCGCTCAATTAGAAAGTCAAATGACAGTTCGTATAGGCCTTTGCCATTCACTTCTGCATTCCAGGCGCCATGACCGAAGCCATCCAAGGTAACAAGCTCACTATAAATTCCCAGCCCGTCATATATGCCCTGGAGTTCGATTGCTTCATCGTAAGGTGTAACAGGGTCATATGCATTCCCGTGAGCCATGAATAATTCGGGGTCATTGGTGTCATAGGGATTGATGCTATATAGGGCTTCGTACACGTCCAATTTTATGTTAGAACCCCAGAAATAGACCATGCTTCGCACATCATAGGTCTCATTTAAGTTTGTAGAGGAAAGCGTTGGATCGTCCGTCATTGGAATTTCATCTCTAAAGTGTTCCTGATCTGAAATGCCTAATGCAATTGTGGTAATTGCCCCGGCTGAGGCTCCTCCCACTGTAATAAATTCGACGTTGATGCCATAGGTGTTTGAGTTAGCTACAATCCAGCGCAGGGCTGCTTTGGCATCCCTTTGGGCAGCATACATAGCGATGCTCTGTTGAAACTGCTTTGGCGTTTGTGCTCCTTGCAGGGCATGCTCGATCCATTCTTGCGGTGCAATTCCTTTATAATAGGTTGATACCTGTTCTTGGGACATTCCTTCTATCTCCCCTAATTCTTCGGTTGTTCTATAGTCTACGGAAACAAAAACCCAACCTCGAGACGCATAGTAGTTTGCCATCTCTACAATTTCAGGCTTTGTCTTCGTTCCGCCAGTGAATCCTCCACCGTGGATAAACATAAACACAGGCCTATTGTCAGCATTATCATCTGGGGAGTATACATCTAAGTTTAGCGGGATCCCAAAAGCAATAGTGCTTGAATTGTTATGACCAAGCCCTTCAGCAAAGGTGATATTTTCATCTAGTGAAACCGTATAAGTGGATTGATCATGAACAACTGGCATTCCATTGTCTGGTGTAGTGGGTTCATCTTCACTGCAAGCTGCAAACAATACGATTACACACAGCATTAGATATATTCTTCTATACATAATCCACTTTTGATTTTATGCCTTAGTTGTAACTACTTGTAAATTTAGGTCTAATTGGCGCAAACTTGTTTGTCGCGTAGCCCTTCATGTATTCATGTCCTATTTCTTCAAGCCTAGTGCCTAGCGCCAGAGCGAGTAAAAACCCAATTGGGAGTCTTCAACGGTCGCTGAGCGAAGTCGAAGCGCCCGTTGAAGACGGACTACGGAGAATAGTGTCGCTGATACCTATACTGCTCATTACCAACTCTGTAGTCCGCCAATGACGGGCCTTTCGGCTCCGCTCAAGGACCGTCATTGGCTACTGCATTAATATGAGCAAAGTCCTTTTTCTGGCAGGCGAAATAGTTTTTACTCACTCTTGCGCACTAGTGTCCACGTAAAAGATCAAAATCGATGAAGTGAAGTGGCGATAGCCTCGACCTAATCACTAAGATAAGAATATTCCATCGTATCCATTGGACCCCTAGTTGACGTTTTCGTATTGTTTGAAACATGTGAGGTCATGCTTACACAAATAGTCGAAGCTACCTTTATGTTCATTGTAAATTGCATTTACCTGCTCATCTTTTTTGGGCGAATGCCCGCATTTCAAATATGGCAGGTTTTCCTGTAATAACAAAAACCTCGAAAGGCTGCAAACCACTTGATGTGGGAGCCAATCTGATTGCCTCTAATATGTTACTAATTTTCTCTTGAGGAACTACTTTAGCATTCATGGCTTTGGTAGCGTATCTCCTGTTTAATAGATCTATATAGTCCATTGTACCTAATTTAGAGTACAAAGGTCGGCATTCAAATCGGAGCAAAAATTAATCTATGGTAAGAAAGTAAGACTTGGCAATATCCTTTCCAGGCTTTAGCCTCAATTTTCTCCCTCAGCTTTCAATTCTGCATTGAACTGATTGTATGATGGCAGTGCTGCATTGCCTAAATCTTCTGTAGAGAAAATTGGGTTTGTTCCTTGAAACTCATCGGTCTGAATAAATCGGGACTGACAGTCAGAAATAGCTTCTACTCTAAAAATGTGATTGTCAACAATTCCGGGAAATGTTACGCTAGGAGCTGACCACCCAAATCGCTCTCCCTCGGTATAAATCAAGGTACGAGTGAATTGGCTTTCGGTCGGCTCTCCTGTGGTCGGGTCAGGAAAAATATACGTCACCGTAACTTCACCTCCGTCTCTAATGTCACCCGTAAGTCCTTGAAACGAAGAGCTCCAATTGGGCATGTTGTCAAAATCGGTTAGTACTGTCCACAAATCAGCGGCAGAAATATTGACCACAATATCTGTATAAACCAGGTGGCTGTCGCTTCCTGTTTCACTGAGCTCTGAGCTAGCAACATCGATTGCTGAGTCAGGCTCACAATCATCGTCGTCCGAACAACTCACCATAGCTAATAGCACAAGCAGCATGAATAGGAATGCAAGAATTCTATTGTTCATTTTATCCTCTTTTAATTTACTAGATGACTGCAAAAGTAAAGCTGATAAAAGTGGGAGCTCTTGCTAAAAGGCAAGAAATGAAATTCAGAGTTTTATTCTACTCAAGGTATATGGTGTCATTCCAAGAAATGAGGCTATGTACTGCCTCGGGGCATATTGCGCCGCCTGACGGTAGGTGTCTACAAACAGTTGGTAGGCTTCTTTTTTGGTACCGCTGTAGAGTTTTCGCTGAAAGTTGACTTTTTCTTTCAAGATTAACTCATAGTATTTTCTTTCAAAAACAGACCAACTGCTGATTGCGTCCCTGACTTCCAGTAAGTCATCGGAAGTCAAGATAGAGATTTCGCTTGGCTCCAAAGCCTCGATGTTTCTTTCGCTTGGTTTATCTGTTTGGTAGCTATTTAGTTCTGAAAAGAAAACGTTCTCTTGAATAAAGGCAGTAGTAACCTCATTGCCGTTGTCGTCATAATAATAGCTTCTCAGCAGTCCTTTGTGCAAGAAACCGAGCCGCTCATTCTTCTGCCCAATCTCAATAAAGCAATCGTTCCGATCAAAGCTTGTCGCCTTCAACTTTTGTTCTAAGACAGCATACTCCGCTTCGCTCACCGTAGCGAACTTGTTTATCAGATCGAATACCTTTTTGCTCATTTGCTTGTTCGTTTTGACTGTCTGTTGGTTGTTCGTTGGTTGTTCGTTTAGGTTGTCTATCCAGTCTGCCTTCTTGAAGCCGAAGGTAGGGAAATGGATTGGAAAGCAGGACAGTGATGGATACAAGATGATAAGCAATTTGCAAAGCCGTAAAGGAGCGCGGCGGAGGGCAGTGGCAAAATAGCCCAGATAGAAACGGAAATGCAAGTGCCGGGAGCGAGCTGTATGCGCCACTGATGGAGGCTCGCCCTCAAGGCGAGACTACAGCAGTGGATGCAGACAGCAGCGAAGGGTGCTTGCATTGCAGTGGATAGCTGGGAGGAGGTTATCGCGATGGTGCGGCGTTTCGCTCCTACAAAGATTCTGTGATCCTTTTTCGATGCTTATTCAGGGTAATAATCTCCTGCGTATTTATACTGATGATAACCCTGACCCAAATGGTCCCCTACGATATTGAAATAGCAAT
>JAHDEE010000343.1 GCA_020629005.1 Chitinophagales bacterium
GTCTCGTGGTCGTCTGTTTCGTCAAAGGCCACGTCTCGTGGCCGTCCATTCGGTGCCAGATGGAGATATTGCCCGGTGCAAGTTTCGAGGTTTCGGTGATTGGACAAGCTTGCGGTACGGAAACGCTTTTCACATCCACCCGGCTTGCGGCGCAAATACCGATAAATCACTGTATCCTCAAAAGCCACATCCCGACGTCGTCTGTTTCGTCAAAGGCCACGTCTCGTGGCCGTCCATTCGGTGCCAGATGGAGATATTGCCCGGTGCAAGTTTTGAGGTTTCGGTGATAGGACAAGTTCCTCACAACTAAAATTGCCTAACAACTAAACTACAAGCGCAAGCTCGATTTTGGTGTGATTTGATAAAGAGTATGAGAAAACGCTCGTTTTTTTTGACTGCTGTCACTGTCTTCCAGAATCTCATAGTTTTTTGCACATGAACAAGCAGTTGTGAAGGTTTAGAATTGACAGTCACAAGCATGCAGAATAAGTCAGAATATGGACAATAAGACCAATTGTCATGCGTAAGTCATGTAGTGCACGTCACCGAAAGAGTTAGTCCGAAATTGTGTCCAGAAGCGTCAATATCGTAAGTACATGTACACTATAGTATTCATTATCACCCCATCGCCTAAGTTGAAAGATGGCGAATATCTCTAAATGTGCAATCTCAAGACACTGGAAAAACAAGGTCAAATCTTGTTATTGTCGGTGAATTCATATATTTTTCGTTTTCTAATTAAATTGAGGTTTCTGCATCTATACTCTCACTTACGTTTATATTTTCATCAACAAAATCATCTCCCCATGAACTTACGTTACAAGGTCCTTCTGTTTCTGATTGTTGCAAATGTGAATATTTGGTCCTTGTCTGGTCAAATTGGATCTCAAGAGCTACGCACTTTTGATACTCATTTTGATGAGCGAGAACTGTACACTACTCCTATCGATCGGAAGATTGTGTTAACAGAGCTTGATTTTGATTGTACACAAGGTACATGAGGAGAAGGGCTGGAGTTAATGATCAGAAAAGACCTTCCTACAGCAACATACTCGAATTACGATGTGATATTTCTTTCTGCTGCAATCTCTGCTAATACAAATGGAATGTTTCCAAAACATTCTCTGTCACTTGCTAGCATTGTCGATGAAGATGGAAGTTTCGTGGACGGGGTTACTTCTTCTGAAACTGCCAGTTATTTTATTGTTTGGATTCCAAACGAAATGTGGGGTGTTGAGGGTCTGATAGCTTCACCAGATCGTGGTATTGCCATCAGGGAGCTCCTTACAATTGACGGAGAAGAAACAGAATTGGTGCTTGATTTTGTTAAACTTATTCGTGGATCTGGGAATTATACATACTTGGGAGTTCATGCCCATTCAGCAGTTTGTGTCTACGGAGCAAATGTTGGGGATGGAGCAAATTTCCAACTGCGAGATTGGAGTTGGGACCACCCTCCCGTACTTGAGAACCCTCCAAATATCGCCGACTGGACTGCTACAAGCCCAGGAGAACTCAATAGTCATTTTACTGACCGTACTGAACTATGGAGTGCTACTAGCTATGCCGCCCCATTGTCAAATGTAGAGATTCAGCCGTTCTACTTCCTTAGCGGGAAAACAGATGGCATCTTCGACTTTGATGAGACAGTTGATAACCTTGGCGGGACCGCAGTAGGAGCACAGCAAAGTGACCTCTTTGCGGTTAGCTATAAAGCAGATAGTGAAAGTTCATGTGCTCAACTCGCTTTCGAACCAGCAGACATTTACAATCCCATTCAGTTGGATCAATGTAAGTTTGAAAAAGATTTAGGGACTGTTAGGTACGCTGTGCAATCTGCGCTAGAATATATAGGGCAAAATCAGATTGAGTATGACTTCTCAAATACTTTCACCGACTTTTCTCCCTTACGTGTAAGTTACGATCCTATCCAACCAGTTGCCGGCAGTATCACCGATAGAACACGAGTATTTATTAATGGTGGTGGCTTGCCAGAAGATAAATATCATTGCTTGTTCAATATCAGTGTCCATGAGATTGGGCATTGTATCAATGGGCCAGGTTATGGACTGAGAAGCTGGTATGGAATTCAAGAAGGTCTGGCGGACGTATTTGCGTTTCTAGTCTATAGATCACCAGTTTGGTTGCGATGATGAAAAATGTTATGAAATGTATGGTCGGGATTACCAAACAATGAGCAGCTCTTATCACGTATTCGAACCATACATAGTTGACAATATATCTCCAAACGGTGGTGATGTCCATAGATCTGGAAGACTGCTCGGTAGATGGTTTCAAATTTTGGCAGAAGGTGGAGCCGGATCATTCGAAACTACTGTGTACGACGCGGATGCATCATCTACCAGCGATACTAGGCTTGCAGAAACTTTTTTTGTCTGTAATGGAATAGGTCGTGAGACGGCTTCATCTATACTTTACACTGGACTCTCATTGATTGAAGAAGGATTGGCTTCTTCCTTGTACCAGGGGCAATTCTTTACAGCCCCAGCTACTCCTGCGGCTGATCAGGCTGATCTCCAGGTTGCCACTGTAGAAGCGGCTGATCAACTCGGTCTTTCACTGGAGATAAAGGAAAGTCTAGTTTCATCCTGGGCTGCTGTTGGTCTCGGTCCACAAAAGACGGAATGCGACTTAATTGCGATTGATGGGACCGTAAAATGGAGGACCTTTGGATTTACAGCTCGTGTGTTTCGCAATATTGTTGTTAAGGATGGCGGCCATTTAATTATCGAGCAGTTTCCAATGCTGGCGAACAGTATTCAGTTTGACAATAATACTGGTATCATTGTGGAATCAGGAGGTAATATAACCGTGGATAATGTGACTTTGATGGGTCTCGTTGACGATGATAATTCATCTTGGAACGGAATCTATTTCGAAGAGGCAGTTGAAAGTGATTTGATCGCTTGGGCTGCGGCAAATCCTAACTGCCAAATTATGGATGCTGAAATTAGTTCTAATCCTCCTGAAGCTAAGACTATTAGAGTACAAAACGGTGAAGTAATGGTATTGGGTGGGCAAGAAGATCCGATTACCTACTCGTTCTTTGAGAATGAAGAAATCTTGGTTGAGCCGGGAGGCTTTCTTGTCGTGGATAATGCAATATTAGAGGCTTGCAATAATAGTTGGGCAGGAATCATTGTGCTGGGAGATGGCGTTTGCCAACCTGAAGTGGAGCCTGACCAAATTGCACAGTATGATTTGAATAATCCTGCAAGTGTGAATTCTGAGCAAGGAATAGTTTTGATGAGAAATGGATCGACGATCCAAGATGCTGAAGCAGCAATACAAGCCCCAATGTGGGTAGAAGATCAACTGACACAGTACGGAATTATTGTTGTAGACGGATGTCCAATTGCAGCAAATTGTAATCCTAATACCTTTAGAAATAACGGAATTGATATTTGGGTTAACCATCCTATTAGATCGGACAGGCTTCCCGATGAATTGAACATGACGCCGATGATTCAACCACTAAGAATTGCTAATTCAAACTTTGAGGGATCGACAGAAAAGTCAATTGGACTTTATATGACCAGAGGGACCAATATTTACAACAACACGTTCGATATCGCACAAAGCTCTTCAACCAGCGATGTCATAAGGGACGCCTACAGTCAGGAGTCTAAAATATACGGAAACGACTTTATCAATACTTCTGGGAATTCCAATGCAGGGGCTGGTATAGTCCTTAACCAGACTGAAACTGAGCTTATTGACAACATTTTTGAGAATTACAAAGTGGGAATCGAAGTTAACAGTGCAGAGGTGGACATTAGGGATTGTGACTTTACCGATGTTCTTGTTGGGGTGTATAAATTTGCCAGCATAATGTGGCTAGCACCTGGCATAGAAGATGATTGGTATGATGCCCTCACTGATGACTGGAGTAATGACTGGGGTGATTACAGTTTCTATCAGGAAGATTGGACGACAACAATGCAAGTAAGAGGATGTAATTTTGTACGAACAAAATTTGGAATAACCAGCTATTTTGGTGACGCAGATGAAATCGAGAGCAACAATTTTTTTGAGCTAAAAACTGAATTCCCTGAATACCCCGAATGGGATGGGTTTGAAGCTAGGGCAATAACAGTGGCAAGGGTAAGAGATGCCAAAATCTCTGGAAATATGATTCAAAGTGTAGCTGCTGAAACTGAGCAGAGTACGGGACTATTGCTTAGTGGCGGCTTGCAAACAAGCTATAGCGCAACTGTCACTGGGAATCAATTCCAAGAAACCGACTATGGCATCTATTGCGAAAGAAACAACGAAATGGCGCAATTCAAATGTAACGACTTTGGTTTCGATGGCAATGAGCATGGTGAAGCAGCATGGGCGGTTGCTTCTGGAGGGAAATTAGGGACTCAGGGGGCTTGTACCGAACTTTCTCCAGAAGCAGCGGCCAATAATCGGTGGCATTATCCAGTAACTAATGTAAATTCTGATATTGACTTTAGAATAGCTGGTGATGCCGATATAGAGCAGCTCTTGTATTCGTTTGCCGGCCTTCATGACGCAATTGCTACTGGCTTTAGAGTGGATCCGGTTCAAAGATCCCAGATAGTTGTGGATTTTTCAAGTGAAGGAAACGATGATTGCATTTTGATGCAAGAATCATGTGACACAGTACTGGATGAATTTCTGTCTATAGACCTCAGCGGGATCGAAGGGCTAATTTCTGCAATAAATGATCAATATATGCAGTTGATCAACGATCGGGAAAATATGCTTATCGACCTTGATAACGGGAATACAAGTGGGACCTTGCTAGACGTGACAGATCTCACCCACACGCATACCGAGGTAATAGGAACGTTACAGGACATTGACAAGATATCATCAAATGTCCTTATAGCCACCATCGATCGTTGGGATCCACTTAGCTCGAACAATATCCGTGA
>JAHDEE010000344.1 GCA_020629005.1 Chitinophagales bacterium
CTTTGGGAATCCTGCGATGCCAAACTTTGGCGGCTGGATATTTAAGTTGAACTCGAAAGGAGAATTGCTTTGGGAGCACGTCTATTATGACTCTTCAGAAGAATTTATGGGAGCCATGCAGTTCTATGCCATGGAATTGGCGGAAGATATCGGAGCAGTCTTCGCTGCCGGTGTTGCAGATGCCTTTGAAGAAGATCTCTTTCCAGCTGAGACTGTACCCAACCCGGATGTATGGGTGCTTCGAGTGGATTCTGCTGGTTGCTTTATGGGCGATTGCCATCGTTTTATCGATGTGGCAAATCCCGACCCAACCCCGATCAGCACGTCCAATGTGGGGCCATCAAAGCTGGTGGTCTATCCAAATATTCTATGGGAGGGTGCAGTATTACACCTATCAAGCCATGAAATCATGCCTGCAGCGACTTTCCGGCTTTACGATCAAATGGGCAAGTTGGTCTGGGAGCAGTCTACTTCTATGGGCTTTGGTTGTGAACTAGTAGTTCCTGGGCTGCCAGCTGGTGCTTATTTGTATCAATTTTTGACCGAGGAGGAGTTGTTGGGTAGAGGAAAGGTATTTGTTGGATATTGACAGTGGTTGATACATTTGTGCAAATAATTGGTCGCGTGAATTTCCCCAATTCAAACCTGCGGTCGTCTTAGGGATAAGGAATCAATAACTGTCTGATTTTGACGCCGCAAGAAATGATTTAGACGAGGCATTTTTTGACAGCATCCTAGTGCTACGTAAACGAAGTACGTAACACCTTTAAGGGCTTCTATTTCTGTCATCCTTCGTTGCTCGTCAGTCGTGTAGCTAAGGCTATGCTCCATCCTCGCGCCTCGGCTGACAAAAAGATAAGCTCCTTAAAGGTGTCACAACTTTGTTTGCGCAGCACTTGTTGGCTGGTGGAGAAAAATAACGATGGATAAATTATTTCTAGCAAGTCAAAATGGGCAGTTATTGATTCTCTATCCCAAAAGGAGCAACTACACCCAAAATCCTAAAATGAACCCATGTTTGCAAGATTTACTTTTCTTTATCTACTGCCTGTACTTCTAAGCCTTTCGGTCTTCGGTCAAAGTGACACCCAATGGATCACCCATGCAGGAGGCACAGGTTCAAGTGACTTTGATCGCGCGCGCGCTGTGGCTATCGACAATCAAGGCAACTTGTTGGTGACAGGAATGTTTTCCGGCGAAGCCATGTTTGATGATCAGACTGTTGATGCTGTGGATTGGGAGGTGGTCAATGATCTTGCACTTGATCCAGATAGGAATCCGATTGCCTATGACGCCACTGATCTAACCGAACTTGGGTACTTCACTGGTGGAGGAGATAATGAAGTGACGGTCTTTGGCCGCGATGTAGTTTATGCCTTAGCAGCCGATGAACACAACCTCTATCTGGCGGGTTCTTTCATGGGAACAGCGCAGCAGCATGGATACAGCATGACAGCGTACAACGAGGGCTTGGATTTTTTCCTGGCAAAGATGGACAGAATAGTGAAACCTGCCCCGGAGTCACCGACTTCTATTGCCGCCTATTCGGCTCATGTTGCGAACATTGGTCCCAACCCGACCAATGGCCCCCTTCAAATCAGCAGCAATTTGCATCATCGCTATGAGGTGTACGGGGTGCTGGGGAATTTGCTACTGCAGGGTGAGATACCCCTCGGCCATACCGTGGATTTGGATTTGAGTAGTTTCGGCAAAGGAATCTACATGGTCAAATTGTTATCAGGGGCAGAAAGGGATATTGTCAGGAAGATTGTGCTTGACTGATTTTCAATGCCTGGCAAAGAGTAATCAGCTCAGCTACCGGACTGGCTGCCCTTGGTACTTTGATCTAATTGCTGCTTCATATCCAAAGCCACATCTACGATCATATCCTCTTGCCCACCAACCATTTTGCGTCGGCCAAGCTCCACTAGAATTGAGCGTGTATCTAATCCGTACTTTTCGGCTGCTCTCTCCGAGTGAAGCAAGAAAGAGGAGTAGACGCCGGCGTAACCCAAGGAAAGCGTTTCCCGGTCTACCCGAACCGGACGCACTTGCAATGGACGGATCAGATCATCGGCAGCATCCATTAGTTTGAAGAGGTCCGAGCCGTGCTTTACGCCCATTTTGTTCAACACAGCAATCAAGACTTCCAGGGGAGCGTTTCCCGCTCCGGCTCCCATGCCTGCCAATGAGGCGTCCAGACGATTTGCTCCATGTTGCATGGCTACCACAGTATTGGCAACCCCAAGAGATAGATTGTGATGACAATGGATGCCAACCTCCGTTTCTGCTTTCAAAACATCCCTAAAAGCTTTGATCCTGTCAATGGTATCGTCCATCAGTAAGGCTCCGGCCGAGTCCGTGACGTATACACAGTTGGCTCCGGCAGCTTCCATGATCAAGGCTTGCTCCGCTAGCTTTTTTGGCTCATTCATATGTGCCATCATCAGAAAACCGCCAACATCCATTCCCAATTTTCTGGCTGCTTCAATATGCTGCGGAGCTATATCGGCCTCTGTACAGTGGGTCGCAATGCGCACCGACTTCACACCGAGGTCAGCTGCCTTCTTCAAATCGTGAATCGTAGCAATGCCGGGCAGTATCAATGTAGTCAGAATGGCATTTTGCAATTGCTCTGCCAATCCTTCTAACCATTGCCAATCTGTATGTGCACCAAAGCCGTAATTGAAACTTCCTCCGGCCAATCCATCCCCATGAGCCACTTCGATGGCATCCACTCCTGCGTGGTCCAGTGCTATGGCAATCTCCTTCAGTTTCTCTATCCCGTATTGATGTCGAATGGCGTGCATGCCATCGCGCAATGTCACGTCCTGTATGTAAATCTGGTGTTCCATTATACCCTGCCTCTTAAATGTTCTATGATTCGTTCCCCGGTCGCTAAAGCGGCTGATGTCATTATGTCCAAATTGCCGGCATACTCCGGTAAATAATGTCCTGCACCACGGACTCTTAAAAACACCGAAGTCTTCAATCCCGAACGATACCCAAGCCCCTCAATAAAGACCGGCTGATCTGCTGGTACCTCATCAAACTGCACTTCCTGGTGCAGCTCGTAGCCTGGTACATACCGTTGCACCTCTGCCACCATATCGGCTACACTAGACCGAATCTGCTCACGATCTGCTTGTTCGCTGAGGGTAAAAACAGTATCCCGCATCACCAGGGGTGGTTCAGCAGGATTTAGGATGATGATTGCTTTTCCACGCTCAGCCCCACCAACTTTCTCAATCGCCTCGGCGGTGGTTTCTGTGAATTCATCAATATTCGCTCGGGTACCCGGTCCGGCAGACTTGCTCGCGATAGAGGCCACGATCTCTCCGTAATAAACCTTGGCTACCCGATTCACGGCTGATACAATTGGAATGGTAGCCTGTCCACCACAAGTGACCATGTTCACATTGGTCACATCCAGATTCCGCTCAAAATTCACAGGTGGTACTAAATAAGGGCCTACCGCTGCTGGTGTCAGATCAATCATCCGCTTATCCGGAAAAGCTTTTACTTTCTCCCAGTTATGGAGGTGGGCTTTCGCCGAAGTGGCATCAAATACCAGTTCCACATCAGCCCACTGTTCCATCTTTATCAATCCATCTATACCTTCACTGCAAGTAGCCACACCCATTCGTTTTGCCCTTGCCAAGCCATCAGATTCCTGATCTATGCCGACCATCACAGACATTTCCAGTTGCTGCGAAAGCCGCAAAATCTTGATCATCAGATCCGTCCCGATATTTCCGGAACCAATAATGGCCACCTTAGTCTTTCCCATTTTTCGATCGTGTTTGCTGCTGGCAAAGGTAGGGATTTTGGGTGGCGGTTTTGAGATTTGGGATTTGGGACATGAGATTACGGAATAGGGTGGTAATTGCAGCCCTGAAATTTTTCTCAAAAAAAATCGTGGTGTTGTCCAATTGCAAATGATCGGTTCGTCATGAGGGTGTAAATCAATTATAGAACCTCAAAATTTTAGAACGATGCAAGATATTTTCAGCACACAGACAATCGCTAATCTCGAAGCAAGAATTAACCAAATAGACAACGACAGCACTGCGGCCTGGGGAAAAATGACACCCTATCAGATGGTCAAGCACTGCCTGCTAAATGAGGAGCTAATGCTGCGCAAAACACTTTACAAGCGCAGATTCCTGGGCCGATTGTTTGGTAAGATTGCACTAAAGGCCAATATCAAGGATGATGGGCCTATGGGCAAAAACAGTCCTACGCATCCAGATCTGGTGATCACCGAACAGGGTGATGTAAACAGTATCAAGCAACGCTGGATTGAGTTGCTCAGAGAATACCCAAAAATGAAAGAAGGTGCTTATGCTGGCTTTGTGCATCCCTTCTTTGGCAAAATGAGCCGTGAGCAGATTGCACGTTTCGCCTACAAACACGTAGATCATCACTTGACGCAATTTGGGGTTTGATATCGTTTGAGGCGCGGCCGAGAGACAGGTCAGAATAGCCTCGATAGTAACGGAAATGGAGCAGTACTGAGCTGACTGACTGCGCCAGTATCAGGGGCTCCCTTAAAGGAGACCCTGATACTGGATGCAGGAAGCAGCGAAGGGCTGCTCCATTGCAGTGGATAGCGAGCAAGCCGCTTGCGTGAAGGTGATTTGTGTCGCTCCTAAGGGATAGAGAATCAATAGCTGTCCATTTTGACTTGCTAGAAGTGATTTATCCATCGTTATTTTTCTCCACCAGCCAACAAGGATGCTGTCAAAAAATGCCTCGTCTAAATCATTTCTAGTGGCGTCAAAATCAGACAGTTATTGATTCCCACTCCCTAAAGATCAGTAGGTTTCAGAAGTTGTAACGAGTTTTTTGCCAGGGTTGGCGGATGTTATTATGCTTGCCTGTTAGAATAGATTATCTTAGTACTTAATTTCGGGTCCAAG
>JAHDEE010000345.1 GCA_020629005.1 Chitinophagales bacterium
TCTGATGTGCCCACATTAGGTATGTATGCACGAACTGTAACGTAGTAATCGGCGCCAGCAATTGGGGCTTCGCAAACATCGATTTCCGGTCCAGACCAATTCAAAAAGGTATCGGAACCAACGTTCTTATTCACCACAATGATATTGTTGCAGGTTGGGGTTGTCGAATAACCACTTGTTGCAGTCCAGCCTGTGTTGAGCTTTACTACCTGTACACGATACTCCACCAAAGGATTACTGCTAACTGGAGTCCAGGAAATATTAACTGGCGCTGTCACGGTCGCGCTGCTTGAAGGACAATTTAGCACTGGTGTATTAACTGTCTGTGTCGTTGGATAACCCGTGGTAGCATCATTGTAGAAGCTAACACAACTAACGCTGGGCAAGATGCCATTATTCAGTTGGGCTAGCGCAGTTGAACCATCGTCGATGTCCTTGTAAAATGCCAGATGTAAGTGTGCCGAGCAGGGAAACACCCCGCCAAGCCCTGAATGACCGAGCGTACCGATAGCATCTCCAATTTGCACCATAGCTCCATCATAGATACCACTGGCAACAGTCTGCAAATGCGCATACCGAACCGCGTAGGTGCCGTATCGAATCACCACCTGATTACCGTAGCTAGCGGTAGTACAGGAATTGGTGGGAGCATTACTCACATTATTCCGTACATAGATGACTTCTCCCGGAATGACCGCCTTAAGCGGGGCACCAAGATCCTGATTCTCGGAGCCCTTGTTCCAATCATCTGCGCTACAATCTGCACCGCTGTGATAACCGGAGTTTTGCCCTGCTGACCATCCACCGGGGTTGGCAAAAGTAGATCCATCTGCAAATGGCCAGGCAATATGACTGGTACCATATTCTGTTAGATAAAAGGAGGTTGCTGTAGTGAATTGACTACCCAAACACAGGGATGCCAAGGCAATAGAAAAGTACAGCAACTGTAACTTGAGATTTTTCATGTTTGTTGCTTTTAATTATCGTTTCAAAATAGTGTCAATACTTGCTTGCATTTCTCCGAGCATCTGTTGCTGTTGACTGCAGATGAGCATTAACTCTTCAATCTTCTCCTGCTGCAGTCTGGTGATTTCCCCAAGATCAATAGCTCCACCAAGTTCTGCTTCGGTTGGGAAACCTGGTAGTGCACCAGTCGCTCTAAATGAAGCTTCCTGCTCGATGGGCCCTTGAACTTCGTAATCTTCGTCAGCGACATAGTCTGGCCAGTCTTGAGTCAGCTTCACACGCAATTCATTGCAGATCACTTTTCCATCTACGCTGAGTTTGAAGCCTGCCGGAAGAGCGGCATTACCAATCGCCAAGCCGGAACCACTCATGCTCATTACGTCTGCATATCCTCTACGAAATACAAGTTTGCCAGATGATCCTCGCGCGTCGATATAACTGTTTTGCCCCCCAAAACCGACAGCAACGTAATTTGAGGAAGAACCAAGCCGCGATTCCCCGATTACCTGAAACTTTGAGGATGGGGTTCCGGTACCAACACCAACACCATTTTTTGTCATGACCATGATTCTCGTTAGGTCGGTGGCATTGTTGCCTACCAACAGTTCCATCCGGTTCAGATTCTGTACATAGCGCAAGTTGGCTCGATTACTATTCTGAGCCATAAACATGATGTTTGGATTTGTATCGACTGCGCCATCGAGTGCAAGTGTGTTTCCGGCATTGCCTCCGATTTCCTCATAGACTGTAAATTGGGCATTTGGGCTACTTTGTTTTCCCACAGCCGCCTTATCGTTTGTGTAAGTGGTATTGGAGTAGTTTCTCCAGGCATCATTGGTCGTGTCGTTTTGAGCCTGGATAGGATTTCCTGTGCCGAGTAGGAACAGGGCGGAAAGAATAAGCAAGCCAAAGAGCTTTTTGGCGTATCCCGCGTTGAATTCAATTTGCTGTGTCATGATTGATAAATTTTAAATGAGATTATAATGGGAGCATTGTCCTAGGGGCATACTCCTTCTCCCCACTTCAGGCATAGCTTCGCCATGACCGAAGATTTCGGTTAGAAAAAAATGTAAATCTGTATATAAGGCCCTTGCCCCGGAGTCGACGTTGGAGGCAGGGGTTCTTGTAGTGAATGGGTGTTCGAAGCTCAGTTGAGGCCTGTGCTAATGAGGGAGAAATAGGGGTAGCCCTCTCTTCTAAGTGCTATGTTTATCGTACCCGGAAGACGATCTCGTCTTGCCGGGTACTATCTATAAACTAATCTAAAAGCACAAACTTCTTGCTATCCACTAGCTCTTGATTGACAAGCAGTGAATAGATATAGGTGCCGGCTGAAAGCCCCGCACGCTTAGCATTGAAGGTCAGATTGCCTTCGCCTTCTCCATCAATCTTTATCTGTTCGATGGTCTTGCCCTGCAGATCCGAAACGATGATAAAAGCGCTTCTACAATCTTCGGGGAGTCGATAGCCGATGCTCATAGCTCCCTTGGTTGGGTTTGGTAAAGACTGGTACAATTGACTTCCCTCGGGAGATGCTTTCTGCGGCTGCTTGCCTCTTTGCATCGCGCTGATCAGTTCATTCATATCGGATTGCAACTGAGCTACCTGACTTTCAAGTGCTAAAATTCTCTCCTCCTTTGCCTCTACTTCCAATGCCAGACGCTTGGTAGCATCCACATTTACCATGAGAAGATCATTGGCGTTGAATGCCAGTATTTCGGTTTCCAATTTGTCCTCTGGATTGAGTTTTCCTGTTCCAGTCGACACCGTATTCGGCAGTATCTTCTGCATCTCATCGGCTATTACGCCATAGTGCATGTCTCCTCGCTTGGTCCCCGCTTTCCCATTGTACTCGAAGGAGTATATGTTCACTTTCTTTAGTACCTCCAGGCTGTTTTCCAGAGGCTGTACGTTTTGCTTGAGTCGTTGATCTGAATAGACTGTCCATAAGCCGGTTCCATGCTGCATTCCCTCTGAACCAGCATCCAGATATAGCCCTACTGTAGAAGGGATTGCAGGTGGACTGTAGTGCTTGCAGATGTGATCTATGCCAATCAGCAGGGCATTGGTGTTTAAGACTACGTTCATTGTGTCTTGATCGTGAAAGGACCTTAGATAGGTATGTGCCAGTGTTGAAACATCATCATGAGCTCCAGTGACATTGCCGGTCAAACCTTTGTTTACCATCAGACCACGTGTATTTGTATGTCCATGCACATTGAGTTTGAATTTTTCGTCGTTGTGTACGGTTGATCCGGCGATGGCTACCTGTTGATTGTCCTTGGCAAAAATCGAAGTTATCTCGCCATACGGAGAGCCTACATAGGTATGAATCTGCATTCCCCCCAGGTTGTCATTATACCTGAGATTAGTTTTGAGATCATTGTCCACAGCAAACATGACATTGGGATTTCCCCCCGGTATAGCCTCCAACACAAGGCCCGAACCTGTAAAGTCTTTCTCTTTTACATGTAGCATGCCCAGTGGCAGCGATTGGTTGAGACCCATTTGTCCCTGCTGATTGATTCTAAAGGCTTCGATAGGTGTATCCCAAGCTTTTACATCGACCTTTAGCGATCCTCGCGAAATGAGGTTCAGATTCCCATTGTTTCGATCCATCATGTATCCGGCATCCCCAATAATGACTCCGTTGCCATCATTATGACTACTGTGAGGAGTGGCTACACCCCTGTTTGCTCCAACCAGAAGGTTCTTGTCTATCACTAGCTGAGTGGCAGGGCCAACATTTGGGGCCACATCCGAGCCTATTAGGATTCGCTCACCATCTAGCACGTAGGTGTCTTTGTTGGTATTTTCTTTCCATCGGTCGCTGCTGGGGTCATTTTGTGCATGAAGTAGTTGCGTTAGCAGGAAGATCATCACAATTGCAATTAGATTAGTTTTCATCTGTAATGAGTTTAATTGATTTAATAAGTGTTTTTCAACCTAAATGTTGATTACTATTGCAAGGTATTTCAGAAGCCCTGTGATATAAAGGCCCGGTTTTTCGCATTTTCCAATAAAAATTGGGGCCAATGTCAGCTTGATAAGGCAATAGTGATACTAATTTCAATAAATTAATTAGTCTAAATGCTATATTGTCAATGTTTTAGCGATGGATGTTCATTTTTGAGTTCTGGATCAATTTTTGAAAATGGAGAAAAAAGAGAGACTTTTTAGGCTAGTAGATTCCTTAAGCAACAAGGAAAAGAAGCATCTAATGCGCTTTTTGACATTCGAAAACAGCAAGGAGGCGAGCAATTGTCAGAAGTTGTTGGTGGCGATTGCCAGCGCAAAAGAAGCGAATGACGCATCGCTGGCAAGCACACTGGGCATTAAGAGTGTAAAGCAACTGGCTACGCTAAAAAAGGCTTTGTATGATCGGGTTATTCGTATGCTGGTTCTACAGGATCAGCAAGAGTATCCCTTAAAGGAGTCTTTGAGAGCTTATCCCATCATGCTCGAAAGAGGGCAAGAGAAAGAAATGCAGTCCCGAATTGGAAAAGCAAAAAGTAAAGCACTTAAATTGTGCGACTACGAAGCCCTCTTAAGTCTTATAGATTGCCAATTGCAAGTGGGAGCTACTCAGATTGAGACGGCAAAGCAACAGACCAGAATGCTGGAATTGCTGCAAGAGCAAGAGCGATTTCTTCAGGAGCTTAGTCGATCTATTCGACTAAAGTCCATCCGAGAAAGACTCAATATTATCCTCAAAAATGATATCTACATTAGGGATCCAAAGAACAAGCAGAGATTTGCTGAGATTGCTAATTCTCCAATTCTAAGTGAGCAGCCAGCCCCAGATAATATAAAAGCACAAGAGAACCTATTGTACATTCAGAGTTTCCTGGCCAAGCACGGTGGAGATCTGGATGAAGCAGTTCTCAAAGCAGAGGCGCATGTCGCCTTGTTCGAAAAGCATGCGATGCTTGCCTTGGATGCCGCCGCC
>JAHDEE010000346.1:0-1681 GCA_020629005.1 Chitinophagales bacterium
TCTGTCGTCTTGCTGGATGAATGACCTAATAGCTCCTGGATGTAGCGCAAACTTGTACCCTTTTCTAGTAGATGAGTAGCAAAGCTGTGGCGAAGGGTATGCAAGGTTGCATATGTATTAACTCCGGACATGATCAGGGCCTGCTTGAACACATTTTGCACACTTCTCTTGCTGTATTGTCCGCCAGTCTGGCCTTCAAAGAGCCATAGTTCTGGTTTATATTTCCTAAGGTATTCCTGAAGCCGCAACAGTGCCTTCTGTGAAAGAATCGTGTAGCGATCCTTGTTTCCCTTGCCACACCTTATTCGTAGCTGCTTTCGATCTACCAACAAATCCTGTAGTTGTAGGTTAACTACTTCTGACAGTCGCAGGCCAGCAGAATACACCAGTAGGAGAATACACTGATGCTTCAGGTTCTTTGGGGCTTTCAAGATCCTCAATACCTCTTGCTCGCTTAGTACTTCAGGTAACTTTTTCGATTTCCTTGGCCTACCGATGTAATAGTATCGCCGTTCTCTCCCCAAAACCTTCTCGTAGTAAAACTTCACTGCATTAATCAGCTGATTCTGAGAGGTGGCTGATAAACCCTTGCTTTGGATTAACGACACTACGTACTGCTCAATTTGTGGCACAGTTAAATCCGCTATAGCTCTGTTTTCAAAGTGCTTCAGGAAAGGAATGAAGAAATTTCGATAGGTCTTTCTTGTATTTACAGCATAGCTTTTCTCTGCTCCATCGTGCTCCCCTAAGACTTCTGACCTTCGCAATCAGCTCTTCGTCGTACCCAAACTTGAGAAATATCCGAGTTTCACCATTCACCTTGCATGGTCCAACAATAATCTTGTGTTTCATAATCCCAATATAATTGTCTGAGCGATGTCTTTGAACAAAGAACTTCCGAAATTCACTTCTTAATAGTAAATTAACCGTTAACAACGGTTCTAACAGTTAAATCAGTCTATGTCGAAGTGTAAAATTTGCAAATCGGAGATTTCCGGCAGATCGGATAAGAAGTTTTGCTCGATTCAATGCAAGAATGAGTACCACAAGAAACTTAGGGTTGTAAATCAAGCTGCCACAGCAACAATTGATAAGATTCTTCACAAAAACAGGCGAATCCTACTGGAAGTGATGGGAAAAAGGGCTACCAGGAAAAAGGTGAAACGCTGGGTGCTGGATGAGAAGCAATTCAACTATGCCCACATAACGGGGTACTATACCAATCGCCAGGGCAAGATATACCATTATGTCTACGACTTCGCCTGGATGATCTTCTCTGATCAAGAAGTTCTAATCATACGGAAGGCTTCTAGTTGACAAGTGGCCCAAGAGATGCTACGTAGACCAGTATCTCTTTTTAGCGGATGGGTGGACGGTCAAAAGTAGGTGTACTGCAAGAGGTTCGTAACATGCAGCTGAGGTGAACAGTCTCGGTTCTGATAGCCGAGGTTCTGGACATGAGAGCAGATAGGCGTCCCGCGTGAAGGATCGCAGCGGAACGAGCCGCCGGGGATAGCGACTGAGGCATGCTGTATGGGGGCTCGGAGCTTGCCGGAGAGACCACAGACAGCATAAGCCGAAGCGCTAGCCACAAGGGGAGTATTAGCGGAGAGCCTGACCCGGACTGAGCGGAAGTGGCGCCGCCAGGCGCCGCTGGAGCGAAGGGAGGGGCACGCCCAAA
>JAHDEE010000346.1:1781-4880 GCA_020629005.1 Chitinophagales bacterium
CAAAACTGACTCAAGTCATCAACCTCTGTTTTTCTTAAAATTCTCAGCTTGCTCAAAGATCTCCTGGTAGACTTCATCTCTGTCTACGGGCGGATAGTCGTTTTCGGCTAAAATCAGGATAAGCTCTACTTTAAGGGCTGCTTTGATATCGTCTCGTTTGCTCCAATCGGTGTACTTGGCTTTATCATCTACGATCTTCTTTACCTCTTTGGCCAGATGTAGCATCTTGTCTTTAGGATAGCTAAAATCATACTTCTCTGCCAATGCTTTCAGAATGTCATAGAAGGCTTTCTCTTCGAAGTCGATGCCCAACTCATCTCCTGCTTTGAACTCTTCGTAGAGTTGTACGATGAGGTCGCGAAGCTCAGTGGTGATGCCATCAAACTCTTGCCCTCCGTATACATTGTCTTTTCGCTCATTATAGCGATCGACTACCGATTGCATCTTCTTTGAGAACTCAACACCCTGCATTTTGTTTACCTTCTTCATCTTGCCGATGGCTTTGGCTAACATCTTTTGCAGTAACTGAATCTTGGTATGTGGCAGTTTGATTTTATCGATTTTGGCTAAGTAATCCAGATCGAAGATGTTCTGCTCTTTGTTGGTTTCTTCGCCTAGTTTCAATATCTCTTCTATACCATCACTCTGCAATGCGGCAGTAATCTTCTCTCGGACATAGGCATTCATTTGTGCGGTGTCAGGGGCTTCTCCCCTGGTAAGCTTAAACACGATGGAACGCACGGCCAGATAGAAATGCACATAGTCTTTCTCGCTTTGCTCGAGACCGTCGCTGCCGCAACAGATATCATAAGCGGCTTTGAGTCGCTTGACCATCGCCATGAAGCGCTTCTTCTTTTCTTCTGTTTGTAAGACAAATTCCGAGGCTTTGTTGAGGCAGTCTAACTGACTTAGGGAGGTACCCTTGAAATAGTCGGTTGTATCAAATTTGTGGAAGAGCTTAGCTAGTAGGTCTAAGTGATCTTTGACTACTACGACGGATTGCTCTACCCCTTCGAGCTCTTGTTGATCGACATTATTGTAGATGGCCAGGGCCAGGTTCATCTCCTTTTTGATGCCTATATAATCTACAATCAAGCCCTTGCCTTTGCCGGCAAACTTTCGGTTGACTCTGGATATGGTTTGAATGAGATTGTGGCGACGTAGGGGCTTGTCGATGTACATGGTATCCAGGAAGGGCACATCAAAACCAGTCAGCCACATGTCTACAACAATGGCAATTTTGAAATTGGATTTATCGTTTTTGAACTGCTGATCCAGTTTCTTTCTGTAGGCTTTGTCTCCTAGTAGATCGTACAGATCTCGATCGTCATCTTTGCCCCTGGTCATGATCATCTTGATGCGCTCCATCGGCAGCACTTCTTTCTTTTCTGCTATGCTTAGTTTGGCTCCTTCCTCGCAGACTTTCACTTCATTCCACCCGGGACGAAGTTTGATGACTTGCTTGTAGAAATCGTAGGCGATGCTTCTGCTGGCGCAAACAAACATGGCCTTGCCCTTGACTGATGCGCCTTCCTTGACTCGGGTTTCATAGTGCTGCACAAAATCCTCGGCCAGCGACTTTAGACGGTCGGCATCTCCTAGCACGGTGTTCATGCTGGCGCTTTGCTGCTTGCTTTTATCTATCTGATATTCCGAAGCGCCTTGCTCGGCTACTTGACTGTAGTAGTTTTCTATATCGTGCAGTACCTTGGAGTCCAGGTACATTTTGGCGGCTCTGCCTTCATAAACGATCGGCACCGTGATTTCATCTCTGACGGACTCGGTCATGGTATAGGCATCTACGATGTCTCCAAAGACCTCCAGGGTGGCATCTATGGGCGTGCCGGTAAAGCCGACATAGGTGGCATTGGGTAAGGAGTCGTGTAGGTGCTTGGCAAAGCCGTAGGACTTGCGTACACCTTCATCGGTTACGACTACTTTTTGGTCTAGATTGATCTGACTTCTGTGGGCCTCATCTGAGATGCAGATCACATTGTTTCGATCGGATAGCAGCTCTGTGTCTTCGTTGAATTTGTGGATGGTGGTGAGGAATACGCCTCCACTGTTTCTGCCTTGCACTTTATCCCGCAGGTCTTTTCTGCTTAGCACACTCTGTACCACATTGTCTCCGATGTATCCTTTGGCATTGGTGAACTGCCCGGATAGCTGTTCATCCAGATCGGTACGATCGGTGATGATAATGATGGTGGGGCTGGATAGCTGCTTGCTGCGCATGAGCAGGCGGGTGAGAAAGAGCATGGTGAAACTCTTGCCGCAGCCAGTGGTTCCAAAGTAGGTGCCGCCTTTACCGTCGCCCCTGGGCTTTTGATGGGCCAGTATATTGTCGTAGAGTCTTCTGGTGGCGTAGTACTGTGGGTAGCGGCAAACAATCTTCTGCTCTTTGTTGGACTTGTCTGGGATAAAGATGAAATGGTGTATGATATCGATCAATCGCTCGCGATTGAACATGCCTTGTATCATGGTGTATAAAGAGTCGATGCCTTGCTGATCTTCTCGGGAGGTGCTGATACGCCGCCAGGCATAGAAAAACTCGTAGGCGGCAAAGAGGGAACCTGCTTTATTGTTGCTGCCATCGCTGATGACGCAGAAGGCATTGTACTTCATCAGCTCCGGGATGTCTCGACGATAGCGCTTCGTAAGCTGCTCATAGGCAGTGTGCAAAGTTGCCTCTTCCCTGCTCAGGCTTTTGAGCTCAATGACCACCAGCGGAAGGCCATTGATGAAGATGATGAGATCTGGTATGCGCTTTTCCTTTCCGATGATCTCGAACTGATTGACTACCTTGAAATTGTTGTTGTCGACCTGCTCATAGTCGATGAGCTGGATGTAGAGGTCTTTCTGGCTGTGGTCCTCTCGCTTCATGATGAAGCCATCAGAGATGATTTTTAGAATCTGTTTGTTGCTATCATATAGGTCTGCTGCAGAGAGCCTTTCCAGCCCTCTGATGAGCGTTTCGATCTCTGAGGCTGTGATATGCTCACTAGCGTATCTCTTGCTCAGGAAAGCTTTGAGTTCGTCTTTTAGCAATACTTCTTCCGGGGCACGATTGATATCCGAACCCTTCACATATTCGAAGCC
>JAHDEE010000347.1 GCA_020629005.1 Chitinophagales bacterium
AGTTCCTAATGAAGAAGATCGGCTATATACTGCTAACACTTACCTGGCTTGGCATCTTTTCCGAGCCCAGCAGCGATGAGGATTCGATGCTGCTTGCGATCGTGTTATTTCTTTTCTGGTTGTTTCTAACAATCAGATACATCGCTGTACATTGGATAGGCGTTGATAATTTTGCAGCAATTACCTATCGATTCGTAGTAGCACCAATTATCGTAGGACTCGTACTGTTCATGCTTACAGGTCAAACGACTATATCCCTCATTTCCCTTCCGATTACTGCATTTTTGTCGGCGTCGATTAATTTGGGGTAGATGGGCGAGACTGTACAGATAAGCTGCTGTCTTTGGAAACTTTACAGCTTTTTGTGCGACGTTATGGAAGCAGTCTACCAGGTAATAGAATCAAAACATAAAACGGTAGCAATACTGATCAACTGCCGTTTGTGCGCTTTCCAACCATCTTTCAAGTACTTCTAGTCGATCGTCCGGTTTACCATGATCATTCAGCCGATACAGTCGGATAGTCTCACTTGCTCTTTTATTTTGCCATGCTGTCAAGCCGACCTGCGGTTCAAGCTCTCCGGTTGAATAATTGAACAGAAAGTACTTATGGAAGCTATAGCTGCCAGCGTCTGGCTTTAGCAGATATCGATTGAACTCGTCACCCTTTTGCTGACAGTTCCCGCAACAGATGAATAGATTTTCCCAGGCTAGCACTTTTGCTGGAAATCTTACTTTTGGGTAGAAGTGTTCGATCGTTGCGGGTACTCTAGCGATCATTGGGTATGCATCGCAGAAAGAGCAATGGTCTTTTGTGTCGAATGCCAAAAGGGGATACAATAATTGATTGACTCGGACACCCTTGTGCATTGGCCAATCCAGCTTATTGCGGCGTCTAGGATCAGCAACCTGATTTTGATATTGAAGTCCCCATGCTTTCCATTTCCCGGTCAACCAATTCGGCGCTGCCCTTCTTATCAGCTTAATCATTTCTATCCCGCAATATTTTCTCCAACTGCTTCATTTCCAAACGTACTATAGTTCTTGTTTCCAGATCTCCTTCCAATGACTGTGCTGCCCTGTGTAGTTCTTCCCAAAGAGCATCGGATTCACCATTGGTTAGAAGTTTATCTCGAATAGAATAAAAAGCACTTAAATCGTGGGAAGTATTTTCGCCAAACCTTTCCTCTACATCCAGAAAATCTCTCGCAGCAGAAGCAAAACTTCTACCTGTACGCGTCTTATAAACTTCTTTAATTACACTTGTACCATCCTGTAAAGCTAGCTTATACACCCATGCATTGTCTACAGAGTTTAATATGAAAGGAGAGTGTGTTGTCAAGAATATCTGTGCATTTGGAAATAGCTTTGCTATGGTAGGTAGCACTGCACGTTGCCACTTCGGATGAAGATGAACTTCTATTTCATCAAGAAAGAGAAAAAAGGTTCTTTCAAACAAGGCGATATCATCTTCCCAGACAAGCCTCTCAAGACGCATTAACAAGTCAGCCAGCCAGCTCAATAGCGATCTTAGCCCATCAGGTAACACATCGAAGTCAAGCTGCACTTCATCTAAGAATAGTGAGAGCTCTGGCTTTGGCTCTAGGGCCATTTTAAACTTCACTTTCTTTGAAATGATTTCTCCAATTGCAGATTCCAACCGCACTATTGAAGCGTCAAACTTCTTCGAAAGCTCCTCATTACCATCATAAGAAGCTGAAGCCCTCTTGGATAGCAAATTGGCGATCCACTGGTTTACGGGGCTTCGACTCCCATCGGATCCGCTTTTTGCAGTTCGAACGAACTCCAAGGCACCGAAAAGTGGGTTAATATCTATCTCTCTTATAGCATCCACCTGGCTAGATGCAATATATCTATACCCAGAATATGCAAGCGCAGCAAATCGCACCGGAATTGTTGGAGCTTCATCTTTCGAAGCCAGACTTCGATAGTTCCCCAAGTACTGGGGAGTAGAGCCAGGATGCAGGTCATGACACTTGTCGCAGCTATAGAAATCGCACTTTTCGCCGTCAGCAAAAGAAATTGTGGCACCACTATACCGTTCTTCTTCGGGATGGTTTCCGCTAAAAAAACGAAATCGTTTTACCAATTGATTTCGCAGGTAGGGTGTTTGAAAGTGCTTCACTTGCAGACCGTCAAATGCAGCAGCCAGAGTATATAGAATTGTGGACTTACCTGAACCATTTGGTCCTGAGAGTATATGAATTTCTGCTGTTTCGGATTCCAGCTCCGACCGCCAATGAAGGTCCAATCGATCAAATATCCCGATGTTACTAAGTTTGAGCCTTTCAATTCTCATCTCCTGCGGTTTATCTCCCAAGATACAAGAATTATGAAAAGTAGAATCTTTCACTTCTGAGGTAAATACACACATATGTAGTACAATTAAATGAGGGTAAAAAGGATCAAAACCTCTACAACTTCCGAAACCGCTCACAAACAAACTCCCCTGGATACAGCACCTGATCCAAGCGCTTTAAGCTACAAAATGAACGCATGTCCTCATCCTGAGAATACATAAATAAGCATCCGTAGCATGCTTCAGGAGTTGTTTCCACTGGATCAAGTTCATACCCAGCATCATCAAACCATCCATCGATCTCTGATGGCTCCATTGTGTCTATATGCCTACCGGTCCTCCGCTTCATATGTTCTAATACCTCTTCCAGCTCATAGTCTTTTGAGGGTGTTTCATTTCCTGTAATACATTGGAAGCAGCTAAGCCCTACAGCAGCAGACCCAATCACCCAAAGCTCATTACCACATTCACAGGAATCTCCTTGAAAAAAATGAAAGGCTGCTTTGGATAGTGATTCTCTAATTTTCTCTTCTTTCCACGACGGATTCTCTTTCAAAAACTTTTTGACAAAGTCATTGGCAGAAATTGGGGCATATGTGGTATGCATGGGACAATATTTAGTTTAGCTGATGAATAAGTCTAATGAAGGATCGTACCTTCTGCTACACATAGTACGTTGGGAGGGGGATTTGGTAAACATTTGGAGTCGGTCGCGAAAGAACTCAAAGAGAAAGCGCACAAATGTTTGCAATGCTTTGCCCAATGAGTTCTACACAGATTTAAAGATCTATATTGTACCTTGCAAGCATTGAAAAAGCCTCACAGAGATGGAATTATCCGATTTATACAGCAAGATCGACCATGAGATATCTGACCTTGTCAACAAATACAAAGATGACAAAAACCTATCTTCCCATCAGGACCTAAGCAGCCCTCAAGCCAGGTCATACGGCCTTCTGATTTGGTTTCTGGAGTTTTACGGAAACAACTCTCGATACAATGAGTCAATCACGGATGGATCAGATGACTACTCCTGCGACCTTATTTTTGAAGGTAAAGACGCACTAGGAAATCGAGTATTTTACGTAGTGCAATCAAAATGGAATACTGCCAAAAACATTGCTAAAGAAACAAGTAGAAATGAGATTCTAAAGTCTATTACAGATTTCAATACAATCTTGGCTGGGGAGGCAAAGTATAATGAGAAGTTAGCTGCAAAAGTTGCTACACTGAATAGCCATCTCAAAGACAACGGAGAGGTCAAGTTCATCTTCCTAAGTCTTGCCCCCCTACAATGGTGGTGCAGATGAAGCAATCAAAACCTTTAAGCGACAAGATGACAGAATTGATTTTGAAGTCATAGACATAAATCGCATCAGAACAGATTACATTGATAGGAAGTACAAACAGATCACCCCAATCAATCCGCTGCAAAAGTTCTCTAACCCGGAAGAGGCTGAAATAACGCTTGAAATTGTACAAAAGGAAAAGAACTTAATCAAGATAGATCGCCCCTTCGAAGCCTACCAATTGCTAGTCCGCCCTGGAGCAATATACAGATTGTTTAAGGCATATGGATTTGGTCTCTTCTTTAGGAATGTAAGGAATCCCCTGATCGAATCAAGTTTCAATCAAGAGATTGAACTGACAGTAAGTGATAACCCAAACTACTTCTGGTACTACAACAATGGGATTACTGCTATCACCACACTTCTACCTTCCATCGGCAACCAGGCTGAAAGAATTAAATTCACAGGATTGCAAATCATAAATGGAGCCCAAACTGTTTATTCGATCTACCAGGCATATAAGAAAGCATCGCCAATACAACGAGAAAAAATGGATCAGGATGCACTGGTTGCTTTCAGATTGCTTAGGTCTGGCGGTAAGGATTTTGATCTCGATGTAACCCGTTACACAAATTCACAAAACCCTGTGAATCATAGAGACTTCAAGGCAAATGATCCGGTACAGATAAGACTGCAAAATGAATCATTTGATACTAAGTATTGGTATGAGAAACGGCGAGGGGAATTCCGTTTTACACCGGACGAAGTAAAAGTAATCTCAAACGAATCCTTCGGAGAGGTTTATGTAGCCTATTTTTTGCAAAAACCAAGTCTAGCGGACCCTGACTTAAGAAATCAGATTTGGAAAAATTTCTCCTCTCGAAATGATAACCCAAATGGAAATTATGATCTAATTTTCAATGATAAAACCAAATTCAAAGATCTCTTGGCCTCTAACTTGATTTACCACTTCCTATCTAGACATCAAGGATCTATTGATCCCTACGAATTGGCCTTCTTCAAGACCATATATGCGAGATACTTAATTGATCGATTTGGCATGACCTGCAACCCCAGCGAAAGAATCATATATTTGTTTGAAGACAATAACTTGAAAACCGATTCCAGGCCAGTAGAAATCCTAAAGTGTTTTGCATTCCTTAAAAGCTACTTATCTGAAACCCTGGTCAATCCAAAGTACACATTAATGACGCCAGCGCTCGAAGGCAAGACCTGGGAGAGTATTATTCAAGATTTGA
>JAHDEE010000062.1 GCA_020629005.1 Chitinophagales bacterium
GCAGCAGTTATGTCATCGGTAGACAGCTCCATTTTGTCCGCCGCTTCAGTAGCGTCCTGGAATGTCTATCGACCACTGACCAGTGAGCAGGTGAGCGGCGAGAAGTTGGCCAAAGTGATCAAGAAAGCAATACTGTTAATTGGAATTACAGCGACCCTGCTGGCGCTCAAGATTAAGAGCGTGTATGAGTTATGGTTTTTGTGTTCTGATTTTGTCTATGTGATACTTTTTCCACAATTAGTTTGCGTTCTATTTGATAAGAAGGCGAACAAATATGGAGCAGCCGCAGGTTTACTGGTATCCTTATTGATTAGACTTGGGGCAGGAGATCCTACTTTAGGTATTCCCGGCTGGCTACCATTTCCGATGACCGATGAAGCAGGCACGATCATGTTTCCTTTCCGGACTTTTGCAATGGTGTCCGGCTTGCTAACAATCTTGTTGGTATCACGGCTGACGAACATGCTTGAAGAAAAAAATAGTCGACATTAAAGGGCTTTTCATTTATTCTTTGAGCAAAAGTCAACAGTGATTCACAGGTAACCGTATTTGTGCTGAGTAACTGATAATCAGGGAGGTAGAAGCCACTGAGATGGCCTCTCACAGCTAGCAGTATGGTAGCACAAGGGAAGGTAGGGATACACCCGGAAAATTAATTGGTGTCTCGTGAAGTTTTTGCACAAGCTATAATGACTTTGTAGTACTTTTGTAGTCATAAGGTCAGTCGCGCTAAGGCGTGCAATTCCCACCCACCAACTAAGCAATATTTGTTCGGCCAGTATTCCAATCCTGAAGCAGCCAAAGGCTTGTGGCAGATGTTAACTTGTAGCCTGGCTATTGTTAAGTAAAAAATGAAGGCACTTTATATGAAATTAAAGCGATTTACCCCAGCAATTGCAATCGCAGCATTGATGTTTTTGATGCTATCCCTGGAATCACAGGCCCAATCCCTCCTGGATCAGGCGCTGACCCAGCGCTGGAATCATGATGCAGGAGAGTGGGAAGAGGTTTATCAGGCCATAATGTCTTATGACGATGATGGGAATGAAGTAGGTACGATCACACAAAATTGGAGTCGCGACGAAAGTCAATGGACTAACAATAACAAGTGCACAAACTCTTTTGACGATTCTGGCAACAAAATTGCAGCAGAATGTTTAGGCTGGGATGAAGACTTAAATGCCTGGACAAAATCATACCGATTTGAGTTCACGCACAATGAGGACAATCTAAAAACCGTATTCCTGGACCTGCGATGGAACGAAGAAACAGAAAGCTGGGACAAAAAGCGAAAAGATACTTACGAGTATGATGCAAAAGGAAATTGCATCTTGTATACCTGGTATAAGTACAGCACGGAAAGTGGAAACTGGATTCCAAACATGAAAGTTAGCTACGGCTACGATGACAAGGGTAACCGAATTGATCAGCAAAAGGCAGACTTCAAAAACGGAACCTGGCGTCCAAGTTGGAAGAACGTGTATCAGTACGACGAGAAAGGTACTAACTCAGGGAAACTCGTATTGCACTGGAACGCAAAGAAGTCCGATTGGGTGGAGAGCAGTCGTTGGGCCTACGAGCAAAAAGATGGCAAAGTCGTTCGTTCCCATAAGACTGATCTGATCCAGGGAGAGTGGAACAAGAGTCAGGAAGTAACTTATGCCTACGATTCGCGAGGACGAAAGATCGAAAAGCTGTCTGTCACTAAAACAAACAGAGATAGCGAAGATCACTTGATGAGAACCCGATACGTTTACAAAGACGCACCAGAGCTCATTACTTTGAAGGAGTCAACTGCTGCTGAATTGTCCAACTATCCGAATCCATTCGCTGGCAGCACTACGATTCGTTTCGAGCTGGCCGAGAAAGGAAGGGTTCAGATTCATTTGCATGATCTACAAGGAAAGCTGATCCGAAGAATGCTGGATTCAGATTACGAAGCGGGAGTGCATGAATTGAATTTCGATGGTGGGACCTTGGCTCCAGGCATCTACCATTACAGTATGATACTGAGCGATGGTCGGGCCATCAGCAGAAAGATGGTTGTAACAGCGAAGTAAAGGGTATGACAAGAGTAAAATCAGAACTAAGGGATAAGGAATCAATAACTGTCTGAATTTGACGCCGCAAGAAATGATTTAGACGAGGCATTTTTTGACAGCATCCTTGTTGGCTGGTGGAGAAAAATAACGATGGATAAATTATTTCTAGCAAGTCAAAATGGACAGTTATTGATTCTCTATCCCTAAACAAAAAATACTCATTAGTTACCTATTAGTATTATAACGACCAACAGGGAGAAATCGCAAGGTTTCTCCCTATCGTTTTTTAGGGGACAACTAGAACGATTGATTCCTGGACTTTAGCTCGCTCCCAAAGCTTGCAGAATGTTTCTTGCCTTCAATAGACATTCCTCGTACTCTTTTTCGGGCATTGAATCGTGCGTTATGGCTCCTCCAACCTGAAAGGAGAGGTATCGTTTGTCAGCGGCGTAAATCAGACTTCTAATCACAACATTAAAATCGAAGTCTCCATCCGGGCTGATATAACCAAGTGAACCCGAATAGACACCTCGTCGGCTTGCTTCATAACGTTCAATGAGTTCCATTGTCTTTACTTTCGGTGCCCCAGTCATAGAGCCCATCGGAAATGCATGCTTAATGGCGTCAATCCCGTCAAGGTCCTTTCTCAGTTTTGCGCTAATCGTACTGATCAGATGATGTACTTTCTCAAAGGAATACACTCCGAACAGTTCTTCCACCACGACACTGCCTGTTTCCGCGGATCTTGCAAGATCATTGCGTACCAGATCTGTGATCATGACATTTTCGGCCAGTTCTTTTTCATCCCCTCGCAATCTCCGCCTTTGCATCTGGTCGAGCCCAGAACTCTCGGCTCTTGAAATTGTGCCTTTAATCGGCTGACTGATAAGTGTATCGCCGTGTTTTTGTAAAAACCTTTCTGGACTCGCACTCATTATGTGCAGGTTGTTCGCTTTGAAATAGCAAGAAAAGGGGGCCTTGGAAATACGGTTCAGATCAGCAAAGAGGCATGCAGGGTTCAGCCCTATATCTTCCACATAGTGCTCTATACAATAGTTTAGCTCGTAGCAATCACCAGCGATAATATGATCTTGGATTGCTTTCACAGCACTGAGGTATTCCTCCCGGCTTATTCTGCTTTTAAGCTCAAAATCGGAAGGAAGGCAATTGCCTGGACCAGTTGTGGCGCAGTCTTGCAACTGTCGCCAAATGCTTTCTGGATCAGTGCTTGGCAAACAGGAAATTTCCAAAGTATTTCCGCGCAGCGTAAAAACAGTTTTTGGTACAAAGAAGAACAGGGGAGGAGCCCCTGTTCCATCAAAGTTTGAAGAGGTGAGCTCTTCAACGTCGTTTTTAAGTTCGTAGGACCAAAACCCAAAAAGCCAATCTTTTTGCTCCCTATAAAGTCTGCGAACAGCCGTAAAGGATGCAGACTGCGGTTTCTCGACTACACAGTGAGCACCGACCCCAGCAAGCAAATCATACCTGCCGTACCGATCCCATGAGTAGCCGTTGCTATCCAGAATACAACTTATCGGCTCCAGCTCCGCTAGCTTGAGCAATCTGTTGCACAGGTCAAAATTTGCTGGTAAGGGAAATGAACCGTGTATACGGTCTTGCTTCTTATTCTTCAGATTCTGCGTTTTCTACTTCCGCAAGCTCCACGCCGACATAGGACACGGCTTCTTCACTTGTTTCGAAAATGCTGAAAATAGCTGCAAGTTTGGTCGCAATTAGCAGTTTGGCCAGATGAGGAGGAACTTTGCACAACGCAACTTCACCATCATTCTTTCGTGCTTTGGTAAGTATCATGCAGAGAGCGGCCAATCCACTGCTGTTCATAAATCGCAAACCCTCAAGATCAATAACAAAACGATTTTTTCCTTCCAGGAGATAATCGTCTATCTTATCAAGAAGATCTTCATAATGGTGGGGCGCAAGCATATCACCTTCTAGGGCAATTAGGATTGCATTGTCAGGGGTACTAAAGGAGTAGTTCATAATGAAGATTTTAGAATAGAACTCTAAATTTCATGGGTGTTGCTTTGGTTTTTAATTTAGCGAATAGGGGTTAATACTAATTACATTCGCTACGCTTTACTTTCATCTAAACGATTTTTTTGTCGCTAAGGTTCCTTTTTTCTTTCCCACAATGCCCATTACAGGCACCATAGAGATTCAATGAATGATGCTTTATTTCAAAGTGCAATACTTCGCCCATCATTGACTTTATCTGCTGGATTCTCGGGTCGCAGAATTCTACAACCTTTTTACAGTCCAGACAAATTATATGATCGTGTTGCTTGTAGCCGTAAGACTTCTCATAATGCGCGCCATTTCTTTCAAATTGATGGCGTCTAACAAGATCACAATCTACTAGTAGCTCAAGGGTGTTGTAGATGGTGGCACGGCTTATGGTAGTGGCTTTCTCTTTCATCTGAAGATAGAGTTCTTCAGCTTCAAAGTGGCCTTCAGAAGCGTAAATCTCTTCCAGAACCGCATATCGCTCCGGAGTCTTCCGTTGCTTATTCATTTGTAAATAGGCCGAAAAAATCTCCTTGACTTCTTTTTGTACTTGTTCTGGTGCCTGCATTTTCGCTTGCTTACTTAAGATAAAACTATTAAGACTAGGATACAAACTTTACTAGATCGAAAACACAACTTGTCTACAATTCTGAACGCTTTACGGTGTAAATACCTTCCATTTTTTTCAATCTGGAGATCAATTTCTTCAGTTCTCCCAGATCCTGCACGTAAACCTTAATCGTTCCTTCAAACACCCCGTCAAGCGCATCAAAAGATAGTCCGCTGATATTGATGCCAAATTCCTCTGAAATCACAGTGGTTACCTTGTTTACAAGGCCCAAACCATCTATGCCAGTAAGAGAGATTCCAGTCATAAAGGAAACCCTTCCATCTCCCCATTTGGCTTTCACAATCCGGTGGCTGTGCTTTGCATGCATGTCAGCCGCATTTGGGCAGTTGACACTGTGGATTTTTATGCCATGCTGATTGGTAATGATGCCAAAAACTGCATCGTCCTTCACAGGATTGCAACAGTTAGCAATCGAAAATTTCACAGCTTTTGGGAAACTATCTAATATCGAGAACTCGGAGGCTTTGGCTTTGCTCAACTGAGCTTTCGGCTTTTCTGGTTCGGCCGGCTTCTGTTCTACTTTCTTCGCCTCTGGCTGAACAATCTTGTTGCCCGAAAAGGTCACATCCTTCAGAACGTTTACATTGATGTTTTTCAATGCGATATTGTACAGTAGCTCCAGGCTATCCTCCATATTGAAATAGGAGCGTATCTCTTCTAACACTTGATTATTGTAGGGTACTTTGAACGAGCGCAGCTTCCTCATCAGCATTTCCTTACCTTCATCTGCGACCGTCTTCTTCTCCTCATTCAGCGCCGATTTGATTTTGCTTCGAGCTCTCGACGTCTTTGCAAATACCAGCCAGTCCTTTGAAGGCTTTTGCTTCTTTGAAGTCAAGATCTCCACCTGATCGCCATTTTTAAGCCCGGTAGAGATCGGATTTAACTTTCCATTGATCTTTGCCCCAATACATTGCCCACCAACCACGGTGTGTATACTATAGGCAAAGTCTATCACGCTTGCGCCGGCAGGAAGAGACTTGACCTCTCCTTTCGGTGTGAACACATACACCTCGTTTTCGTAGAGGTTGTGCTTGAAGTCATTGACAAAATCGAGCGCATCATGATTTTCAGCAAGATCCTTAATGGCATCACGAATCTTCTGCAAGCTAACATCCAGTGCATTATTATCTGAGCTGCCTTCCTTGTATTTCCAATGCGCCGCAATTCCTTTCTCGGCAACCTCATGCATCCTTCGTGTTCTTATCTGCACTTCAACCCACTTACCTTGTGGACCCATCACGGTAGTGTGCAAGGATTCATATCCATTGGCCTTTGGGTAATCTATCCAGTCTCTAAGTCTGTCGCGATTTGGCTTGTATTTATTGGTAATGATAGAATAAGCCATCCAGCAAATCTTCTTTTCATGCTTTTTGTCCTCCGCTGTAAACTCATACAATTCCTTGTCTGGTTCGGGATCCAGAATAATTCTGATGGCAAACAGATCGAAAATCTCTTCAAACTCTACATTCTTCTTTTGAATCTTATTCAAAATCGAGTGGATAGACTTTGGGCGTCCATAGATGTGAAAGTCACAGAACCCTTCAGCTGCAAGCATTTCCTCAATTGGAGCAATAAACTCCTTGATGTACTTTTCACGCTCAACTTTCTTCTCTGCCAGCTTGTTTGCTATCTGTTTGTAAATTACCCGATTGGTGTACTTAAGACTGAGATCCTCAAGTTCAGACTTGATCTGATACAAACCGAAACGATGAGCTATCGGTGCATACAGGTACATGGTCTCAAAGGAAATCGTTCTCTGCTTGGCCTCCGGCATCGACTTTAACGTGCGCATGTTGTGGAGGCGATCCGCTAGCTTGATCAATATTACACGCAAATCCTCACCAATCGTCAGCAGTATCTTTTTGTAGTTTTCTGCCTGCATGGAGCCTTCCTCAAAGTGATAATCACCAGTAGGGCTCATTTTCACTTGTTTGTTCTTTAGACCCTTTATCTTGGTAAGACCATCCACAATGCTAGCCACATTCTTTCCAAACTCCTTTTCTATCATCAGGAGTGTAGTATCAGTATCTTCCACAACGTCATGCAGGAGTGCACAGATGATGCTGGTAGCATCCAAATTTATTTCTTCTTCTACGATCTGAGCGACTGCGATGGGATGCAGAATGTAGGCTTCGCCAGACTTCCGTCTGATATCCTTATGCGCTATAGCCGCCATGTAAAAAGCCCGAGTAATGCGCTCTCGATCCTTCGTATGCGAAATCGTTTTTGCACCGTTAAGAACCCGATCAAAGGCCATAACAATTTGTTCCCGCTCAGCAGCATCCGGATATGCAGCAGTTAGCCGGGAATCCGCTATAATTTCTTCCACAAAAGTGGTCTTAATTGCCATCGTCAGTGTTTATAAAGTCCTGTTCTTTGTGTTTCAAATCTAAACAAATCTAGCTAGTATATGGATTATCACCGGGAAGAAGCAGCAAATTTATCTCTGGAAACTTCGTCAACGACCGGGCTGCATACGAGTTCATTTGTCAGACTTGAACAACTTTTCTCCAATGCATACAATAGTTTTTCCCAAATTAATTATCATTTTAACATTGTTTTGTCTATTTTTCAGTGCAAAGCGTTTTGGATAAGCCAAAGCGATAACTGCCCCGTTCAAACTCTCACACTACCCCCCATGCAATTAATGCTTACCAAGAGAATATTTCTCTACGGTGTACTCTGCCTGAATCTGTTCTTGTGTAATTCAATTAGCTGCCTGGCACAGGCAAGCGGAATGACTCACGGTCATAGTACAAATACTGCCTACAACCTGACACTCGACGAAGTAGAGCGTGAATTAGAATACTATCGTGGACTATACAAGGACGCTCGAAACAAGACTGAGCGCGATTCTGTACTCAATCACGTCGAGACCTTTTTTAATAACAGCTATAAGGCAATTATGCATTTTTGGTACTCTACCAGTTATGACTTTGATGGCATGACAGAGCAACCAAGGGAGGGCAAGATAGCTTGTGGCTACCTTATTAGTACCTTTCTAAAGCATGCTGGCGTAAATCTCAATCGTATAAAGTTTGCGCAGGAACGCTCCGGCAAGGTTGTCGATGTGCTGTGTCGGCCCTCTTCCATCAACACTTTCCGGCGAATCGATCTGTTAAGGGAATGGATTGAGGAGCAGGGCGAGGGAGTGTACCTGGTAGGCCTGGATACACATATTGGAGCAATCGATTACTATCAGGGTGAAATCACCTTTACGCATGCCTCCCCACTTGGAGCACAAACGGTGGTGAGGGAAAAATTCGATGACTCCTTATCCCTAAGCGTCGCCTCCATCTACATGGTAGGCAAGATGTCGGATAATAAAGCCCTATTGAAAAGCTGGCTTAAAGGCGACCGAATCGAATTGGAAACAGACGCTCCTCCGCTTACACCAGAACTAAAGTTCAAATTTCCCTAGTCACTGTGAACAATAGCATACACATCCTTTGTTGATGCTAGAGAAACCAACGAATCCAGCAGATGGGCCTTACAGTGAGAGATTTACATACTTTAAGTCCGCTTAAACAACTTCTTTGGTGGTCCACAATCACTTTGACGATCATCTGCCTCTTTGGACTCTTTGCTGCAAATCAAGAAAGGGTTTATGATATGGCAGGAACATCTTTGCTGCTCTTTGCCTGGCTGAACCCAATCATCAGTGTCTTTTCAAATCGTTGGATTTGGTACATGATTCAATCGTACTTCGTCTTTTTTGTCCTTGCAGTGGGCCTGATATTCGTTTCTTCCTTTTTCTCTGAACTTAGCATAGCCAATCTTCCATCTCATCAATTGACGATCCAGGCGATCTTAGTCTCTTACCTAGCAGCTACAATGGTGGCGGGCATATTCAAAGCAATCGTACTGCTGGTAAGTAAGATGTAGATGCCTTCGGATTGAACCCTGCTATGCAAACAAAAGCCCTGTCCACACTAGGTGAACAGGGCTCTCTATTCTGTCATTTTCTAGGCGTTATCTACACTAGTGCTTAACCACTTTTTGTGTTACAGAACCAGAAGCAGTTTCAAGGCTTAGGAAGTAAATTCCCGCAGAGAAATCACTGAAGTCAACGCTTACATTGTTGATTCCGAACTCTGTATTATAATTGCGCGCATCAAGCAGTTGGCCACTTAGATCAAATACATTGATCACAACCGGCATAGCCTCAGAAGCATCAAATCGCAATGTTGCTGAGTTTGCAATCGGCATTGGGAATACACTCAAATCTGCAATTCCATCCAGGTCTTCGATAGCAATAGGGAATTCACACTCGCTATAAGTGAATGCGATACCATCTACATCCAAGGCAGCACAAATGGTTCCATCAGCAATCAAACCTGCTACATCACCACCTGTCGTTACTCCCCATTCAATGGCAGCTAGTATAGCTTCTTCCTGGTCGCTCTGGTAGTTAAATGCATGAGCAGTATAATCGCCATATGGCAATCCAAGATCATCAAAGTTGATGATACCAGATCCACCAGCAAGTCCTACCAACACTAGATCCGCGCCTTCCGTCATCACAAAAGTGGTGGTGAAGTCTCCAGTGGCATTTCCACTAACTCCGATTTCCTCGCTATCATTAACACCACATACTTCTGTACTGGCAGGTGCAGAGATCGTACCATACGAAGCAGCACATCCTGAAGCAGATTCAGTCATGGTCATCTCGACACAGAACGAACCAGCAGAAACGGTTCCCTCGAAGTTAAATGCATCAACCATCAGATGATAAGAAACGCCAACTGTCGTTTGAACAGTCAAGCCGGCCGGGTAGTGTCCTTGTTCTGCCACGTCAGGATCATCTTCATTGCATTCTACAAGAGACAAATCGCCACAAGTTCCACTGTAAAGAGCAAATTGAGTATCTCCCTCGGTTATATAATCTCCAATGCCAAGCGTACCTGCACAATCTGTACTTGCAATTTTGTAAGTATTTCCATCTCCTTCAAACGAAAACCAAACGCTGTTCTCTAGTGATGGGCTGTCACCACCGCCGTCAGGCTCTCCAAAGCATTCCCATCCAAATGACGGCTCTGTTCCATCAAGAGTACCACAGGTGATGTCATAAGGACCTGTGCTGGCCATACTTCCTACTCCGCCTGGCTTGTCTAGACCAATTGCGCCATCGCAAGTATCGTTAAATGGTACTTCTGTACACTCCTCACCTCCGCCGCCATCACAAGCAGCATCACCAGCTTCGTAAATGGTGAACATGATAAAGTTTTCTGTAGGAGTCAGGCAATCCTCGGATGGAGCTGCCAAATCATCCACTGCAATACCTGCAGCAGCATACTCACCTGGCGGGAAAGGGAAGAATCCGTCAGTGGCCTCTAGCGCAGCATTTAAATCTCCCGCATACTGAGTCCCTAAACCAGCCAATGCAGAGTTCGGAATAGAGTCGCCATCAAGGCGCTGGAATACCCAAACATAAACTCCTTCCGCGTCAACAACTTCCTCCCCGTTCGTAGCAAGCAGTAGTTCGCCTCCAGGACAATACTCTTGCGTGATGCCTAGAAGGTCATCCGCGATATCTCCTGGATTACAATCTTGGGCAGTAGCGATATTGCTACTCATGAAAATTGCTGCAAAGAGCAGCAATAACTGTGTAAAATTTTTCTTCATAATGAGCTAATTTGTTTTTTCGTATTAAGAACTAATTTGAGCATAATTCACAATGATTCACGCCTGTGAGCTTTACAGGCGTTTAGATGACCATAAAATTACTAATAAATGCCTGTCTGCCGAGCAGCAGGCTCATTTTATACTTATCTTTGTCGCCAAATTCTTGAGCTATGAAGATATACGGGGATTTGTTGGCCATCGTTGCTGAGGCCTTGCAACAACCAAACTACTGTGAAGCCCCAAAAAACCTCACTGAACCTGTTGACTACATCATGTCAATGGGCGGCAAAAGACTGCGTCCTATCATTTGTTTATACTGTTGCAAGCTGTTTGGAGGGGCTGAAAGTCAAGCACTTCCCGCTGCATTGGCCATCGAGATTTTCCATAATTTCAGTCTGATGCATGATGATATCATGGATAAAGCCCTGCTACGCAGAGGAAAACAGACGGTGCATCTCAAGTACGATACGGACACAGCAATCCTATCCGGTGATTACATGCTTGTGCACGCTTACCAGCACCTGGCAAGGCTTAAACCCGAAATCTTACCAACGGCGCTAAAAATTTTCAATGAAGTTGCTGCTGGTGTATGTTTTGGCCAACAAATGGACATGGATTTCGAAGATAGAATGGATGTCACTGCTCCGGAATATCTACGGATGATCGAATTGAAAACTTCGGTTCTATTGGCTGGATCAGCGCAGCTAGGGGCTTTGGCAGCTGGAGCTTCCGAAATGGATCAACAACTCATCTTTGACTTCGCTAAAAATGTCGGCTTGTCCTTTCAGATCCAGGACGATATTTTGGATACCTTTGGCCTCGTCGCCAAATTCGGCAAGGAAATTGGCGGAGATATTAAGAACAATAAAAAAACATATTTGCTGATCAAAGCTCTTGAATCGGGGATCAAGACCAAGGAGTTGAAGAGCTGGATAAATGATTCTACAAGTGATCCGCAAACAAAAGTACAGGCAGTAACTGCTTTGTACAAAGAGATTGGGGTGCAGCGCATGGCAGAACAGCTCAAGCAGAAATACCTGGACAAAGCGCTGCAATCGTTGGACAAGGCATCTGGTGATGCGGAACTAAAGCAGGAGCTCAGGAGTTTAGCTTTATCATTAATGAAACGAGAAAACTAGCAGAGAAACATGGAAAAACTTGACTTTTTAGAAGAACTGAAATGGCGAGGAATGCTGAAACAGCATACCCCCGATGTTGAAATGTATCTAAAGCAGGGAAAAGCCATAGCCTATTGGGGCGTCGACCCCACGTCAGATTCTCTGCAAATTGGAAATCTCGCTGCGGGAATGATGATGGTGCATTTTCAGCGCTGCGGCCATCAGCCCATAATTCTGATCGGAGGTGCTACAGGTATGATTGGCGATCCTTCCGGAAAAGCAGACGAAAGGAAGCTGTTGAGCGAAGAGCAGCTTGCTCATAACCAGGCCGGGATTCGAAAAGACCTGGAAAAGATTTTCGACTTCAATGCCAAAAATAATCCAGCTATCCTCGTCAACAATTACGACTGGTTCAAGCAGATCAATGTCCTTGAATTCCTTCGCGATACTGGAAAACACTTTCCGGTCAACTACATGATGGCAAAGGATTCTGTAAAGTCCAGGCTCGAAAGAGGAATCTCCTTTACGGAGTTCAGCTACCAGCTCATCCAGGGTTACGACTTCAAATTCCTGCATGATAATTACAACTGCAAACTCCAGGTAGGAGGCTCTGATCAATGGGGAAACATGACCGCTGGTACCGAGTTGCTTAGAAGGACTTCTGCTTCCGATACGCATGTCATCACCTGTCCGATGGTTACCAAGGCTGATGGCACGAAGTTCGGAAAGTCCGCAAGTGGGGCTGTGTGGTTGGATGCTGCAAAAACATCTCCTTACAAGTACTACCAGTTCTGGCTCAATGCGGCCGACACCGAGGCAGGCAAATATTTGCGCGTGTTTACCCTGCTCGGAAAACAGGAAATTGAGGATCTGGAGGCTGAGCATGCAAAAGACCCGGGAAGAAATATCCTGCAAAAGAAGCTGGCTGAGGAGGCTACTGTGCTTTTGCATGGTAGGGAGGCTTACGATCTTGCCCTGCAAACATCACAGATTCTCTTTGGCAAAGGTACCAAAGACACCTTGCTTGCCCTCTCCGAAAGTGACTTCCTCGAGGTATTCAACGGTGTTCCGACCTCCCGCATGGCACAGTCGGCATTAAGTGCCGAAATTCCTATCGTAGATTTTCTGACCGAGCAGACTGCTGTCTACCAATCTAAAGGAGAAGCCCGAAGAGCGATCAAAGGTGGTGGTGTCCGCCTCAACAAAGAAAAGGTCGAAGGAGAAGAGTTGATGGTTACCGCAAATGATCTACTTAATGAACGTTACCTCCTGCTGCAAAAAGGCAAAAAGAATTATCACCTGGTGATAATTGAATAAGATTAGGAGCGAAACCTATTGCTCGTTGAGATTTGGTTCCCGCTATCCGTTACAATAGGACTACCCTTCGCTGCTGTCTGCATCCGCTGTCAGGGTCTCCTTTATGGGAGCCCCTGGCAGCGGCGCAGCCAGGCGCTCAGTCTAGTCCTATTTTCACTTCTATCGGGGCTATTTTGCCAACCACCTCCCTCGTAGACACAGGCGAAATAAAATGTGTATTCACCCTCATCTAAACATGACGAGGAGAGCCGCATCTAGGCAAGATTTCTAAGTCAAAATGGACAGTTATTGATTCTCTATCCCTTAACGAAGAACAGTAATGTTTCCTGTGCGATTAATATCTTCGCCTCCAGGGGTCTTGGCTTTCAGCAGATAAGCAACAACTTCAATTTCCTGAAACTCATCCTTATAAGTCCCATCCCAACCTTCCTCAAAGGAAGTAGTCTTGAATAGTTCCCGACCCCAGCGATCAAACAATACTAGTTCCACCTCTTGCATGCCAAATCCACGCAAGTATAGAATGTCGTTGACTCCGTCACCGTTTGGCGAGAATGCGGTAGGTACTTCCACCTTCCAGGACTCGTCGATTACCACGGTCTCACAATAAGTGTCTTCACAACCTCCTTCTGGATTGGTAACGGTAAGGCAAGCCTGGAATTCTCCCAAACTTAAAAAGGTATGCACGGGCGAGAATTCGGTACTGGTATTTCCATCCCCAAATTGCCAGGAGTATCCCATATCAGGTGTCGAAGAGTTGACAAATGTGATTGGCTCTCCGAAGTCTTGCTCAAGCACATCTGGTGCGAACTCAGCTACGGGAGCACTATATCCGATCACTGTAACTGCAGCAGTATCTGCCAGATTACAGGATCCGGGGTCGTTGATGATCAATTCCAGCAAATGTTCGCCTTCTTGATTCAAAGTGTAGCTCAGGTCAGGTCCGGTAGCTATTTCGGCGCCATCGAGCAGCCATGAAATGTTTGGAGCTGTGGCATTGTTTGCGCTTGTTCCCAAGTCAAAGGGAAGGCAAGATCCGCCCAGATCACTCAGCGTAGCCTCAACATCATAGCCGTCAATGAGAGAAATTGGCAGGGTAAAAGTAGCCAGGGAATTGCATAGGGTATCTGTTAGCGAGGTGACCGTGAGCGTGATATCATAGTCGCCTGTGAGGAAATACACATGCTCCGGGCTCCTTGCCGCCGATTGAAACCCGTCTCCAAAATCCCACAAATACTCGTAGTCAAGGTCTGGATCATTTATATTAGCCGAAAGGTTATCGAAAACCACATTCATCGACTCACAACCATCCGGTAGTTCGTAGCTGAAGTTTGCATCTACCACTTCCGGCACACCGACTCTAATCTCAGTAAATACTGTGTCAGTGGCGAAGCATTCCAGGGAATCATAAGCAATCAGACGTACATTATAAATTCCAGGATCTGTGTAGATGACTGGTGGAGGATTTTCTCCAGCAAACTCTTGTCCATTCCCAAGGTCCCAAAAGTAACTAGACGCACCCTGGCTCCCGTTCACCAATTGCACAGTGAACACCGGATCAGCACAGCCAGTCGCTGCAGGCTCGGCAGAAGCAACTGCTGTGGGAACGGGCTGCTCCATGTCAAGCTTAACGACATGCAAATTGCAATTGCTTGAACCACTGGTTGGTGCAACTACCCCTGTGGTTGTAGGTGTTGATCCTCCTCCAAAAAGACCACCGCATGCACAAATTGCCTGATAGATTACACCGTTTTTATCAAATCGACTTGTTCCCCCATCTACATGCTCTGATACTCCATTTCCACCAAAATAAGTGGCATAAAGCAGCCCACTGGCATCTTTATCCAGCACCAGGAAGTATAAATCTTCTCCATCAGAGCTTGGTTGAAATGCGTCAGAAGTTGTGGTCATGCCGCTCACATTGAGATTGATATTCCCAAAACCAACAGAAGAACCCCATCCAGCAGCGTAAATACGATTGCATTTATCAACCAGAAAGGCAGTAGGAGAAATGTTGATGCTATTTTGCGCACCAAATACAGTGGAGAAAATGCTTGTACTCAGATCAGCCTCCAGGCTGTGAATAAATTGCTTTTGCCCGGCTTCTGACCATACCGCACCTTCAACCGGGTAGCTTCCCGAAGATTGCCCGTAGGCAAAAACATTCCCGTCTTCATTTGTTTCGACAAAATACACTTGGTCGTATTGATTTGTGCCAAGATAAGTAGCTGTTGAGCTGGTGCCATTCGCGCTAATACTGGCCACATATCCGTCGGAGATGCCACCGAAATCGCTAGAATTTAGGCCTGTGGCGAAAGGAATATCCCCTTCGGTACCACCGCCAAAATAGAAATTGCCGTTAGTCTCATTGTACTTTATCGAATAGGCCGAGTCGTCCTGATCGCCACCAAAGTAAGTTGCCCATACTAAAGAACTGAGGTCTGAGTTGAATCGAGCAATTACAGCATCCTGGTTTCCTGCATAAGCCGGCTGAATCACTCCCGAGGTAGTCGAGATATCATCAGAAAGCGTGCAAGAAGCAATAACAATATCACCATTTGGGCCCACAATCACTTCTCCCCTGGCTTCATCACCATAGTTTTGTTTTAGGCTTTCTGTGTTAAGTCCATCATTGGAGCTTCCTCCATAAAAGGTAGAGCCAATAATTGAGGAGCCATCAGCTGCTATCTTGGTAATTACTATATCGGAAGAAGAATATTGGATTCCACTGATGTCTACCATTTGCCCGCCATTGTGGGAACTTTGGTAAGCAGAAGCACTGGTTGGATAGTTGGAAGATCCTGAAGTTCCTAAGATGATGAGGTTGTCATTTGCGTCCGCAATTAAGCTATGCGGGGATTCCGAATCTGAACCTCCTACATAAGTAGTATAGAGCTCAGTTGTTCCATCAGGAGAGAATTTGGTCACTCCTATGTCTACTTCGCCACTATTAAAGGATTCGTCTAGAGAACCAAGGGTTGTTGGGTAACCAGTGCCAAATACTGTCCCAGCCCCATAAGCGTTTTCCTCTGAATCATAAGTCGCGGAGCTTCCCCAATTATCTGCCGTTGATCCCGAAAAGCTGGCAAAAATCACAGTAGGGTCAATGATTAAATCCAGGGACTTATCGTAATCACCCACTTGAAAACTCACCGTTTGGCCTTCTAAAGAGTAGGCGCATTCGATTTTAACCTGTTTGCCCTCAATCATCTGGTAGGCAAAAGGCTCCAGTTCAAGCATCTCTCCCAGGCTGGTTGTCAAGTGTAGTGTTTTGTCTTTCAAGTAGATATCATCTACACCTTCATAGCGCATACGAATTTGCCGATGATCACCTCCTTTCTTCAGATACAAATCGTACTTCAGCGAATGCGCCTGACTGTAAACATGAAGGTCTACACAATCGTACAGTTCCTGATACACAACCTCTCTAAACACCGGAACTTTGCTAGCCCATTTGGCTGGATCATTTCCAAGAAAGTAGTTCTTGTATCGTCGAAGCTTCTCCTTTCCATCGGGAGCATTTATTTCTTGTGCTCCGTCAAAGATCATTTGATAGGCATGAGCCTTCCTTGGCGACACAGATTCATGTGCTTCATGATGACTGCAGTGCGGAATGCTTTCATGCAAACTGTAGGTAAATCTGTCTTGTTCGAGAAAGACTTTGCCTCCGTGGATGTCAGCAGCAAATTCGACTTTTCGATCCCACTGATTTTGGTTGGCAACGAACTGCAAATTCCCTGAAAATGACTGAGCAAAAGTCAGTGAAATCAAGAAAAGAGTAGCAGCAATTATACGGTATTTCATTTGAGGAGAATTGTAAAGCAGGCTTTTCTGGAAGATACCTTCCAAAAATACAAAAAGCCGTTTACCATCCTAGTCCTCTTTAATACAAATTCGTCGCACTACCTAATCAGGGTTATGTTCCCCTTTTCGGCGTAGGTTTCCTGCGTTTTATAGAGAATATCGAGGGTGTAAACATAAACTTCCATCTCCTGTGCAGTGCCCTTGTAGGTTCCATCCCATTGATGCTCAAGACTTGTCCCTTCAAATACTTTTTCACCCCAGCGGTTGAAGATCTTAAACGCCATACTTCTAATGCCGTTTCCCCTCAATCGAAAAGCATCATTATGTCCGTCATTGTTCGGGGAGAAGGCTGTTGGTAGTGCTACCCAGGTTTCAGTTTTGACTTCTACATCAAGGCAATAGACATCATCACAACCGCCAAAATTTACTACTCGAAGGCAAATAGTGTAAATGCCATCCGCCTCATAAAAGTGTACAGGCTCGAATTCACTGGAACTGGTACCATCACCAAAATCCCACTCGTATTGTATCACATCATCGGAGCTTAAATTGTCGAAGGTTAACACCGTCTCAATCTCAATGTTTTCCGTTTCTGCTGTGAAAGTAAATAGTGCTTCAGGATAATCATAAACCTGAAAAGTGACAGACGTTGTATCTCTGTCGTTGCAACTTGGAACACGTTCTGCGATCATGGTGACAGTATATTCCCCAGGATCGTTGTACTGATGGCTTGCGTCGAAACCGGTGCCTGTAGTACCATCACCAAAATCCCAATAGTAATCATCGGCACCGAGAGAAAGATTTTCAAAATCAATATTGATTGGTGAGCAAGCTGGTGGAATAGGGCCCAGAATCGCCTGAACAGTGGAAAGTGAGTCGGGAATTGTAATTTGTACAGTGGCAGTATCACTAATCTCACAAAAAGCCGGTCCGAATACAATGTAGTCAATATCATAAGTGCCGGGCTCTGCATAGACATGCGTAGGGGTCTCTTCATTACTAGATCCACCATCCCCGAAGTCCCATAGGTGTTCGACAGCATTGATGCTATTATTCGCAAAGTTGAACTGTAGATTTCCACACTCTGCCTCATCCTCATAAAAGATATTGGCTTCAATAAAATCATCGATAACAGTGATGTCTATGTAGGCCGTATCTCGAATATTGCAGGTATTTGAGTCAATGCCAACTACCATGGCGGTGTAGATACCTGGCTCGTCGTACACATGAACCGGCTGCTCTTCCGTAGAAGTGTTGCCGTCCCCAAATTCCCAATAGAATTCCACTCCATCGGAAACTTTGTCAAATGGAACTTCGAAGGGTTCACATCCCTCAGTGGGAAACTCATCGAAGGCCACCTCGACCAGTAGATCAAAGGCAATCTTTATCATTCCCAGATTGCAATTGTTACTGTTGTTGGTTTCGCTAAGCACACCAGAAGTTGTAGGGAAGTCATCTGAACCACCACAACCTGCGCATACTGCCTGATAGATGATTCCTGATTTGCTGAAGCGGCTGGTACCTCCATCTACGTGCTCCCCGCCTTCATCAGAGAAGAAATCCTGCCCGTAGAAGCTGGCATATATAAGTTCATTTGCAGTCTTCGACAAGACTATGAAGTAGAAGTCGCTGCCGTCGGTGCTGCCCTTTATAGCATCGGGTGTTGAAACCATTCCGGCAGTGGTTCCGGTGTTGGAATTATGGCGTTGATTAACTGCTCCTCCCCAGCCAGACATGTAAATGTTTCCACATTCATCTACCAAAAAGGCAGTAGGAGATATATTTACTGATCCGCCACCAGAACCAAAAACAGTAGAAAATTCACTCCCAGATAAATCGGCGCTCAATTTATGCAGGAATTGTTTTCCACCTGGATTGCTGTAGGTGCCACTTGTAACCGGGTAGCTTCCCAGGGATTGTCCATAAGTGTACACATAACCTTCCGGGTCTGTTTCTACAAAGTAACATTGGTCGTAGGAAGAAGTGCCCAGATAGGTTGAATTCAATAAGGTAGCACCGTTTGCAGAAATCTTACAAACGAAGCCGTCAGCCTGTCCTCCAGGTTCATTTGCAAATAGAGCTCCGATCGTTGTTGGCAAATTTGAGCTATTGGTTCCTCCGCAGCCAACCACACTGCCATCAGCGGCGATTTTTAAGGAATAAGCAGCATCATCTCTGCTACCGCCATAGTAACTAGCCCAGTCGAGAGAGCTCAAATCAGGACTAAATTTCGCAAAAACCGCTTCCAGATCACCGGCCTTGCTGTTTTGAAAGCCATTTGGCGTAGGGAAGTTGATGGATCTGGTACAACTAGCAATGAAAATCTCTCCATTGTCATTGGTGATTACCTCTCCCCGTACTGCATCCCCGTAATTGTATTGCAGATTGTCTGAGCCACTTACATTGAGTCCATCGTTACTGCTTCCGCCAAGATAGGTCGAAGCAAGAAGCTGTGTACCGTCAGCACTTAGTTTGGAAACGATGATATCAGAACCGTTTGGGTAGTTGATGTAGCCTTCTGCAAAGGCTGTATTGCTTCCTCCGTTGAACGTCGAATCGTAAGATCCGGCAGTAGTAGGAAAGTTGCTGGAAGAAGTGGTACCCAGAATGATAAGGTTGTCACTATTGTCTACTACTAGGCTGTGCGGAACTTCACCAAAATTTCCACCCAAATAAGTGGAATAAATCAGTTGGGTGCCCGTGGTGTTCAGTTTGCTGATAGTAATGTCTGCTACTTCATCTATTCCGTTGAAAAATTCGTCGTAAGCGCCAATAGTGGTAGGATATCCGGTTTCGAAATTGACGCCACCTCCATAAAAGTTGTCAGAATTGTCATAGGTAGCTGTAAAACCCCAATTATCGCCGAAAGAGCCGGAGTAGGAAGCAAAAATCAATAGTGGATCAATGATTAGTTCGCGATTTGAATCGTAGGAGTCCGGAAACTCAAATCTCAGCTTACTGCCTTTTAGCACAAAATTACACGCAACTTCCACCTGTTTGCCATCGATCATCTGGTAGGCATAGGGAGCCGCTTCGATGATGGTATTTACCGTGGTCTCAATACGCAGACATTTATCTTGTAGTGAAACCGCATCTATACCTTTGTAATTCATCACGATGTCCTTCGGGTTTCCTCCCTTATGCACCACAAAGTCATATTTAAGACTGGTGCCTTCAGAATACAATAGCAAGTCTATGTCTTTGTATAGGTTTGTGTAGTTAACTTTTTTGAATGCAGGAACATTTGAAGCCCATTTGCCCGGATCACTTCCACGGTAGTAATTGTTGTAGAAACCACTGTACGTTTTCCCTTCAATCTGCGCATTTTTCTTAGATCGCAAAAACTCTACCTGATAGGAGTGACGCTTATAGTGAGCCCGGTGGTGACTGTGATCATGATCATGGTTGTGCCCAAAAGCCTCGTCTTCAAAGAAGTCGAAAGTGAGCTTCCTTTGTTCAGCGAATAATCTACCGCCTGGTACCTCAGCGCGAAATCTTATCTGTTCTTCCCATTGTCCTTGATTCGGAATGTAATTGATCTCCTTGAAGGCGTTGTTGTTTCCGGCACTTAAGTCATGAAAGTACAATGAAAAGATACTCAGCAGGAGCAGGAAGAAGTGTTGGTTGTGGGTACGATTATTCATTCTCTTGTTTGCTGTGGTAGTATAGGCCTTATTGGACAGTTATTGATTCTCTATGCCTTAGTTTTAACGATAGCAAAGAGCAAAAGGTCTACCTGAAACGCACAAATTTCTGTCTTCATAGTCGCTTTTACTGATCAAAACAGGTAGCTGAAGGCTACACCCCCAAAAAAATTTCTTGTCGGCGAAGGCTGGTAGTATCGAGATCCAAATGGATTGAGGTCGTGGCCAAGGCTGTACTTTTGATCAAGCAGATTCTCCGCGCCTAGATTTAGGTCGAATTTCCAGCTATCTATCTGCTTTTGCCATCCTATTTTGGCATTCAACAGTTGGTAGGCTTCCGAGTAAACAGTGTTAAGGTCGTTGAGTGGGATTTTTCCAGAGAAATTACAGGAAACGTGTGCGTATAGCCCCGTTCCGTGCCTGAGGTCAAAGCCAGTGACGTAGGTATGTGGGTTACTGCCAGTCAGCTCGTTTCCGCTGAGGTCAGTATTCTCTCCTGCAATTCTCTTAACAAAGCCGTCGAATCTATGATGATTGTAGGTATAACTGTTCCACCAGTTCAGGTCGGTGATGCCCGATTTCTGTTTCTTCGAAATCAGGTGGACCAACAAGCTACTCTCGATGCCTGCGTTGTTCGTTTTTCCGGCATTATAGAACAGTACTGTTCCATTTTCAGAAACCTGACTCACAATGGCATCATTGAGTTGAAGGAGATAGCCACTTAAGGCAAAATATCCCCGCTTTCGAAGCACCGTAGATTTTAGTCCCAGCTCATAATTGAATCCTTGTTCGGCTTCTAAATCCTCATTGACCGTACCTTCACTGGTTCTAATCTCATCCAAAGTTGGTGGCGAAAAGCCGTGACTGATGTTAGCATAAAGCAATTGGTTTGTCGAGGCCTGAAAAGCAATGGCGATTCTTGGCGAAATCACGGCTGAAAAATCGCGTTCGAGTACTTGCTCAGTATCATCGAAGTTGAGTCGGTCAATCTCGTAGTCGACCTTATTGACACTCAGACCAGCCGAAATGCGAAGCTCTTGACTTCTCTTTTGTAAAGGTAAGGTCCATTCCGCTTGTCCAAAAAGGCTGTTATTGTTGATGAAAATATCATCGGAGAAATTAAGGCTGTCCCGGACACCAGAAACATTGCCATAATTATCAGCCTTTGTCCAGGCCAGTTGGGTTTCAGCACCCAGAGAGAACTGTACAGATCGTACCGATTCCTGTCCAAAATTGCTAGTTGGTGAATTGTCGAAGTTGATCACTGCTCGGCCTCCCAGTTCATTGCTTGATTCCTGTTTGTAATTGGTAATGAAGGGGTTTTCCAAATCTGTGATGGTCGAATAAGCGGAAGTGTTCAGCACCCATTTTGGTGCCAGGTAGTGTCTCCATCCGAGACCGGCAAAAAGGTTTTGTTGATCGATCGAAGAATTTTGCTGCTCTGAGCCAGCAGCAAAAGCATTTCCCGGTCTCGCTTGCCTGGGGTCCTCTTCATACTGTTCTGCATTCAATCCTCCGGGAATTTGGTACTTGAGGTCGGAGTATAGTGCAAATAGTGAGATTACACTATTGGCCCCTGCAAAAAGTCTTGTGCTGAGCTGCAGCGTTTCCCGATCAGTATTGCTGTGTCTGCGATAACCATCTGCTTCCTGATGATTATAGGAAAGACAAAGTCCACCTTTATTCGATGAAATTTTAGCCATAGCCCTGTATTTTAGCAAGCCATAGGATCCCATGCTGCTCGCCAAAGCGATTTCGTTGTGGTTTGCATCGCTTGTTTCGGAGTGCAAATGTATTGCTCCACCAGTACCTGCTCCATACAGGCTCGAAGCCGGACCTTTGATAACCTCTATTCTAGATAAAGCTGCTGGATCGATTAGGTTGAGAAAGGTGGTCCCGTCTGCACCTGTAAACGGAAGATCGTTCATGTATATCTTGACATTTCTTACACCAAAGGGAGAACGAAGACTACTACCTCGAATGGAAATCCGGTAGCTTGCGGGCGCCCGACGCTCCATCCTCACCCCCGGCATAGTGTTGATTGCATGCGTAAGGTGCTGACTTGAACCTTTGTCGATCACCGCTTTATCAATCAGTGATACTGATGCAGGTACCTGTAAGGCTCTGGTTCCATCTTTAAACGCGGTGACATTGATCTCTTGTAAGTCATAGCTGTTTGGCTCTAGTAGAATCACTGGCTTTGTTAATGCCGCAAGACTGTCAATTGGAAGTTCGAGGGTCTCATAGCCAATTGCCGAGAAACTTAAGGTTATATAGCGTTCTTCGAGGCTGAGATCGAAATAACCAATTTGGTTTGTAGGGCAGTGCTTTGAGACTCGCTGTACTTTGGGGTTGGTAGGTCTTTTTTCATCAGCAACAAGGCGAATACCTTCTATTGGTTTGCCAGTATCTGCGTCCAAAACAAAGCCTTGAATTTGCGTTTGAGCAGAGATATTTGCGCAGCTTATTACTAAGCACAAGAGCAAAAAGAAAGTGGGTTTTCTCTTCATAAAGATTCATTTCTGCACGAAGATATGTGAATTGTGAAGTAGAGCGGAAGTTTTTTTCAAATGATTGAGCCAGCATTTGTTTTGTAGCTAATAGCTCATCATTTTTGTGTGTTTGTTGAGTCTCTTAAAAGAAAGAAATCACATGCCTGCAACTATAATTATCGGTTCTCAATGGGGAGATGAGGGGAAAGGGAAAATTACAGACCTGCTTTCTGCTGATACGGATCTGGTTGTCCGATTTCAAGGAGGCAATAATGCAGGCCATACGGTCATTGTGGCAGACAAGACTTACAAGTTTCATTTGATACCCTCAGGGGTAATTTTTGGCAAGCCTTGTTTGATTGCCAGTGGAGTAGTACTTGATCCCGCTGTACTGCTGAAAGAAATAGCAGTGCTAAGAGAAAATGCGCTGGAACCAAAATTGGTCATTGATCCGCACACAAACATCATCATGCCCTGGCATCAGGAATTGGATGCAGCAAAGGAAGCAGTACTTGGGGAGCGCAAGATCGGCACAACGAAAAAGGGAATTGGGCCCTGCTATGCTGATCGGGTCAATCGTACAGGAATCCGTTTTATCGACCTGCTTGAGGAAGATTTGTTTCGTGAGAAAGTTGCTCGAAACTATGCAGACAGCAAACTACTCCTGGAATCTGTTTACCAGCAAAGTCCCAGATATAGCGAACAGGAGATTTTTGATCAATATCACGAGATGGGTGCTTCTTTGCGTTCTTATTATGGTGATGTTGGTGGTTTGGTGGCCAAAGCACTGAAGGAGAGCAAGCATGTTATTTTTGAGGGTGCACAAGGTACCTTTCTGGATATTAGTTATGGTACTTATCCCTTTGTTACCTCTTCTCATACGATTTCAGGTGGAGTGTTTTCAAATGTAGGTATTCCACCGATGTCAATGGACACAATAGGCATTGTAAAGGCTTACACAACACGAGTCGGTTCTGGTCCCTTTCCAACCGAGCTAACAGACAAACTAGGAGATAAAATCCGCGAAATAGGTAAGGAGTTTGGAACTACCACTGGAAGACCACGCAGGGTTGGATGGTTGGATTTGGTTATGCTGAAGTATGCGCACCGATTGAATGGCTTTACCCAACTTGCACTGACTAAGCTGGACGTACTGTCTGGCCTGGATTCTATTAAGGTTGCAGTGGGATACAGGTTGGCAGACAAACCTCTTCAGTTTCCACTTTCGCTGAAGCAATTGGAACAATGCGAAGCTGTGTATGAAGAGTTTGAGGGATTTGAAATTGATTCAAGTCTGCGTGAGTGGGACCAGCTACCAGAGGCTGCAAAAAAGTACATTAATTTTATCAGCAAGACCCTGCAAGTTCCAGTGAGTATGGTCTCTGTGGGACCCGCCAGGAAGGAAACCATAATGGCTTCTTCCGGCGAGCAATAGGAAATTTCTTAGAAGCTTAGTCCTACTTTTATAGACATCCTGTCATATCTTCGAATGTGGGTAGTGGTACCACCAGACCAGGGAGACTCAAATTGGCGAGAGATTTTGTCCGTATGAAATCCAGCACCTACAGTCCAGTAGTGATGCTTCCTGGCCGGTATAAGGACGGTCAACTCTGGGTTGAAATGCCAACCTCCTTCTCGTGTATCTCCTCCTTCGAAACCGCGAACAGGAAATGCGTATCCGCTATTGATGCCCAGTACAACAGGGATTTTACGGACTGGTCGTATTCGTATCCCGCCATACAAAGGAAGAAATCCTGCATCGGCATAGTTTACCCAATCAATACCGGCTCCAATGGCGAAGAAAGGGACGAATTGATATCCCGCAAAAAGACCGACACTCGTACCCGGAGTATCTCCTTCGGGGCCATTCATCAGTGCCCCTATTTTGGTTTCCAGCAAAAGGCCCCTCTGTTTATTGTATCGAGGTTCTTTAATATTGATTGTGTTAGTTGTCAGCACATTTTCTTGATCAATGCGGATTACCTGATCGGCGGGAAAGACAAGCACCGAGCCACCGATAATGCGTATCTTTATTTTTTCGTCGGTCGTTTCCAGCACTTTGCCGCGAATGATTGAACCGTTTTCTAAGTATACTACTTCTTCCTGTTCCTGAGCGATTAGACTGCTTGTGATAAAAAGGATGCCTAGCAGTCCGACAAAGAATTTGAGAAGGGGATATTTTGTGATCTTCATTGTTGATTTTAAATTTTGTGGGCAACGCATCTGTCTTGAGGGTCGTATTCCCCCTCGTAAATCATTTGTTTATTTTACAAACTAATTTTATGCGAAATAACCCAATTGTTTTCCTGATTTTGCTACTACTTGTTTGTGGTAGCTCATGCTCAAAAGATAAGTGTAAGGAAACTCATTCAAGAGTTGTTCGGACAGCTGTCTACATGCCATACGATGAAGCACGCAGTTCGGTTGCCGTTGAGCCGCCAAGAGCTATTCAGCAGACAGGCAAATTATACTTTATCGATGATTACGTGCTTGTCAACGAATACCTTCAGGGAATCCATGTAATCGACAATGCTGACCCATCAAACCCGATTACTCTGAGCTTTGTGAATATCCCTGGAAACGTTGACATTGCAGTGCGAGGAAACAGCCTATATGCTGACAGCGGAACTGACCTATTGACCTTTGATTTTACAGATCCATCTAATCCGACACTGCAGGAGCGACAGGAAAATGTACTGCCCTATCCGGTTTTAGAGGGACATTGGTTTGATGAGACGCAAGGGGTCGTCACCGAAGTGATTGAAGAAGTGGTGACCGAAGAGTATGAGTTTGATTGTGATTCACATGCTATGCCTAACACGCTTGATGATGTGGCCTTTTTCGAAAATTCTGCTGCAGGCGGGGGAGGTGAATCCGGTGGTGGTAGCATGGCCAGATTCGCATTGGCCCAGAACCATCTCTATGTGGTAACCAACTCTACTTTGATTCCATTTGATGTAGCATCGGGTCTTCCTCAGAAGCGAGAAGAGCAGAACATCGGTTGGGGACTCGAAACTATTTTTCCATTTGGGGACAAATTGTTTATTGGCTCTGTGGATGGTATGATGATATATGATGTTTCTGATGGTGCATACCCATTTGCTCTCGGTAGTTTTTCGCATGTCACTTCATGCGATCCTGTAGTGGCTAATGAAGATTATGCTTTTGTGACTTTGAGAGCAGAAGCTACTTGCCAGGGAGTTAACCGACTGGATTTGCTCGATATTCAGGACCTTAACAATCCGGAGCATTTGCTGAGCTGCGATATGACTAATCCTAAAGGTCTGGGACTGGATGAAAATACCTTATTTGTTTGTGATGAGGGCATTAAGGTTTATGACATTACAAATCCGATGGAGTTATGTGATAACATCACTGGAAATTTCGGTGATTCATCCAGCTTTGATTTGATCCCAAGAGATGGCCTGCTAATGGTTGTCGCGGATGATGGATTTTATCAGTATGACTACAGTGATCTGGAAAACATAGAATTGCTGAGCGTGATCAGTGCATCTGCTCAATAAGCCAGAATAAGCGAAGGACAAGCCTGTCATAATAGCCTCGATGGCAATGGAAATAGGGGTAGCAGACAGGGGACTGAGTGTGCCAGTAGTGGGGGCTGCGACCATAGGAGCAGACCACAGTACTGGATACACGAAGCCCCTGTATGCTGCCCCTATTGTAATGTACAGCGAGCATGCAGTTTCTACGTGCCCATTTGTTTCGCTCCAAATTATGATTGTTTTGATTCCTTGTATACCGGCTGGCCTTTCGTTTTGATGATTCAAAAAACTATCTTCGCGGCACAAGCCAAAAAGATGACGATTCGAATTTTGATTACCGGAGGTACTTTTGATAAGGAGTATAATATGATTACCGGGAAGCTGTATTTTAAGGATACACACTTGCCGGAAATTTTTGAGATTGGACGTTGCAATCTGGATATCAAGATTCGCAATTTGATGATGATTGATAGTTTGGAGATGACTGCTTCAGACCGTGAATTGATCTTGCACAATTGTCGGGACGCGGGAGAGGATCATATTATCATTACGCATGGCACAGATACGATGGCAGAAACTGCCCAACTGATTGCCGATCATCAGTTGGAGAAGGTGATCGTTTTTACCGGAGCGATGATTCCTTATAAGTTTGGTGCTTCGGATGCCTTTTTTAACTTGGGTAGCGCATTGGCTTATGTTCAGTGTTTACCTGTTGGTTCCTACCTGTGCATGCATGGACGATATTTTCCGGCTTACAATGTGAAGAAAAATAAGGATACAGGTTTCTTTGAGGCTATTTCCTGATCGATAAAAAAGAAATGTATGAATGTTATGAAAAAAACATACCCCTTGTTATTATTTGTTTGTGTGGGCCTTTTGTTTGCCTGTCAAAGTAGTCCTGAAGGCAAAAAAGTGGATGCTCGTGCTGCGGAGCCAGTGGTAAAAACGAAAGTGGCTTCACCAGATAATTTTACCGTCGACTCGCAGAGCAGTTCGGTGCTGTGGGAAGGTGCAAAGCCAGGCAAGAACCATAAAGGAACGGTGAGAATTAAGGGAGGAGAGTTGCAGACCAAGGATGGTGAGCTGCTTGGTGGATCCTTCGAGATTGATATGGCGACTATCGCCAATATCGACATAGAAGTGGAGTCTATGCGCAAGAAACTGGAGGGGCATCTGAAGTCGGCAGATTTCTTTGATGTAGCTAAATTTCCAACCGCTTCTTTTGAGATTACCAAGATCGATAAGGTGGCTGGCAAGCCGGAGGGGAGAGCAGGAGCCACGCATAATGTGACTGGTAATTTTACGATGAAAGGAGTGACAAAGAGTATTACTTTTGGTACCCGCATATTGATAGCAGGTGGTATGTTGAAAGCTAAGAGTGAACGCTTTACGATTGATCGCACCGACTGGAATGTTCGTTATGGTTCCGGCAAGTTTTTTGATAATTTGAAGGATCAGGCGATAGATGATGAGATCGGATTGACGATTAGTTTGAAAGGGAAAACGGCTGGCAAATAGGCTGGGAAGTTTGAAAGCAGAAGCGAGACAATGGCAAAAGAATGGTTTGAGGACTGGTTTGATTCTTCTTATTACCACATCCTTTATCAGCATAGAAATCACGAAGAAGCAGCTGCTTTTCTGGAGCGGCTGATGAGGCATTTGCAGCTCCAGCAATCTGCTCATTTGTTGGATTTGGGTTGTGGGAAGGGAAGGCATTCCCGTTTTCTTGCCGGACTGGGATTTGAGGTTACGGGCATGGATTTGTCAAAGAATAGTATTGATTTTGCTCAGGGCTTTGCGCATGATAAATTGCATTTTATTCAGCAGGATATGAGGACTGAAATGCCTGCCGAACGATTCGATTTTGTGCTCAATTTGTTTACCAGCTTTGGATACTTCAATCAGCAGTCCGAAAATCTGCGTGTCTTGCAAAATGTGCATAAGGCATTGAAAGCAGGTGGAGGCTTGGTCATTGATTTTTTGAATGCACATAAGGTGGTGGCTAATCTTGTAAAGGAAGAGCAAAAGCAATTACAAGGCTTGCAATTTGATATAACGCGCAGGGTCGAGGATGGGAAGATTAAAAAGACCATTGCCTTTGAAGATAAGGGAGAGCAGTTTTTCTTTGAGGAAAGGGTGCAGGCAATTTATCTCGAAGACTTTCGAAATTTGCTGAAGGACTCCGGCTTTGTGCTGAAGGAAGTCTTTGGTAATTATGCTTTGGAGAAATTCGAAGAGCAGGAGTCTGATCGCCTATTGATGATTGCGGAGAAAGTATAAACTTCCACTTCCTGCATTGCCTTTCGTGGAGATTGTAGTTGGCCTTTTCTGAGCGGTTTTGCCTCAAGAACTAGTGCTACGCAAACGAAATTCGCACCACCTTTAAGGGCTTCTATTTCTGTCA
>JAHDEE010000348.1 GCA_020629005.1 Chitinophagales bacterium
TCAGATAAGGCATGTGATTCAAATTGTTTGTTTTTGAAGACAAAGCCATCAATGTAATCTACGACATGACACTTCGCATATGCGGCTTGACCATACTTATCCTTTGGGCCACTATGTCCACCATCCGTCTCACATACGTACATACGTAGCTTTTGCCCATTGGCATCATAGCTGATATTCGTAAGGCTGCCAGGAGTTCGAATCACTTTTGGAAGGTTCAATCGATTATATTCTATCGAGATATTCTTATTCCGGTCTTCCAGCAGATTGCCATTTGCATCATAGATGTAGTGCATACCATCGACATGGGCAATTGTCCCATTAGCAAAGTCATCTCTGGCTGGCAATGTAGGATCAGGTAGATGATTTCCATCGCCTAAGACAATCAGCCTGTTACCTTGATACTTGTAGCTCAGTTTATCTACATTTCCGAAGGAAGGAATCTCCCCAGGTGACAAAGTCTGATTTATCATTCCTTCACGCTGTACTCCCAATATGTTTCCATTGTGATCGTAGCTAATATTTGAAACCGTAAACCTTCCACTTATGGGTTGCCATTGACCTGGAGCAACTGTTCCTACATTCGGAGCCTTGTAAACTGCATCTGTGAGACGATCATAATCATCATAGGAGAAGTTGTAAGACCGTTGACTGCAGTCCAAGGCTGATGTCCAGATAACCTCTGAAATGTTCCCATTGTACTGTGGGATTCCGCTCGTAGGATGGTCATAGTTTAGCCTCATTGAAAAGAGATCGGAGGAGGTAGATGCCACCATTTCCTTTGGTGATGTATAGGTTCTTAACCATGGCATCGATTCATTTGCTTTTGAATTGCCTAGCTCTGAGCCCAAAAGCTCATTGCAACGTCCTTCAAGATCATTTTTCAGCAAATCAAGCAGCTCTGCGTATCTTTCCTCTTGGTTCTTAGCCCGTATTTCACTTTTCAATGCAGATAATTTGTCACTATTTCTGAAGAGCCCATTTTGCTCTCCATACACCCACTGATGAAAAAATGCTTCAATCTCAACGTATGAAAATTGCTTCTTCTCAAAGTCTTTTATAGGACGGAATTCATCAGTACTCTTGTTAAAGCTAGACCAGGCTTCTGTTGCTTCCATATCTGGCAAACTGCTATCTTGTTCGATCGCCTGACTAGCTGCCAGGACAACCAAACTTCTATTGTAGTTCTCGACCTGTTCCTGATCTCCAAAGATCAGACTTCCCTGATCTGTAAGGTCAGCGATACTCCAATAATCAATACTGCTGCACTCATTTCCTGTAGAGCCTGCTATCATGTTACGCTCTCCTCCACCTTGCGGAACAGCCTTAGAACATTTCTCGATCGAATTGATGTCGCTGAGCCAACCTTGTATATTGTACCTATAATCAACATCCTGCAACCCACCTCCAATAGTTTTGCTTTGGACTCGTCCAAGGGGATCATATTTATGCGAAAAGTCTATTCCTCCAATCCCTTCTATTCCTGTTGAAAAACCAAAGCCTGTCTCCCTCAGTCTTCCCGCAGATTGATAAGTGTAACTGCGATTAAACTCATACAACTCTGAACTGGCGGTAGGTGAAAATATCAGAGATGCTGGTTCCAAGCCAGCCTTTGAAATCTCACCGAGAATCTTTTGCGACTGAGGATCATAGGAAAACAGATTTTGTTTCCGACCTCCAAGATGATTTTTGCCACATTTTGACAACAATTTACCATATCGATCGTAGTCAAAAACACTTCCAATCGTAGATTCGCAACCTTGAGGGTTCAAGACAGTAAGCAATTCACCTACCAACTGTCCCTTGTGTGTATCAGGAGTTGTACAAGCAAAACTCGCTGCTTGACCAAAATCAATTTCGTCATAGAAGAGTTCTTTAAGGTGTTCGCCTGTATCATCATCTGTATAAAGGACAGGTCGGCTCAGCACATCATAGTGTATCTTTGTCCTCTGCAAACCATCTGATTCCACCTCGACACGATCCAAAGCATCGTACCTGTATGTCGTTGTCTTACCTCCCGGAATTGACTTTGATTCTAACCTCTGTTGTTCATCATAGCCGTATACAAATGCAAACCGATTATCAGTGTTCCCGTGATAAGCCGCATTCGGTTGATAAACTTTTGTAAGATTGCCAAATGCATTATACTCGTAGTAGGTGTCGATCCATGACTCCATATCTTCCACATCTGTGCCTGTTTGTCGTTCGCAGATCAACTGGCCTAATGTATTTTTGAAAGTAACATGATGATTCCCATTTTCATCAATTATAACGCTTTTAAACAAGGTTCCCGCCGGGTAAGAATTTACTGCACCTTCAATTTGTTCATACTTTGACAAATCGAAATCATTGTTCAACCCGTACTCGTAGCACCTCGTTGTACCATTTGGGAACACCTCAGATCTTAATCTCCCATCTGCCTGAGAATAATAAATGTTGGATTTCTCACGCAAAGTCATATCTGCAAAACTGGAATTTGTGGCTAAACCATCATAGAATGTGGATTGTCGAATGCTATATTCTTGGTAGTCGATGTAGCTCAGATCAATCTCAGCTAAAGGGGTAGATGCCTGAGTGTAGGGCAACAATTCACTAGAGACGCGACCAGCTGCATCATAGACCAATGATGAAACTATAGTCTCAGCATCTGAGATGTACATTTGCTCTTGAAGCTCTCTTCCCAAGCCATCAAAGTATCGGTTTCGACGGGTCTCATTTAGATGATCATACTCAATGATCATGTTCTTTGTAGCGCTAAGATTATCAAAATACTCTCTGTACACAATCGAATGAGTCTTATAATCCGCATCATCATAAATGCTCTCTATCCGCCCAAAATCATCATAGTCATAAGACTCCCAAACAAATTCCCCCTGCCGAATTTCCTTTCCAAAAGCAGATAGCAAGCCACTAAATGGGTCGTACTTGTAGCGCTCACGCAGCACCTTCGGCTCAAATCCATCTGGATTGATCTCCTTCATTTCTAAATCCCAAAAATTATCCGGATCATAAGTGTACCTAATTGGCACATCACCCTGTCTTCGAACCTCTTCAACACGCCCATAGAAGTCAAAATCATATATAACCACATCCTGCCTAATCAAATCAGTGTGTACCGTTGGCATATACATTGCTCCGTTCTCCTGTTCATAGGTATACTCTATGCTACTTTCTATAGCACCGGACTTCGTGATTTTTCTGAGGTAGTTAAGTTGAAATTCAGCTATCATGTCTTCCAACTCATCATCGTCAGCAGTATACGTATAACTAGTAGTAACAACGGGACCATCATTTGTACTCTCAGTAGAGCCTCGGAGAAAGTAGGGAAAAGAATCCCTATAATGATAATCAGTTAGCTTCATGAGTTTGTCTCCCGTAGACGGATCATATATTGCCTCCTCTCTGTAAGACAAATTAACTCGCTCACTGTAGAAACGCCAGTTTTCCCAGGCATACTGATTAGGATCATATGTGTCTGTAGGTACCAAATCTGATATATACTGATACCCAAGAACCAATCCTTGGAGGGTCATCTCTCTATGAAATTCATACTCATTTTCCAGACTACTAAGAAGGCTTCCCTGCTCATCATACTTTCTTGAAACGGCCAACAAGCCGCGTCCAGAAGATCTAGAAACGGGAGGTGCGTATGGGTATTGATAGCTAGTTTGGTCAGATGGAGCAGTCGTAAATTCGTCCACAATCATTGATCCGTCAGAGTAAACCTCGGCGACTTGCTTGTACCCCACTACTGTACTTGGCAAGGGAGAAAGACTTGAAGACTGTACAAAGTAGAAGTTGCAGTTGGAAGAGGTCTCAGCTGAAAGTCCGTCATATACCAGCTTCCCGTAATTAACGCCAGAGGAATACCGATATCCACCATCTTCGAGCGAATAATCATAATGCCGAACTAAATCGTTAGTCTCATCTATACCGTCATGATCAGTTATCGACTTTATTCTTAGTCCGGAACCTACTTCCGGTGGAACCAAAGAACCCAGAGGAAGGGCTTCTCTTTCCTCATATTCTACCTTTGCATATGCTTGTCCACAATTCCCAGTTAGGGCAGCGACTGTTACCATTATCGACTGCCCTTCCAACAGTTCAAGGTCTATCTCAAAATCCAGCTGTTCCTCAATTTCATCTTGTGGCTGATTCAAATCGAAATATTGCTCAAAGTATACTTGTCCGGGACCTACAACATTATCATCAAACTCCTTAATCAAAATGTAGATTTGTGAATAATCTATGGACGAATCGTACGCTGAGCAGTCGAATGCTGTATTATTCAAATCGCCATCTACATCTATAGCATCATAAATTCTTAGGAAACCTGTCACGCTAATAGTTTGATTATGTGTAGAAGGAATAATGATGGAGGATACGTGTTCATTGGCTAAGTCAGCAATGGCATTGAGATTGGCACTTTTGCTGGTAAACTCATATGGTCCAGCAGCACCCCTATAGTCATTAGGTTCAAACTCATAAACAGTACTTCCACCTGTAGGATAGGTAATCTTGCTAAGCGATCCAAATCTCAAAGTTTCGGGATTTGGGTCACGATTAGCTCCATTTCCACAAGTCAGGTCATTACGTATGTGATCTTGCACCAGACCTTCATTTGCATCAGCTCCATTGTAATATCCATAGTGATCAATGGCAAAAGAGTGCTTTGCTGGTAACTTGTCCAAGTTATTGTATTCAAATTTGTACGGTTTTGTAGGTGTATTTTTGCCGTAGGGAACCACTTCCCTTAGGACTAGCCTTCGGTATTGGTATATATGTTCCAATAAAGGATTGTTTGTATGATTCT
>JAHDEE010000063.1:0-25417 GCA_020629005.1 Chitinophagales bacterium
ACAGAAATAGAAGCCCTTAAAGGTGGTGCGAATTTCGTTTGCGTAGCACTAGTCCAGTACCCTTGCCGAAAGAATATAAACCTCCTCAAACGGACGACCAGCATCATCCACTCCTACCGCAGCGATCGCATCTACCACTTCCATCCCTTGAATAACTTCTCCGAAGACTGAGTAGTTTTGATCGAGGTGAGCAGTACCTCCTAAGGTTTTATAAACTTCACGATGGTCGTCAGGAATATGATAGGGTTCGAAGTCGAAGGACTTTGCCATGAGGGAGATGGTATCTTGCAGCTGGGCATAGCGCTTTTCGTCTTGGACGAGTTCAGCTTGTTGTAGGGAATCTCTCCAGATCTTGCTTTGCTTGTCTTGTAGGAAATAGTGCTTCTGAAGCCAGCCATTGATTCTGCCTTGATCTACATCAAGCAGACTATCGCTTCGGGCCCCTCGTTGTACGATGTAGAAGGACAGCGAAGAAGAGGCGCGATCGGGATTGTCTGTTCTTGCGGCGGCAAGAGCACCGCGCTTGTGGAATAAAGCAGGATCAAATTCTGCCGGAATTCTGTAGTCCAATTGTTGCAATTCCGATGAATCCATCCTTGCTGTTTTCAGACTGTCATACTCCCCCGCCTGTACTACAAATCCTTCCAATACTCGATGAAAGATCATACTATCCAGCCTTCCTTCCTGTATAATTTTCAGGAAGTTGTCGCGGTGTTGTGGGGTCTTGTTTGAGAGCTTCAACAGTATGGGGCCAAGGCTTGTTTGCAACTCAATCCGGATTGGTTTGTCTTCGGAAGCCGTTCCATTGACGAGGGAGCAAGTGAGCGTAATCATCGAAAACAGAAGCACAAGACATATTAAGTGTCTCATTGTGTGGATTGCTTTAACATCAGAAGAAAACTTAAGATACCAAAAAACTGCCAATACTAATAATCAACACGTTATCGCCAAGCGAATGTCGCAGTACGTGGTCCGCCCACACCGGGCGCTTCGACTACGCTCCAGAGTGAGTAAAAACCCAATTGGAGTCTTCAACGGTCGCCGAGCGTAGTCGAGGCGCCCGTTGAAGACGGACCACGAAGAATGAGGTTTATGATACATATACTGCTCATTATCAGCTCCGTAGTCCGCCAATAACGGGCCTTTCGACTCCGCTCAAGGACCGTCATTGGCTACTGCATTAGTATGAGCAAAGTCCTTTTTCTGGCAGGCGAAATAGTTTTTACTCACTCTGGCTCAGCGACCGGCGTGGGCTCCGTCATTGGTTGTTACGCACTCTGGCTCAGGGACCGAAAAGGAAACCGAGCTCCGAGTTTTAACTAAGCACACCTTTCTCTTTGCTCCTTGCTCTTTGCTCTTTGCTCTTTACTCTTTACTCTTTGCTCCCAACTCACTCTAAAGCCGAGTCAATTTGCTCGAACAAACAGGAACAGGGGTAACCGCCTACGCAAAGCTACCCCTGTCGCTCCTAAAATAGATTTGATAAAGCCTGCAAGCCTACAAACCCATTAAAAACTAATTTTTGCTCCGATGCTGAGGATCCAGGAATTTAAGCCTGTGCTTCTGGTGTAGTAACTGCTCTTGAGATCGATCGATTCTAAACTGAGTGCACGCTCTTTGACGAATGGGATTTTGGCGTTGAAGATTCCTCCGGAGGGACTGTAGAGAAGGCCCATACCTGCGCAATGTGATGTTAGCGCAGAGAGATCATAATCGGAGGTGTAGTAGAGCGAGCTGAGATCATGTTGCTTATAAGCATCAAAATAATTGACCGCGGTTTGTGTGTGGAATCGGTAGTGTGGATAGATGGCAAAAAAGCGAGTGAGCTTGATTGGCAACTCTACATTAATGGTGTGAGCATTCATGCCCCAGTTATCCCAATAATAGCGGTAGTAGGTTCGAAGAATCAGCCGCTCTGAAAGGTAGCTGTTGAGACGAAGTCCAAGCGGAATTTTAAATCGCTCTGATGGAAGATTCTCGATTCTGGCTCTGTTTTGCCCTTTGAAATAGACCCGATGGAAAGGAGTAGAAAGCAAACCTCTCATGTACTGCGCCTCGGTCATAATCGATAGCTGCATGCGCTGGTTAAGTACCTGACTGAAGGCAAGCGAAAGGTTATGCGTTTGTCTGTCTTTTGTTGGCACTCTTGCTTCGCCTCTTAGCTCAGAAGGGTAATAGGTAGTCCAGGTATCGAAGTAAGAATGCCAGCCCAAATCTACCCTCCTGTTGGCATCTTTGCTTTGAAGGCCCAAACTTAGGCCACCATTAAACGAGCTGTAATCATATTCAAAACTTGTCCCAAAACGCAGACCTGTTGTCACCTGCTGACTGAGATCATATTCGATACCAAGGTTGGCATGGGTGCGCACATCGGCAATGCTGTCAGAGGAACGAATGTTGTCAATATTGTCTGTCGATGCAGATGAGTAGTAATCGTATCCGGCGTCGAGATTGAGTCGCATGCGAGGACCAGTCGGTACGACCAAGCTAACCTTCTGCGTGAAATCGGTCAATTGTTCCGTGCCAATACCACCAGTGACTGGGGAATTGTTTCCGTCCTGGCTGTAGTAGCTACTCAAAAAATCCAGCTCGATCTTGTTCCAATCAGGTCGTGGCTCATACGAGGTGTTCACGATCTTGTAGTCTTGTGGCGAGCTTTTGAAATTCTTCTTTTTGATGAAGTTGGCTCGCTGAGCTTTCACTTCCTGGAAGCTCATAAATAGGAATATGAAAAGGGCAACGAATATTAATTGCATCCGCAACCTCCTCCTACTTTACCTCCGTTTGCTCCTGAGGCACCTTCGCGGTAGACTTGAAAATTGACGTCAAAGTAGTCCAACTTTTGATTGGCAAGATCCATACAAGGATCATTCAAATAGACTTTCTGATATGGCTTGACAGAACTGCACCCTGTCAGCAGGAAGGACAGGCATACTGTCCAGATGATTAACTTAGGCATAGGCTCGGGTTTTTAGCTGATTAGAAATATGGGCTTGGTCATTGGCATCGATGATAATACATTCGACACCATTTAGCTGGTTGCTTAAATTGATCCCTTGTTCGATTGGCAAAACGGAAAGCGCAGTGGCATAGGCATCGGCAAATTCTGCATCTGGACAAATGACTGTGACATTTTGTGTGTGCGTCACCGGCATTCCGGTACGGGGATTGATAATGTGGGAATATCTTGTGCCGTCGATGAGACTATAGCTCTCAAAGCTTCCGGACGTAACAACCGATCCTTCATGCAGATTAATGCTCAATAGATTGTATCGCCTGTCGCGCGGATCTGGAATGGCCACCTCCCAGGAATCCTTGTCTGGAGGACTTCCCCAGCTGAGGAGATCGCCGGAAGCATTTACAAGGCCATTTTCGATGCCCATTTCCTGCATGACCTTTTTTGCGCGCTGTGCAGCATATCCTTTTCCGATTCCACCGAAACCAATCTTCATACCTGCTCGGGCCAAAAAGACCGAATTGTTTTCTGGATTTAGATGTATGTTGCGATAGTCCACCAATCGGTTCAGCTCCTGAATTTTACTTTTGGGCAACATCTTGTTGATGCTTTTGTCGAACTTCCAATAGAATCTTGCAAGCGTTCCGCTGATGTCAAAGGCACCTGCGGTAAGGTCGGAAATCTTGATGCTGCGTCTGATCAATTCGAACAGCTCCGTATCTACTTCTACTGCATGCTTGCCTGCCGCTTCGTTGATCTGATGAGTCTGACTGGTACTTTGCCAGGAAGAAATCAATGCCTCTACCCTTGTCATCTCCGACTCACCGGCTCGTATAGCATCCCAGGCAATTTGTGGGTCTTGCTGTATGGCGGTAATCACAAAGGCACAGCCCATAATCTTTACCGGATGATGATGCGCCTTCGCATTCTTAATTCGTCTCATATGCTCTGATTATTCTTTTGAGGTCTTCTATAAATGATTCTGACTGCATGCCTTTTCTGTAGCTCAACTCGGAAACCAGCCGCCCATCCGCGTCGATGAAAACCACTCTGGGAAATTGCCCATCTGGATTGAATTGCTCGGCCAGGCCTTCATTGTGCTCCTTTTCAGCTTTACTCAATTGATTAACCTTCTTGTAAGGAAAGTCCAGGATCATCATAATTAGCCGATCGGACACTGCTGCAAATTCCTGAGTTTCGAGGATGTTTTTCTTTAGGGCAATGCAGGGCTTGCACCAATCGGAGCCCGAGAAAACCAGCATAATCGGCTTGTTTAAATCCGCGGATTGTTTGTAGGCTTCGTTGATGTTTGCAAAATCGTTTTGGGCTGTCAGCTGTGCCGATATCAGTGGCATTAGCAGCATCAGCAGAAATGTGAATTGCTTCATTGTCTATGCTTTATTATAAAACAGTCAAGGAAGCTTTTACCCTACCGGAAAAAGGAGAATTTTCGGATTTTATTCGGCTTTACCTGGAGCGGGTGCTGGCTACCAGTACAGCCTTGCATGTACATTCGCTGTAAAAGGAAGCAGGGTCTTGGTGATTTCCAGCACCTCGGGGCTTTCGGTATTGCCATTCGTTTCGGCGACCAAATACTTTCTTGATCCCTCATTTTTGCGATTCAGCAGGTTCATCAAGGAGAAGCCCAGCTCGTAATTGCCCCATTTTAGAGGCTGTGAGTAGAGCAAAGACAGGTCCACTCGGTGGTAGTCGGCCAGCTGGCTGTTATTGAAAGCGACATATTCTAGCTCATATTCGTCTTCGTCTTCATCATCCTCCATGAGGGCATTTTGATCTGATAGCGGAAGTCCGGATTTATAGTAGTATGCGAGCCGCAATTCCCACTTACGTAGCTTGTAGCTTGTCATCAGCTTCAGGTTGTGCAGCTGATTGTTATTGGCCGGAAATTGTCGGGTTTCCTCTTCCTCTTCCTCCTCCTCATCTTCCTCGACTTCCACTACTGAAAGCTGTAAACTATAATCGGCCAGAGAATAAAACAAGGAGCTACTAAAGTTGCCGAAACGCTTATTGATCAAAAGATCCAAACCACTTGAGTTTATCTGATTATTGATGTCTGCTTCGACAAAGTTTCGGATATTGGGATTCTGTGCCGAGAGTCCACGGGTTTGATGATAGAATGCTTCGACATCCACCAACCAGCCGGCCTGGCGCAAGACAAAACCGGCAGATGCTTTTCTGGCATTAAGTACAGGGCTGCCCTCCTTCGTATCTAGTTGCCATATAGCATTCTCCAGGCTAAGGTTATTATCAATCGGCTCGTAGACCTGACGGATAAACTGATGATAGATACCTGCACTGGCTTTCAACCGCAGCTGGCGAGACAACTTGTAGCGCAGAGAGGCGGAGGGCGAAAAATAAACCTTTGCCAGCTGAGCAGAGTAGCTTGCGCGGCTACCCAGTTCTAGAAAGAGCTTCTTCTTACCCAACACCTGCTGCGCATAGAAATGATGAAAGACTCCGTTATTGCTGGAAGATCGCTCGCTTTCGGTCTGCGAATTAGAATAGTCTTCTGTCTCTACCTCTACACTTTTCTCATCAAGAATATAGCCTAAGGAAGTTCTTCGATCGCTTTTGCCAAGGCTGTAGCCCAATCGAAATTGCTGGTCTTTTATCGAATTAGACTCTTCCCGACGCAGCAAGTCAGTATCATCGTTGGTTTGTGAATAGCTAAGCTCTGACTGCTCCTCGAAAGTTGAGTAGGTGTGACTCAGCTCCAGCGTATCTTGCTTGTTCACACCCCATGCAAGACGATTTGAAAATGCACTGGTGTTTGAAGTGATCGCATCTCGGGTCGATAGTTCGAGCGCATTGTAGGAAGAGACGTTTCGATTTTCGCTGGAAGAGAGAAACCAGGAGGACTGAAACTTCAGTGCCGGTGTGGCTTGCAGGATTAGCTTCGCATTGAGATCCTGAAAATCTACCTGGAGATCCCCCTCCTCTATTGACTCTTCCTCCTCTTCGTTTTGCAGCTCCGTTTCAGACCCGAATACCTTTTGTGTGTAGCTTGAGTAGGTTGGACTGGAAGGCCAGACACCAAAAAGCGATTTCCTTCCGGAGATCAGCAAGCTCAGTTTGTCGTTGATGATCGGAACATGTACATCTGCAAAACCCTCCGTAAGGTTTAGCCCTACACTTCCGCTAATTTGCTCCGGAACTTTATCCGGAAGATACATTTGCACGACTCCACCAATCTTGTTATCGACCAAAGCGCTGTGGTTGCTCTTATAGATGGCTACTTTCTCAATGTTGAAGGGATTGATCGAGGAGATCATGCCAAACAGATAACCTCTATCATATAAAGTTACCCCTTCCCAACTCACCAGATTGTGATCTGGAGTTCCTCCACGGATGCTCAAGTTTACAGCACTATCGTCAGGGCTGTCGATGCCGGGAAGATTCTGCAAGGTCCGGAAGAAATCCTGCCGAAAGAGATTTAGGTCCTTGCTGGTCCGGGAAAAATCTAAGTTCAGTCCTCCGTAGGACCTGCCTTCTTCAATGCCTCGTTTGAGGTATGAACGTACCACAATCGAATTGCTGAGCAAGAAATCGCTACTACTCAGTTTAATGGTCGGACACTCAGCCAGATCAAGCAAGGCTACACTCTTTTTTTCGAATCCGAGGTAGCTAATGTTACATAGCTCATTCTTGTATGCCTCCAATTCAAAAGAGAAATTTCCATGATCGTCAGTGCTGGCACCTTGGGAATTCACAAAAACACTGGCATATGAAAGCGGCTGTTGATCTACTGCCGATTCGATCTTTCCGCAAAGCTTGAATTTGCGCTTTCTCAAAGGGAGTACAATGATGTTTCGCCCATTGATTTGGATATCCAAGGCTGTTGAAGCAAAAAAAGCTGTCAACTTTTCGAGAGAATAGTCACCATTGAGCTGGAATTCCGAACTGAGTCCATCTGTCTGAACAACATCATAATTGAATACAAAATCGCTGTTGCTTTCTATCTGCTCAATGTACTGAGAAAGGCTCTGCTCTTGTGCCCTGCTCTCCAAGACCGCCAGGGCGAACAGCAAAAAGATACAAATCAACCGCAATCTTGATTCTCTATTCATAAACTTCAATCTCACCTTCAGCGCTGGTTTTGAATTTTAAGCCCATCGGACTGCAAATCTGCTCTAGCGCCTTTTGTAAATCACTGTGTACAAATTCGCCGGAAAAAGTCTTCAGAGATGGCGCATGTTTGATGTTCACATCATACTGCCGTTCCAGTTCTTCAATCACTTCACTCATTGATTCTTGATGTACTCGTGTCGCACCATTCATCCAGCCCGGTCTGCTATCCGCTATTGTGGTTTTCTTCCCCTTACCAGATCTCCTGAAGGTCATTCGCTCTTTGGCCTTTAACTCATCCCTTTGCTGACCTTTAGTTACTGCAACCTTTCCTTCGAAGCAGTCCACCGTAAAATTGTCACCCCAGGAGCGAACATTAAATTCTGTTCCCAGCACCTGAACAGTCCCATGAGCAGTCGCAACACTTAGCTTGTTACCGGGCACAACTTTAAAAAATGCCTCTCCTTTGAGCTTTACTACCCTTTCTCCATTTTCCTTGGTCTCCGTGTACTGCAGGCTGGAGCCGTCATTCAGTGTTACGTCAATCGTTCCATCGAGATTCAATTCCGCCATCTCTCCGTTTGCCGCTGAAGTGCGAATGCTAGAATCACTCAATAAGAGATAGGCAGCAGCCAGCAAAAGTACAACGGCAGCGGCGCTTCCCAATTGCAAATACAAGCGTCGGATCTTCGTTCCGTTTCCTTTTGAGGCTTGTACATCTCTTTTTTTGATTAAGGCATCGAAACCCTTTTCCTTGTCATGAGCAGCTATAGTCATACCCTCGGTAGCCTGTAGTATTGCTTGAATCTCCTGCCACTCTCCACTGGATTTGAGCTGCGCAATCTCGTCGTCAGACAATTCGCCACTAATTATTCTTGCGTATATATTTTCATCATAAGCCATCGTTCTGGTTTAATTATTCAACAATTGATTTTAGACATTTTTGTGCAGCTGTCTAAGGCTGGCCAGTGCTCCATGCATGCGCTTTTCTACCGCCTTCACACTGATGCTCAGTTCTTCAGCAATTTCCCTGTATTTCTTTTTGTCAATTCGGTTCATCAGGAAAACGACCCGCTGGTTTTCGGGCAATTCAGCTATGGCCTTTTCCAGGCGTTGCTTGAATTCATTTGCTTGCATGATGTAGTGGGGATCCGAAACATCAACGTCTGAATTCGGTTTTGTGTTAGCAAATTGAAGTGCCACTTTCTTGCGGCTGACTTTATTCAAGAACAGATTATTCGCAACGGTAAAGAGGTAAGATTTAGCCTTCTCGATACTTACCTTCTTGCAATTTTCCCAAAGCTTTATATAAGCATCCTGAGCAAGGTCCTCCGCCAGGTTCATATCACCTGACTTGTAGTAAAGAAAATTCCTCAGGTAGGTTCCATGCTCAAAGTAAAGAGATTTGTAAATCTCCTCTTTGCAGATATCGGCCATTTGACTACATTATTTATTGTAAAAGGTGGGATGTAGCCCTTCTACATCCCACCATGCAATTGCAATATATAGAAAACCCCCTGGGTTAGCCCCAAATGACCTAATCTAAGCCATTAATCGTCATCCCCATCTTCTCCGTCCTCATCATCGTCTTCACTATCGCCATCCTCGTCTTCACTGTCTCCGTCTTCTTCATCACTGTCTCCGTCTTCGCTGTCCCCGTCTTCGTCTTCGCAAGATGCAACAATTTCCATAAATTCACCCGGCTCCCGGATCTCACTTACTGTTCCGTCTTCGAGTATGATTTCGATAGGGAATACAGGCTCCGGCAGCACGGTTACATCTACAGCTGTATCTTCCCATTCTTCCAGGGCAAGTTCAAGCTCATCTTCGTCGGCATAAGTGCTTACACTACCATCAGGAAAAGCCACCTCAATTGGATATACAAACTCAAAGCAATCGGAATCAAACTCAAGACCATCGGAATCGCCATCATCTTCTGAATCACCATCTTCTACACCATCTTCATCATCAGTCAGCGCAGTCGCTTCATCACCATCAGTAGCGGTTAGCTCACCTCGATCAACGCTCCCCAAATCCACTGCATCCTTCTCACAGGAATTCAGCATACAAATAGTGAAAAAACTCAACAATAGAACCTTCAAAAACTTCAAACTTGTCATTACTAAATAATTTACGTGATTAAACAAGTACTATCGTCATTGAAACAGGCTCAGCCGAATTTACCCTACCGTGATTGTTGATTTTTTGTGAAATTTCTCTTGAGATTGAGCCAGGAAAGTCTTGCAATAAGGCCCTCGACCCGCGATTTTACTGGAATTTTTGGCAATTTTAGGTATTGATGAAAAATCTTCGCAAACAGCTTTTTTTGATCAAATAGCCAATATTACGTGGTGCGTGGTCCGTCTTCAACGGGCGCTTCGACTACGCTCAGCGACCGTTGAAGACTCCAAGTTGGGGTTTTTCTCACTCTGGCTCAGCGACCGACGTGGGCTCCATCAATGGTTTTTGCTCACTCTGGAGCAAAGTCGAAGCGTCCGTTGAAGACTGCATTAATGTGAGCAAAGTCCTTTTTCAGGCGGGCGAAATAGCGATTTACTCTGCAGCAGCAGTATGCACATAGAAAGTTGCAGTGCTCGATAAACAGACTAAGTCTATTGAGCACTCCGCCAAAGAAGGGCTAATGGCTAATTCCCTTCAATCTTAGCCAATTCAGAATAACCTACCAGTTTACCTTTCTTATTGTAATCTTCTGACCTTACCATTCCGACCTTTTCCGCTACCCAGACAATCGAGGTGGTTTTCATACTCATGATGGTCTTCATTTCCACGTCATAGCTGATCTTATAGGCCTCGAAGGTTCCGGCTGGAGTGGAAACCGATTCCTTGCTCAGCACCTGTCTGTTCGTTATAGCGATGTTCATCTTCATGATCTTGACGCCTCCTGAGCTGATTGCCATTTCCGTCTTACCATCGGGCAGGCTTGCACCAACAACCAATTCTTGTGGAAAGGCCAGCGCATCTCCGCTGACTTCGACGTCCATGTCGCGATATGCTTCCATTGAGGCCTGGGGGATCATTTTGCTTATGTCGATTTTATATACTCCGTCTTCGCAGCTGACCGTGTAATCGGAGTTGCTCAGTGATTTACCCTTTCCATCCTTTATGTGGGTCTGAATATCTGCATGCACAGCTCCGTCCTGTGTACGGACCTCCAGCACCTCAAAAGCAGTTGTACTGCTGAGCTTTTTCTTCTTGTCATACTGATTGATTTCATAGGAGATCCCTTCGTTAAGTGGGAAATAGGGGTTGCAGTCCTGAGCCTCAATGGTGAATTGAGGACCAAGGAACAGGATCATAATTAAGATTAGGTTTCTCATTTGTGCTGGTTTATGATTTGTTATTAATCTGGGCGCTCCTTCCAAATATAGTGAAACTCCATAAATTGGTTTTTTGTTTGTTTTGGAAACAATCCCCATTAGGGATGCTCAGACAGAGTATCGTTCCCGAAACTGGCCGATTTCAGCCCAGCAAAATTGCAAGGCTGATACAGCCGGATTGTGGACCAAACTATGGAAGGAATTGTGATGGAGATCAAGGCAGTTAAACACCGGAAGTGGCTGCGAACGTAGTTTTGCTAGGTCTTCTCTTCTACCTTACAAGTAAATACACGACTTGCTACTTTCTTTTACGGTGGACAAACCTTTCCTTACAATACGAAAGATAGAGCCCAGACCGAGCGCAAGATCAAAATAGCCTCGGGCGCAGCGGTAGGCGATGCCTGCATGCGCCAGTGACTGCCAGTGCCTGCTAGCTCGACGATAGGAGAGATAAGCAGGCACTGTGCAGGAACAAGCAGGCAGGTAGCGACTACAAGCGTAGCACGAGCAAGGCGTTTCGATGATGACTTCGTTTCGCTCCTGTAAATTTGAGATTTGAGATTACGGATTGGGATGCTTGTAAAGGACTGAAAGATAACAAGATATTCCTGCAAGAACCGCAATGTCGGGAACTGTGCATTGTTGTGGCGCAGAACGACGCAACAGAGACATTCATGCACCTAACACTGTAAAATTGGCGCATATTATCACGCTTGCGGAACGAATCTGTTGCTCTTTAAGTTTCGATAGGGTATCATTGAACAGAAATACACAGCAATTGTAATACGTAATGCACATTCCGATTCTGCTACTTGATTTACAAAATTTCTTTCACCGACAAAAAACGACCACCGAACGGATTCATAAATACTGACCTGCGATCTGACACTGCGAAACACCGATTAACTAAGCCCAAATTAATCAAACATGTCAAACGCAAAAAATGAAAGATTTACAGTAGAAGACAGACTTTTTGGCTTCATCTCTACGGCTAGTAACCGAAAAAGCGTTGAAGACATGAAGTATGCAAGAAACCAGGTGAGGGCCCAATATGGATTGGGCAAAATAAATGAAGAATACTACCAAAAGATGGAAGAAGCAACCACTCTGTTTATCAACAGCGGAGGCAAGCGGAACCCATTTGCAGGGCCTGGAATAGGAACAGTGCTTTTGCTGGGACTCTGCTTTGGAATTCTTTGGACGGTAACGATACCGAACCCTACTCACCAAAACCTACCTCATCGAACCGAGACTGAAGTGCGGAAAAATGGCTTTGAAAACCGAGAGACTTTAGACTTCATTCAACCGGTGATGAGCAATGAAAAAAGACGTGAGAGAAGATTGAGAAGAAAAACAAACTGGACACAAATACCGATTGATGGAAGATCGAGTGAAAGACAATACTACCAAGACTACCGAACAACAAAACTATAAACCCAATTTACCGGTTTAGTTTGATGAACAAGAAGGGGACCTTTCGGGGTCCCCTTTTTTTATTGTGATCAGCTGCCACTCATTTGAAGGAATATGATTATGATTCAAATCCTATTGAGAAACTGCCAAAAACGGATACTCTAAGCAAAAAGCTATAAAACCCTGTACAACAGAGCTTTGTTCGCAAAATTCTCCAGCAAAGTCAATTATCTTAACAATGCAAAAACTTCCTGACTTTCTGTGCAATTGCGACTATTTCAGTAAATAAGTGACGTATGTTTGAAGATTTGTGGTCAGGACTTTCTAATTTCACTAATCAAGTACACAAAGAAGAAAATGATTTCACTCAAGCCTCTTATCTGTCTGGGTATCCTTATCAGCCTTGTGTTTTCAGACCTGCTGGGTCAGTCAACTGTAGATTTGAAAGCCAGACCTTTGAGTGAGCTTTCGAGCTTCTCTACGCCTATGCCCCTGTACAAGCTGTCGGGCAAATCATTTATGCATTATCATGTGGCGACAGATCAGCAGAAGAAGCATCCGGTAAGATTGCCGGAGGGCATTGGAGATGATCTGGCTTTCTTTATGTCTTTCTTTACAGGCAACGAAAAATCGCCAATCAACGATTATGCCGTCACCATAGTTGATGACTATGAGTCGGCCAATCCTAAATTTTATATCGACAAAAACCAAAACCTGGATTTCAGTGATGACGGAGATCCACTGAGTTGGGATGAAGAGGCAGGATTGGAAGTAGCCTTGTACCACAAAGACAATACACATCTTCCTTATCTACTCAATGTAAGTCGTATATCTTTTGCAACGGATGCAAGCAAACAGAGGGTAGAAGAAAGTTTTGGTCAAGGGCCAGAAACGGTTGGAAAAACCATTTTGCCCGCCAAGCATTGGATGAGCGAAAACCGCCTAAACATAATTGCTAATGATGTGATCATGGCAAGTGACAGTTTTAAGATAGGTCTTGTAGACTGGAACAGCAATGGATTGTATAATGAAGTGGGTGTAGATAAAATCAGCATAGGACAATACGGCAGCGACCAATTGAATGTGCTGGAGTCCTCCTTGGGTGTCCAGACACAGAGTGAGGATAACCTGTTTCGGTGGGGTGAAAACGTGTATCAGATTCGGGAAATCAATAAAGGAGGCTCTGAGCTTGTTTTGAAGAAGATGTTTGATGAAGCGGCACCCAATAAGCTGAGTGTGGGAGATGCACTTCCAGATTTCACCATCACTACGCTCAAGGAAGGGGAAAACTCGATAGCCCAACATTTGGCTGATAGCAAATATACATACCTCAAATTTTGGGCAAGCTGGTGCAAGCGCTGCATTGATGAAATACCTGAACTCAAGGACCTTGCAGGAGACTACAGCAAGAAACTAAAAGTAGTGGGCCTTAACTGTGCAGATACGGAAGCAGTGCTCAAGGAAACGGTGAAAAAGAACAAAATGAAATGGACCAATGGCATGGCCTCGCTGGACTTGCTCGATCTTTTATTGGTCGATGGAATTCCTCACGGCATACTAGTCGATGCGGAAGGAAAGATCGTGGATTTGAAAATCAGCACGCTGGATCTTCGTCTGTTTCTTGAGCAACAGACAGCTAAATAGACCATTGCCTCTAAATGATTAGCAGCTACGTCTTTCGGCCAGCTGTCCGCTTTGATTTTTAATACCTGATTTCAGAAATTCCGATCACATTTACCTGCTCCTTGTAGGCATTGTAATCTGCTACAGTTACCAGGCCGTCCATATTGAAATCTCCCGGAATTAATTCGTAGATAGCACTCACATGCTGAGTGTAGATGTTATAGTCTTGATAGCTTTTGATGCCATTGCCATCTGCTTCCCCAGCAATCATTGCAGCTAAATTGTCGACAATTCTGTCCATCTGTGTGATGCCTGACTTGACATTCGTATAGAGGCTCAAATCGTAGGGACTTTCATTGTTTATAGGCCAGCTGCTGCGGCTCATAATATCGAGGTGATTTCGATGACGAATGATATAATAGTATTCTTCTTCCGTGCTGAGCAAGGGCAATACTACTCCCTCTCCCCCACTGACATCCAGCAGGTTGCCATTTTGATCGATGAAACAGGCTTTGCGCAGTAAGCTTATTGTCTCCTTACTGAGAACCTCCAGTAATACCCAATCCACAACATTGGATGGTATGGTGCTCACGGACTCCGTGCCGGTATAGTAGTAAGGTGCTACATTGTACGGTTGACTAGTTGGTAAGAGACCAAGCGAATTGAGCGCAGTGCTCATCTTCTGGCTGCTTTCCAGGTATGGTCCACTAAGGTATGTTTTGAGTTTGACTCTGGCGTATCCATTGGCAGGCTCTGGAGGATTGCCATTATCCTGCCAGAGAAAAGTTCGGCTGGCTGCGCAGTTTAGATCTTCTCCTGACCCATTTCCAAAGGCAAGATCGATGCTTACAGTTGCTCCTGGTATTGGGTTAGCTGCAGTGACCACGGTGTTGATATTAATCAGGCCTCCTGGCTCGATAGACACGATCGGTTGATAACTGCTGCTTACGGAAAACGGGCCGGTAAAATCAATTGCAGAAATTCCAGTAGCCACCGTCTTCTCAGGATGATTGTTCACCACCTGGAAACTCAGCAAAGGAGCTTCACTATTTGCATCATCTACCGAGGCAAAACTGATCTCCAGGTAATCGCATGAAGAAGTGGTAAAATAGATCGGAGCACTCTCGACAGTTGTGCCATTGCAATTGCAGGTGGTGGTAAATTCATAGTCAGAATCCGGAAACAATGCATCCAGATTTGCTGAATTGCCATTGACAACAAAGGATTCAAAATAATTGGCTCCTACAATTCTATACTTTACCGAATAGCTATCGCAGGGAACATTATTGGGCCATTCTATAACCGCATGTTGATCACTGATCTCCACAGGTTGAGGAAATGCCTCTACCGCACAGATGGTACTAAAAGGTGTCAAAGCGGAACTGATCGTGTTACTACCACAGGCGCAGTCAACTTTCACTTCATAACTTGTATCCGGGTTCAATCCCTCGAATGTCACCGGAGAACTTTGACTAATGTCCGATTGCCAACTACCGGTACCCTGCTGTCGGTACCATAGCTGGTAAGTTGTGCAACCGTCCGCTGTGTTCCAGGATACATCTGCCGCCGTACTGTAGGTACTCACTGACACATCCGCGTCGAATTCACAGCTCGTGCTAAATCGCTCCAAACGCGAGCTCAGCGTATTTGGTCCACAGGTACATTCCAAGTAGACTTCATAGTCCTTTCCGGGCTGCAAGGCGCCCAAAATTCTGCTCGTACCGGAGCCTGAAATCGTAGTAAAAGCACCTTCGTTTTCTTCTCGATAGTGAATGCTAATAGATTCGCAGCTGGCAACATCCCAATCCAATTCCGCCGAAACGCTGCCAACATTTGTTACAGCAAGCGAGGGATTATCCGGACATAAGGTAGTTGCCAATTGCCAATTGGACCTCAAAGTACCGCCTCCACAATCACAGCTAATTCGAACATTATACTCGGTCGCCTGAGTCAAATTATCAAATACATAAGAGGTAGCACTGCTGTTCACCGATTGCAAAGCGCCGCCTACCTCCTGGAGGTCTATCTGGTAGCTCGTACATCCGGAGGTAGCTGACCAATTCACCGAAAGCTCATTAATCGTCTCTTGCAGGTTCGTAATCGAAGGTGCAGTCCCGCAATTGGCTCCATCTCCTATCACAAAGCTGTCTATAAAGACTTCGTCTCCAGTATCTTCACCATCATTATTTGAAGCTAAAGCAGCAACATAAAATCGAACATCTCCTTGCGCCGTTGATGGGGCTGTCCAGCTAAACTCCCAGCTGTTTTGACCCGTTTGAGCAGCCATAGTGCTGGCCGTAGTATGCGTCATGTATGCCCGATCAATAAATGCCGGATCGTAAGTCTCATGTGTTTGGGTCGGATCGTCCACTACCCAGGTTCCTACATTGGCATTATCGGAGTCCCGCAAAGCCACAATTTGAAATCCAAAGCGACCATATCCAGCTCTATCAATATTGACCCGCATCTGATACTCCGTGTCGGGCGCATAATTCCAGCCCGTACCTGCAAAATCAAGAGACAAAACTGAAGGGTCAATGGAATAGGAACCATCTTCGTGGCAATTGCTCTGCGCGCAAGTCAGCTCACCGGGTGCTCCGCTCGACGCCAAAGGTGCTCCATGCGACTTTGGTAGTTTGCTCTTGGCCCCGATGAAGCAAATCAAACCTGCAAGCACAAGAATCCAGGTCTTGAACTTCAAAATTTTCATGTCCGTCCTTGTTTGTGTTGTGTGTGTTTCGGTGTGGCTGGTGATCTATTTGATGATCACCGTTTCTTTGTATTCCTGTTCACCTGCTCTTATGTTGATCACGTACAAACCAGCGCTGAGCTTTCTGCTCACTCTCCCTTTAACAGTCTGTAGTCCTTTAGTCAACTCACCACCATATATCTTCTGTACCAGTCGACCATTCATATCATGAATTGCCACTTCTGCATCCTCTGCTTCGAACATGCTTATCTGAACGGCAAAATCCGAAACGATGGGATTTGGAAATATGCGCACTGACTCAAGCAAATCCTCTTTGATAGAGGTACTCGGAGATGTCACCGTTGTGGCATTGGTTACCACATAGTCACCTTCATCTGTATAGTCATTATCAGCAGACACAGCAGCCAGGTAGAAAGTCACTGGCCCCTGATCTGTATCAGGCGCTCGCCAGCTCAAATCCCAGGTAGACTCACCATGCACTGTAGCTTTGGTACCGTGAAAGGTATAGGTTAGGTATTGGCGATCTCCCCAGTTCTCTTCTTCCATGAGCAGTTGAGTACGCTCCTCATCTACCACTATCATTTCCCCAGCATTATTGCCTTCAGAATTCAGGGCCACCAATTGAAACCCAAATCGATCAATCATATCGTCAGTTACATGCACAGAGAGGTCGTAAGTCTCGCCTGGTGTGTACTGCCCAGCCTCAAAATCATTTAGCAATTCTGCCATCGCAGTTCCGCTATTGATCGCATTAGTATCGTGGCAGGCCGCTGCGCCACAGGTAAGCTCATTAGGTGCACCAGTGCTGCCCGCAGGGGCCCCGCTCGACTCTATATCTGAAGTGGAAGCAATAAACCCAAAAGAGCAGAACACAAGCATCATCAAAGAGGTAAAGTTTTTCATAATCCAATTTTTTAAGTGTTGTATATGGCCTGAGAGAGCAAGCCGCTTTCGTGGGTGGGTGCTTTGTGAAGAACAAACTATGGGCCAAAGCAGCCGGATTAGCGCAAATACTGGCCACAAATTTTCAATGGCAGTTTTGGAAAGGATTTTGCAATAAAGACGCTGGCTGAAGACACCGCTTGTTGAGGAAACCTAGCATTCACCATAAATGCAAAAAGCACCATATGATACCTACTGAGTGCGAGACAAGGTAGGATTTTGTCTGCGGCAATTTGTCGAAGGGGCCTTTGCCCGGATCGTCTTCAGCACCATTGCCAGCCAGGAATCTGGCAAGGGGAAAAGAAGCTTTCAAAAAATAATCTCTGCAACAAAACCGCAAGTTGCTGGTATGAACCTGCCAATGTCCTAAATTAAGACAGCGATGCTAACAAAGTGAGACTGAAAATACTCGCAAGTACTAAGGCTTAAAGTCCACAAATGGAGCATTTCCAGGTAAGGATCAAATGCAGCATATTACGCCTTAATTGCTAGAAGAAAACCGGCTTTTGAGAGAGCCCTTACACAATTCCCTGTATTATTCCTTAAATTTGCATGACTTTTGGTACTATTGGCCCGGTTGCATGCCCCCAAAAGTGAATTTCGACTAAGATTGTTTTATGATTCAGGACCTTAATTTTTCTGTCAATGATATCCCGGTGCACTACGTCCAATCGGACGAACAGCTTCAGGAAGTGGTGGAAAAACTTAAGCTGGTCAGAGAATTTGCGCTCGACCTTGAGTTCGATCGTAACAAGTTCAAGTACGGATTCAACCTTTGCCTGGTGCAGATTTGTGATGGAGAATTCATCTATCTGCTTGATCCTAAGACGATTGAGAGTTTCGACGGACTCTGGGAAGTAGTCGAAGATCCCAGCATTATGAAGGTTACCTTCTCCTGCAGACAAGATGTCCTACTGCTTAAGCACCTTGGTTGCTATCCACTCAATATTTACGACTTGCAGATTGCCCATATCCTCGGAGGCAATGAAAAAATGTCCTTCAAAAATACGATGGAGGCGGTATTTCACATCAATATTGATAAGCAGCAGCAGGTTTCTAACTGGCACACAAGACCGCTCAAAGCCAAGCAACTGGAATACGCCGCGGCCGATGTAGCCTACCTGCTACCAATGAAAAAGCAGATGCACCAGACGCTCATCGACCTCGGTAGGCTCCCCTGGATCGAAGAAGAACGCAAGCTGCTCGAAGAGATCGAACCCAAACAGAACAGTCAACCACACCTCAACATTCCCGATACCGGAAGACTGGATTTTGCCTCCAAACACATCTTAAAGCGAATCTTCGAACATCGCGACGAAATCGCTAAAAAGCTGGATAAACCGCCTGCAAGAGTCATCCCTAACTCCGTGCTGATTGATTTGGTCAGCGAACCAAGAGAAACGATGGACAACTGGTTCGACATTTCGGGAATCAGCTATAGAGTGAAAAACTACAAGGCACTCAAACAAATAAAACAGGTTCTTAACAATGGCAAAGCAGAGGCCCAGGTACTCAGCCAAACCTCTCAGGCCGACAAGCGAAACGGCAAGCAGGCAAGCGTGCGGGAAAAAATCAAAAAGCGAGAAGAAATCAAAAAAGTCTTTGACCCCATTCGTGACAAGCTCAATCAGGAGATCAAAGCAGCCTCCACGCTAATGATCAACAACCGAATTCTGGATCAGCTAATCGCTGGAGCAAATCTGCGTAGCATCCTAAGCAAATACGCACTCATGGAAGTCATTCGCGCAGCCTCAGCCCTCAATATTGACATCGATCGCTTCCTCGATTGAGCACACAAAACATCTGGAAGAAAGGTATGTACTGTCCGTCTTGGAATTAGTCCAGGCAAACCAATCTCCAATTTTCAGGAAATAATGAAATACCTAAAAATTAGGAGCGAAACGCTGCTCTATCCGGCACCTCCAGTCCCGTGCTCTGTTACAATTCAGGTCATGTCTGCCTGCTCATGATCAGCCACTGTAGTCTCTCCGCAGGCTCCGAGCCTCCATTGGCTGTCATTCGCCACGGCATCCATGTCCTTCATTTCCTCGCCGCCCGGGGCTATGCTGATAATGCACTCCCCCTGGCAACAAAGAACTTCCCACCATTGAGTGAGGTACTATTTTTCCTTCTATTGAGCACTGCGTTCCACTATCGCCCTAAGGCTATACCGGTGGGAGCCGCCGGCGGTGGTATAGGGCTTGGATCATTCCTGTCAATCCTTCTCATCTTGCTCACATCCAACAACAAGCATTGGGTACCGTAGCTGGATACTGCTCCTCTTTGTCCCACAGGAGCGATGTTCTTGTAGACTTCATATTTCTTGCAATGGCGATCAAAGTAGATAATCTTCATTCTACCCTGCACAATGTCTTTAAATCCGTTGATAGAATTTCCATTATTAACGTAAGGAACGTCAGCCACAAAGGTTCCATTCACAACATTGGCTGTCGTTGTATTCCCATTGTGGTACAAGGTCACACTGCCGCCCTGATGATTCAAGATGGCACCATAAATCTTGTCCTTAGGATCCACCAGTTCGCGGCCTTGCAATCTGTAGAACTCCTCTGTAACCTCTCCACCGTCGGGATCGTTCATTCGTACCTGTAGTTTGTACAACTGCAGATCAGGAAAATTGTGTTCCCTTAGACCTGGCAGCGTAGTAATTCCAGTGTACACCAGGGCATCACTGCTACCATCAACATTAGCATAGTTTGCCACAGGGGCAGCCGAAAACCCTGCATTTGGAATAGGCGGATTAGCAGCTGGTAGTAATGCAAAATTCCCCTCAGAATGTTGTGGTACACCGGCCTCATTAAAAAACAGATATCGACCCTGTGTACCGTTCATTCGATGGAATCTCGGATTGCCGTCCTCATCTTCATAGTACCAGTTGTCTCCATCGGGAAATACTTCGAAGAAGTAAATCTCATCATAAAGCACATGCTCAATGCTATAGGGGAAATTGCTGAATAAAGGCCATATATGTTTACCCTCCTTTATTTCACAATCCAGTACTCTTTGATCATCAATCCAGTGGTCCCCGGGTATCCCTTCGATCGTCGGTGCAATCTGCTCCACAATATCCACCATCAGCTTCCTGTTCGGTGTTAGGCTATGATCCTGAGAAAGCTTGTTGTAATAGACTTGATTAAACTTCTTGAAAAAGAGCGGATCCTCCAGGTAGATTTTGTGAAATGCTGCTGCCCCCATTTCGTAACGTTCAAAGCCCAGTCGCATGCCTCCCCTATCCGAATTAAAGTCTGTGCAGCTCAGCGCCTCCACATTACGAAAGTCATAATCCCAACCGACACTACTGGCATACATGTCTCCTTTGGCCGAAATTTCGTAACCATTGAACTGGTCATTTCCATACCTGCGAACATACTCGTTCATGCAAATGTAGCTGGCAGCCTGAGCCATGCCTTCCTCAAATCCACTTAATGTCGGATCGTAAACCCAGTCTTCGTCTGAAGTTACAACCAGCTTGCCTCTATAAGCATGTACAAGTTCATGAGTGATCAACTGAAAATTAAAGTTATCCGCCATATTTATTTCCCGCAATGCAGGAAGAAAGATGTTGAAGGCGGAAAAAGCCAGATTCCGTCGAATAGTGATCTGGCTCCGAAAAGAAGGAGGCCCAAATATATCCTTGATAATCGGCAACATCCGATTGACAAAGTGCTGCAAGGTGCTCTTCTGACTACTGCTAAATCCAGCTATCACATTTCCACTCACATCATAGCCAGTGTCAGCAAATTTGATTGTTAAAGTATTACCTGACTGACCTGGTTGTAACCAATTCATTGCCAGAGCCTGAGTGGAGACTACGTCCGATCGCATCACATTGCCCAGGGCATCGGTCTTCTCGGCATAAATAGAAACAAAAAAGGGCTGCCCTTCGCCAATACCAAGCTCTTTCAACGTCAAAGAGGGCGTCCGATCTCCAAAGAAAGCCTGCCAACTCACATAGTCATCCAGACCGGGCAAACTACCTACACCAAAGATATGCAGTGGAATGCTGGGATCGTTCTGAGTAAAATCCACAAACATCTCAAAAATACTCTGGGTGGTAACATTTAATCCCTGGGGAGCACTTATTGAGGTGACTGCTCTGCCGGTAGTGCTCCCCGCTTTCATGTTTTCGCGAATGCCTTCTTGTCCATCGGTCCTGGCAGAGGCTAATAAGGTCTCTCTAGTAAATGGGCCATGTATTGCCACCTCACTTTCATTTCCGTTCACATCCACGCCAACGACGCTTATGTAAAATTTCTTTTTCTCACCTCGTGCCTGCAACAGACGCTCGGCAGGAGTTACTTCACCTTGTACCTTCTTCCAATAGACCAGGTCCGCAGCTCCTGGTTGGCTACCAATACCTATCAGGTGATATTTGACTTTTGAATCAGATTGATCAAAATGAAAATACAGACGTTGGTCTCTCGTCTTAAAAGTCTGTAAACCAACAGGTTTACCCGCCCTAACGGAACGATCAGAACCACGTCTGGCTGGACGCATCGTTCGACTAATCAGCTGCTGATCCCGCTTTGGGTTGGCCGTATGTCCCGGCCTGCAAACGTGCATACTGTCCAAACGGTGCTTCTTCGGACCAATGACACTAGTGCTGCTTTCTGCAGGTGTTTCTTCCCTTGGATCTGTTTCCTCTCCAGGTTCAACCGGAACGCTGGCTACAGGCGGTCGAGGTGTCGAAACCGACTTCTCGCAATTCCAGCTGAGCAACAGAAATGCAAAAGCAATAATAAAGAGGGCATGGTGGTTTTGCTTCATCCAATTTTGGCTAAAGGTCATTGTTATATGTAGTAACAATTACCTCGTCGCAAATATCATGCCTCACTCAATTTTGATAAAGTCGTAACATAGGCAAATCAACAGATAAGCTAATTCCAAGCCTTATCGCGCTAACAGCAGACGACTCATCGCTTTCTGGATCAAGATATTGGTTAAGTGTACGCAATTCGGGGGCAAGTTGCCCTCCAAACATCAATGAAAGTGGCACATTCTTCACTCCCCAAACAACGTGAATTCCCGGAGAAAACACCTGCCGCCAATTGATCTCGTATGGCAGCCCTTCGGCCTGATTAGACCAGCGGTAACTAAAGGGAGCGGAAAGGTCAATGACAGGTACAAAAAGGGAAACGCTGTGTTCCTTAAGGCTCTTGCTAAACGAAATCCCAATCGGAGATGTAATACCCATGGCACCTCCAACATGTCCTTCCTCAGACAGCCGTTCTGCACCAGCATACACTCCTGGATAGGCATTTAACTCAATGCTTCTTCGTCCCCTACTTCGCTTCGACCGATACGAACCCACTGGCTCGAAATAACGATCCATCACAAGTGCCTGCTGCTCAGCATTATCTGCACTAAGAATATCGACCATTAGATTTCCATAATAAAATATACGCTCTAGACTATATGGTTCATTTTCCGGTTTTAGCTCTAATTCTGATAAAACTTGTTCTATCATCTGAATACCATGCATAAGACCAATTCCGTATTCTCCTTCTTGCATAGCAACCCAGCAAGCAAACACATCTTCGATCACTTCACTCCCAATCGAGGGCAAAGGCAAGACTCGAATGTCTCCCTCTTCAGGCTCCGGTAAAGACAAGGCCTCTTGAACTTGCCGTCCGATCACAAACAGCCTGGCCATCTCCCGCATTGCATTCAGATAAACTTCCTGATAAGCGGCCGCGTTTATTGCCCCACTGACCACGAGTACATTCAATCTGTTGACCTCGCTGTTGATTGCATTTAGGCTAACAAGTATGTCCTGTGCCAGGGAATAAAAGGCCTGTGATTTGGTCTTAATCTGAGCCTCATCAAGTTGAAGTCTTCGGAACAGCATCTTGAATAACTCCTTATCCTCCTGATAGATAAGTGCAAAAAACAACTCACGATCAATGCTACTGTCTAACTGAATGAACTCTTCCAGGTCAATCCAGATTTCCCCAGGATCTGAAGACCTCAAATTTCTGGATAGCAGGTTTACCAATCGGATCATGAGACCTATATCACTTTCAAGCTTCCCGTACCTGCTGTTCAACAATTCCAAGGTCTTGTCCGGAGAGCTACCTCGCATCGAACTGTGTATGCTGGTCAAGGCGACTAAAAAAGCAGTCACCTCCTCACTTTCGCGGACACTTTCTCTTCGAAACCTGCTAAGATACAGGTCTAAGTTATCCACTAAGTGCAAAAGGTCGTCCTGAAAAGCAGCCTGCCAGGTAGCTCCGAGTGAAGGCAGCAGATCATCACTCTGAATCTGCAGCAATCGATAACTCTCTGGAAACAACGTTTTCAATTCCTCCCGATTCCCAATCTCCTCTTCAATTCGGCTAAAAATTGCAAAACTGATTTCCAGCTTACTTCGCTGCACCAGAAACTGGGAGGTTGCATCAATTAACGAAGTAGAGAGACTGAGTGAAGGAATAGGCACCGAAGGACTAAGAGCTACACTCTGTATATTTGGCCCTAAACGCCTTTCTACCAAGCTGTTACAAGCATTAAAACTCTCAATCACAGAGCCGCAGGAAAACATTTCCCCGTCAAATACAAAGGGATCTCTAAGAAAAGCCCTAAGTCGGTTTATCTCCAATCGCTGCGATAGCTTCATGCTACTCCGCATTTGTCGAAGCTCGGCCATATCACCATCAATTGGCTCTGAGGCTCTCTGCTCCCCATCCATATATCGAACGAATGTCGAGAGTGCCTCATAGTTTGCACCCAACATTTTAGCATCGTAAAAGGCATTTTGTGCCTCAACATTCAAGCACAGGAAACACACGCTAAGACCATAGAAAACACAGTATCGCATATTGACACAAAGGTTTTAATGCAGGGATCGACTAAGAAAACACCAGCTAATTCCGCCACACACTTAATAAACCATAAATCATGCCAGTTAATAATTGATCGCCAAAAAACAAGCCTAGACAGTCTTAGGCTTTCTTAAGCCAACGTTCTTTTCGATAGAACAAGTAGAGGTGAAAAATGCTGATCGAACTAAAGAAATGCCACCAAAAGTGCCCCTGAATCCAACTAACCGGATTACACCATGTCTTGTCCAGTTTGAAACAAGCATAGGCAATGGCAGAAAGCAGCAGCGCCATTAGCAGAAAAGGCCAGGCATTGCGTTCTGTGTGCTTGTAATGAAACCAGGCTGATGGCACAAGAATCAGGGAACGGCTGTCGAATAGCACTGTCCCAATAGATCATCTCACAGATCTGCGTTTCAGCCACCCCATAGTGATCAAACTGCGTCCAAAAACCCGACCCGGCACCTAAATAAAACATCGCCGCATAAGCAAGACTAAAGAGCAATACAAACAAGGCTCCATAGAACCAGGGGTTTAGTTGCTTAGCTATTCCAACAGTACTATTCTCGTCTAATTTCATTCTCCAGATTCTCCACTCACATAAACAAAAAATAATATATCAAGTCTCCTAACATTGCCCTCCGGCTGTATAATTGTCAAATTTGGGCATTATTGGTCGAAAGCCGAAATTTTCATGTAACCGAACGCAATAGCAAGGGTTTTAGGTAGGTAAATTTGAATTAACAGCAATTGAACATACACTAAATTACACTCCATGCGTCCTCTTCTTTGCTTATTGCTGCTCAGTTTTGCAGCAAACTACTGCTTCGCTCAAAGAAATGATACGATCGTAGATGACCGTGATGGTCAGGTCTATGAGATTGTAAAAATAGGCGAGCAATGGTGGACTGCTGAAAACGCCCGTTTTGAGACGGTAGGTGGCTCTTGGGTCTACCAGGATGACAAAGGAACGGTCGCAGAAAGAGGCAGACTCTATTCCTGGTTCGATGCTAGACGTGCCTGCCCAACTGGCTGGATACTTCCAGCGGACAAAGACTGGATGTACCTGGAAAAGCACCTGGGAATGCCTATCAACGAAATTGGCAGAAATGGAGAGGCAAGAGGTCAGACGACCAACATCGGAGGTAAGCTAAAATCCAGGGAGCTTTGGGAGGCACCCAACAAAGGAGCATCAAACCAAAGTGGATTTTCAGCCCTCCCCACAGGACAATACGCTTTTGGTGATGTACCCTATGCAGGATATGGTGAAAACACTTTTTTCTGGACTAACTCCTACCAGGAAGATACAGGCTTCGTCTGGGCCCGGGGTTTACATTTCGACAAACCTGGAGTACTGCGATGGCAAGTGCTGGCTGGTTCACAACAAGGGTTCTCAGTGCGCTGTGTAAAAGAAAAAGAGCAAGAACCCGAAAAAAAATAGGTCTACTGCAGTACCCTATACTCTATACTCTATACCCTATACTTTATACCCAATACCCATATTCGGCAAGTCCTA
>JAHDEE010000063.1:25517-28471 GCA_020629005.1 Chitinophagales bacterium
ATTTGTTGTTCTAAAAACTCAGCAATCGACAAGCCAGTGGCTACTTCCACAATTCGACCGAGTAGGTACACATTGACGTTCAAATAGGCTTGCGTCTTTCCCGGAGCCTCCTCAAATTCCAAATGCTTAAGCACCTTGGCCTGATCACGCCCATAATACAGTATGGCGTCATGCTTCATCGCAGGCTTAATTCCAGAAGTCATGTTTAAGAGGTGACTGATCTTTAAGTCGGCTCCATATTCCAGACCAAGGACCTCGGGAAGATAGACGCTGACAGGATCCTCTATACTTCCGATAAGCTCCTTTTCAACAGCAATTCCGACCAATGTGGAAACTACCGACTTAGACATGCTATACGATGGATGCCTGCTCTGCTTATTTAGATCGCTACGATAGTACTCATAAAGAATGCTGTCATTACGCATGATCACCATCGCCCGGCTCGCCGGATAGTGTTCCAGCATCTGCCCAATACTCCTAAAAACAGGCACATCTGAAGTCCAGTCATTTACCTTCAAGGACTGGCCCCAGTCTTCAGAAGCCTCCTTCCATTGATCAGCGTCATCGGCAGGCTCCACCAATTCATAATCAAACCGATCAGCATCTTTTGGATCAGGACCCATACGCCACAATGCCGTGACGGGAAGGCAGGATTGCACGAAAATCACTATTCCAATCAACAAGAAGAGCTTTCCAATACCGTCTTTACACATGACAGGGACAAATTTTTCACAAAAATAGTTGAAATTTGAGTCCTCAGTCAAAGAAAAGCGATGATCCGAAGTTTGCTCCTCTACATTTTCGTAGCAATGTTTTGTCTCAATCTTAGCGCTCAAAACAGCGACCAGCTAATCGTCCAAATTTTGCAAGCCACCGGTGGAAGCAATCAGTACCAAAACTCAGTCAACACCATTCTGGAGTTAAAGAAAAAAAACTACCCTACAGTCGACGAAGAATTTTGGACAAGATTCCAATCCGAGATTGACAAAAATCTGGACATAGATTCGCTGGTTACCGAAGCCTGGAAGCGAAAGTTTAGCCCACTTGAATTACAGGAAATAGCGACATTCTGTAACACGGAGACCGGAAGCAAATGGCTACGACAATCCGCTAATCTTGAAGAAGAGATACTTCAGCTAATTGCAACAAACACAGACAAGATAGGAACGAAGTTATTGGCAGAAATCGATCTGGAAAATGAAGAACGAATGAAGCTTCGCCAAACCGGATGTGATCATATGAGAATAGGAAAATTCTTTAGCCAGCAATCCGCTGACGTGGCGCCAATCGACTTTTTCAGAAGCCAAAACGAACAGATCGAAACGCTTGTCGATGGATCAGAAAGACGCTTCCAGGTCAATTGGCTGGACGAATGTAGGTACACATTACAATTGAAGGAGTCTGACGGTACTATTGACCCGCAAACCAAATTGCTTTTGGTCAATATCTACGAGATTGACGAAGCTGGCTATCATTATGCCGCGCGCTTTGAGCAGGACAAACAGATTTTCCTCGGCTATGTAAAACGAGTAAGTCAATAATTTTCCTCATCTTCAAGTCATTCACCTAAAGCCTCTTTGATATAAATGAAAAAACCCACCAGCAATCCTGCTCTGAATTTTGTTAGGCCAGATTGGAAAGGAAATCCCCTAACAGCAAAAGGGAATTACAGAAACTTATATGCAAGATCTGAACGCAATTTTAGCGACATCTTCAAGTGGAAACTAAAGGGCAATCCACAGGCAAAAGAGAAAAGTAAAGCCAAAAACAATGTGATCGTTCAGCCCCTGGACAAGCTCCCCAAAAAGAAACAAGAAGGCCTTGTCTGGTTGGGTCATGCATGTTTTCTCCTGCAGCTGGAAGGCATTCGAATACTCACCGATCCGGTTTTTGGAAACGCAAGCCTGGTACCGAGAATACTTCCCTTTCCCATCAAACCAAAAGCACTCAAGAAAATTGACCTGCTGCTACTTTCCCACGGTCATTATGACCATCTGGACAAAAGCAGCGTGCAAAAACTCTGCAAGAAAAACCCCGAAATGCGCATTCTCTGTGGCCTCGAAATGAAAAAGCTACTTCAGAAGTGGGTCGGCAAAAAGCAATTCATACAAGAAGCAGGATGGTACCAACAGTACCAGACAGGTTTCCCTATCGACATCAACTTTCTTCCCGCCATGCATTGGACCAGAAGAGGAATCAACGACCTCAATGCTATGCTCTGGGGAAGCTTTCACCTCAGCAGCTCGAAACACCGAATATTTTTTGGCGGTGACTCAGGCTACGATAAGCACTTCAAAGACATTGCCGAAACCCATCAGACAGACATCGCTCTTCTGGGCATTGGGGCTTATGAGCCCAATTGGTTCATGAAATCCTCGCACACCAACCCCGAAGACGCATACACTGCATTCTCGGATCTCAAGGCAAAGACCTTCATACCTATGCACTATGGCGTCTACGATCTGTCTGATGAACCTATAGACGAACCCCTAAATCGATTTAGGAAGCTACAAGCAAAGGAATCACAGATACTCAAGGCCCCTGCTGTAGGTGAATGGATTCCGCTGCACTAAAACCGCACAAAGACTCCGGAACTCATTTCATGGAATCAGCAGCTTATTTGGAATTAATCTAAATAGCCTTAATTTTAGGCTCCATTTGTCAACAAGATTCCAGCACTTTGCAAACCCTCCTCCAACTATCCAATAACAGTAGCGCCATCGTGGCTCCCTTGAGTCCCGACCACTACAGCCATCGATTTGCACAGCTTGGAATTGTTCCCGGTTCAAAAATTACAATCATACAAATCAACCCCATCACTCGGTCTATGATCGTTCGAATCGACAATCGTACATTTGCGCTCCGAAAGCATGAAGCAGAACGCATTCGCACAAGACCACTCTAGTGCTGCGTAAACAAAGTTCGTGACACCTTTTAGGAGCTTATCTTTTTGT
>JAHDEE010000349.1 GCA_020629005.1 Chitinophagales bacterium
AATCGCCAAAGACGCATTCGATGCGTCTCTACAAGGAGTTTACACGATGAAGATGCATTCAAGTATCTCCCCAATCACCAAAGACGCATTCGATGCGTCTCTACAAGGAGTTTACACGATGAAGATGTGATTAAGTACCTCCCCAATCGCCAATGACGCATTCGATGCGTCTCTACAAGGAGTTTACACGATGAAGATGTGATTAAGGCATTGTGTCTATTACAGGAACACTTGACATTCGATCCTTTGCCAGAGGGACGCACGGTGCAAAATAGCCCCGGGCGAAATGGTATGAGGTGCCTGCACAGCGTGGCGACTGGCAGCTAGTGCTGGCTCGGAGCCTGCGGAGAGACAGCAATAGCTGAGCAGGAGCAGCTGTGCAGGTGCCGAGTGAGAATGGAGCACGGGTCAGCCCTTTACTAGATGGACCTGGTATCGCTCCTAATGTTTATTATGTTCCTGATTATCAAGACATAGCATCGAAGATCAGTGGCCAAAAGCTGCAATGCCGTCAGATTTGCTAGGAATAGCCCTAATCTTCACCTATTTTGTGGCAAAAATGCTTTAGCCTTGAAAATAAGTAATGAATTAAAGGTTGGACTGCTGGCCCTTGTAGCGATAGCGGTGCTAGTGGTAGGCTACAACTTCCTAAAAGGCAAGAACCTCTTCGAAACCCGCAAAAGTTTTACTGCAGAATACGAACGAGTGGATGGATTGCTGGTTGGTAATCCAGTGCAAGTACAGGGTTTTAATGTTGGTATTGTGGATGATATCAGATACCTCACGGAGAAGAACCGAATCCTTGTAACCATGCTTGTTGATGATGAGATTCAGGTGCCGGCAAATGCGGATGCGGCCATCGTGAGTTCGGGACTTATGGGAGATATGGCGGTGAGACTCGACTTGAAGGCAAAACCGGGTATGAGCGGATTTGCAGAATCAGGGGATGTGCTGAACGGCGTGGTGGAGCGCAGTATTACGGAAACATTGACGGTGGAACTTGTACCTATTAAGCAGAAAATGGAAGAGCTATTTGGCACCCTGGATACTCTATTGAACGTTGTTCGGGTTAATCTAAGCTCAGAACGGATCGACAATATCATGGGCAGCGTGGATAAGAGTATGACTTCGATTTCCGCCATTTCCCGAAATCTGGAAAGTGCCACTTCAGGTATTGATGGCGTGGTGGATTCGGAGGTGGCAAAGATTCATAGCATTCTGCAAGACATCAGCTCGATTACTTCTAACCTGGAGTCCAATAATAGCGAGATCAACAAAGCTGTGAAAAATGCTTCGAAGATTACGGAAGATATTGCTAATTCAGACCTAAAAGGAACCATGGACGGATTGAAATCAACTATGGCCTCAGCCCAGGAATCGATAGCAGGCTTGAGCAAAATGCTGGCATCGGTGGAAGAAGGCAATGGCACCTTGGGAAAGGCTATGAAAGACGATGGGGTCTATGATAATCTGGAAAAATCTCTGGCGGATCTGGACAAACTGCTCATCGATATGAGAGAGAATCCCAAACGCTACGTTTCGTTTTCTGTCTTTAGTCGCAAAGATAAAAAGAGCAAAGGGGAACAGCCCATTCCAGCTGATCAGGACTAAGTTGCTGCTGTTGCTAAGCCAATATTATGCGGCACTCTTTCGTTATCTCTCTTGCTTCAAACCCATAGCGATTGAAATTTACCTTGCAAATTTGCCTGCTCTTGTTAAGCCTGTCCTTACAGGGACAGAATGCGCTCATGGACTCGACTTCTACGGCAGTTCAGGATACTAGTGCTGATAAGACCATCGAATATCAATCTGATCTATTGGAACAGATTATTGCGGATGATGGCGAGCTGCGTAAACTCATCGGTGATGTACAGATGTGGCAGGATGATGTAAATATGTGGTGCGACAGCGCCTATTTTGATCTGGAAGAAAACAATGTAAAAGCCTATGGCAATGTGATCATTGAGCAAGGAGATTCAGTGCATATTGAGGCAGACTATCTACAGTATTATGGCAATATTCGCGAAGCCCTGCTATACAACAATGTTTATCTGACCGACCAAAAATCTGAAATCACATCTGATACCCTGTACTATCTTGTAGGGCCGCAGTCAGCTACCCTGTACCAGAATGTGAGCTTGAATGACAACAAGGTATGGGTCGAAGCAGACTCTATGATTTATACTGTACAGGATAAGCAGGCGCTGTTCTTTGAGGATTGCTCGCTTACTGACGGTGAGATGATCCTGGAGACAGATTCCATGGATTATAATGTCAATACTGCCATCGGAAACTATCGTGGCGGCGGTGCCCTTACCTCGGGTGAAAGCTATATGGAAAGTCAGAATGCTACCTACCTGGGACAGCTAAACAAGGTTGAATTTCAGGATAGCGTATACTTTGAAGACACTCGATATAATATGTGGACCGACTATTTGCAGTACGACTTGAAAGAGGAAATTGCAGATTTTGAAGGGGAAACGGTGATCGATAATGAAGGGGATTTGATTTACTGTGAATCAGGATCATACGATCGCAAGATCGACAGGATCAATTTTGATAGGCAGGCGGAAATCCAAAGCGATGGACGCGTACTGAAAGCAGATGGATTGGACTATAGCAAGGAAAAAGGTTTGGGAATCGCCACCGGAAATGTGATTTGGGAAGATACCATCCGGCAACTGAAAATCACGAGCGATTACGCGGAATATCTCGAAAAAGAGGATCAAATTCTGGCCACCGGCAATGCCTTGTTGATGAACATCATTGAAGGAGATACTCTATGGGTATCTGCAGATACATTGGAAACCGTAAAACCTATCATACCGGATTCTATGGATCAGGCGCAGGATAGTCTGAAGACTTTTCTGGCCTACCGGCATGTAAAGTTTATGAAAAGCGATATGCAAGGCAAGTGCGATTCAATGAGCTACTCTACACTGGATTCGGTTTTTCAGATGTATTATCAGCCAGTGGTTTGGATGGATGATATCCAATTGACAGCGGATAGCATCATTGTAGAAACGGAAAACAACAGTCCTAGCGAGTTTCAATTAAGACGTAAGGCATTTGCAATCAGTGAACTAGATCCCGGCTATTACAATCAGGTTAAAGCCAAAACCATTGACGGACTGTTCCGCGATCAAGAACTGTACAAGATCGAAGCAAGGAGCAATGTGGAAAATATCTACTTTGCGCAGGATGATGAAGGAGCCTACTATGGCGCAAACAGAGCCGAATGCGCTGCAATGGATATCCATCTGCAGGATAGAGAGATCCAGAAAATAGTGTTCAAAAACAAACCCTCCGCGGTCTTCACACCTATGGCACAAGTGCAGCGTCTCTCCTTCTTCCTCAAAGATTTCAAATGGCGCTCCGATGAACGCCCCAAAACCCTGGCTGATCTGATGATCAAAGAAGACGAAGAGAGCGAGGAACCAGAGGAGCACGAGGAAGAAAAAGAGAAGGAACCAACGATCTTAAGTGCTAGTGGTGCCGGTAAGAGCACAAAGTCTGGCACAGAAAGCATACAGCCTGCAGCTAATCAGGCCGGAGCAAACCAGGGCAAAGGCAAAAAAAGACCAGACTAGATGCTGATGGCGCAAGCAGGCAAGCTACATGTCGTAAGTTTTGATGTCCCCTACCCTACCAATTATGGAGGCGTAATCGACGTATACTACAAGTGCAAGGCGCTGAAGGAGATTGGCCTCGAAATCATCTTACACTGCTTTCAATATGGAGAGCGAAAACCACAAAAACACCTCCGGGAAATCTTCCCCCAAACCTACTATTACCCTCGCAAAACGGGATTGGCTGGCTGGAGCCCAAGGCTGCCATACATTATTCATTCCAGGCGCTCCAAGCAGTTATTGCAAAGACTTGCTGCGGATGATCATCCGATTCTCTTTGAGGGATTGCATTGCTGCTCTTACCTCGGGCATCACAAGCTAGCATCGTCCAGGCAGTTTGTACGCATGCACAATATTGAATGGCAATACTATCAACATCTGGGAGCCAGAGAGTCACAATTCTTTAAGTCTCTATACTATAAGCGAGAATCACAACTCTTGCAGACCTACGAAAAAAAACTCCACAAAGCACATAAGATAATGGCTATCTCCAAAAACGATCGGGCTTATCTCAATCAAAACTTTAAAAATACAAGCCTCATTCCCGCCTTTCACCCTTTCAATCAAGTGATTTCAAAACCCGGCAAAGGCCGATACATGCTTTATCACGGTAACCTTTCCGTCAATGAAAATCTGGAAGCAGCCAATTTTCTATTGCATCAGCTTGAGCCAATAGAACAGCTACCCCTAATCATTGCCGGAGCCAATCCTCCACAATCACTTAAGCAACAATGCAATGAACGAAAAGTCAAGCTGATCGCCAATCCATCACATGAGGCACTAAACAAATTGATTCAGGAGGCACAAGTCAACGTGCTGCCGACTTTCCAGGATACCGGCATCAAGCTAAAGCTGCTTTCTGCTCTGTATCAAGGGCGATTCTGTTTGGTCAACCCACCAATGGTCGAAGGCACTGGCCTTGAGAAACTATGCATGATCGCCAAGACTGCGAGGGATTTCAATAAACAGATACATCATATTCAATCCCAAGAATATACTCAAGTAGCTAATGAGCAAAGAGCTAAAACACTGTATCAGGGCTTTTCTAATCAGCGCAATGCTCAGCAACTTCTAAACTGCTTGTCCCCACAAAAGGATTGACAAAGGTATTCCATTGTTTATCAAGATCTTATACCTAGGCAGAGAGACGTTAACAAATTCTTAACAGAATTTCTTTCCCAT
>JAHDEE010000350.1 GCA_020629005.1 Chitinophagales bacterium
ACATATTCTTTACTGCTACGAGCATAGTATATGTATTGGTCAATGATGGTACTGGAAACTTTAGTCTGACTTACCATCTCACACCAACGGGCACCTTTACGCTACAAGATCATGATGAAGATGGTGATCTGGATTTGTATGATGGTCAGTCTTCGATCTGGTATAGAAACGAGGGCAACTATGAGGACTATATGCAGATAGAAATGCCCACTCTATGGGGAGCAACACAATTGCTGAGGGGACATTTTGAGGAAGATGAAACCGCGATTGATTGGCTCGTGATATCGCAGAGTGTTGGTCAAGGAATAGTTAGTGTGGTCTTTGATGCGGAAAGCCCTAATCCCTATAGCTATCGACTTCTTGAAAGCAATAGCCCCAGTTCCACAATGAAAACTGCTGTAACAGATTTGGATGGAGATGGTGATTTGGATGCCCTGGTTTTGTCACACGAAGATTCTGGACAAATGAGCCTTCGGCCTTTGTATCAAAGCAATAACGGTTGGTACGTTGAAGACGCGATAGTGCTGCTGGAGCCTGATATATATCAGCTTGCTACAACAGATCTAAACGACGATGGATTAGTAGATATATTGTACAAGAATTCGGATCAGATTGATATTATCAGTTTGATCAATGATGGCAATGGAGCATTTAGCTTTGGTGGACTTCAGAATCAAGGCTTAGTCAGTTTTGATATCGATATTCATGAAAACTTGATGGAAAATCCGGCGCCGGTAATTCTGGCAAATCAAGGACCGGTTGTTTCTTCCTTTGAAGGCCGAAATGGCCAGCTCACAGAGTCTAAAAAAATCATCAATGAAGCGGTGGGCAAGTCAGAGTATCTATACCAGGCTGACATTGATCAGAATGGACTTCAGGATTTGGTTTGCTATTCCAAGGATGTAGGGGTTTTGAGTTACTTTCCAATGCAAGATGACGGTAGTTTTGGGACTGCCCACACCATCCGTAGCCTGAACAGCAAACTGATCTTTATGAACGATTTCGACGGGGATGAGCAAGGAGAGCTGCTGGCATTATCATATGGGCACAATCTTTGCTTGCTGCAAGGATTTATGTTCGGAGACACAGTAGCTCAGCACAACCTGCCCACAACTGCCTTCTTGACTAATCAAGAACAAGTCAAAGCCCTGGACTTTAATGGAGACGGCAGGAACGAGGTTTGGATGGATCAGCGATTGATCTATGTGGATGAAGCGCTACAAATGACTTCTACGCGATTGTCCTTACTGCGCTCAGCAGCATGCGGGACCACTGAATCTGAACTCAGCAACCTTGGTCCGGATAATTTCATAGATCTGGTGGGCTATTGCCCCTTTGACTCGATACTTTCCTATCAGGTTCAGACGCCCTCCTCTGGCTTTGCTACTCAAACAGAAACACTGAGTGGAAGGTACATCAGTAACTATCAGTCCTGCGAGCTTAATAATGACGCAATTAGTGATGCCGTTTTTCTGGACTTTGGAAGCTCACAGCTAATTTCTTTTATAAGAGAAGCAGGCTCACTAATCGCCAAAGATTCCCTGACATTGTCAGAATCGGCCATCAATCCCAATACAATGATTGTTCCCATGCACCTAAATAATGATGCATTGCATGATTTGGTCCTCTCCACCAAAATATTTGGCCAAGTCGCCTGGCAATTGGTTTACTTGATAAATGAAGGGGAAGGTCAATTCTCGAAGCCAATTGTATTGAGAGAGTCAGTACCTGGATCTATCGTATACCGACTGGATATCAATTCAGATGGGCTGGACGATATTGTCTATCAAAATGCCGAAGGGAGCTACCTCAGCTACTTCATAAATGAAGGAACAACAATACCTATAACGAATGATGACTTAGTACAAGTCTATCCCAATCCGGCAGTGGATATCCTTCAATTACCTGCCACAAATTCCGACAACACGCAAAACTTTGAAGTCTACGATACGATGGGCAGATTAGTGGGTGGTGGTTCTGTGCGTGGGCAAGTAGAGGTTTCCAGCCTCAGCCCGGGCCTGTATTTCATTTCCTGGACACAAGATCAAGATCAATTCACAGCAAAATTCATGAAGCGATGAGTACAAAGTCTATACTGCTTCTAGCCTTGTATCTACTTCCTTTCCTGCAAGTCTCAGCACAGTTTGATGAGGCTAAACGAATCTGGTCAAATAACGCTAATCCCAATCTGAAGATCGTAGGCATCGCTGATTTTGATGGAGATGAACAGGATGACTATCTTATTTTGAGTCCAACCAACGGAGGCAGCTCCTGGTATCTTCGATACAAAAATATGCCAGGGCAAGAACCCTCGAATTGTCAGATGACCCCACTTGCTTACTTCCCTTCCTCACCTGAAAGTGTAGCTTTACATGATTACGATCAAGATGGCGATGTGGATATCTTATTCATCAGCGATGAAAAGTTAAAAGTCTTGAACAATAATGGATATGATGACTTCAATACGAGCATTTTGTCCGAATATGCCGCAGGCACGATCGACGATATAGATGGGGATGGGGACTTGGATGTGCTAGCTCAGGAAGACTATTATCGTTGGTATGAAAACACAGGCAATTACCAAGATTGGGTGGAACATAGCATCAATTCTTCATATGCCGGCCGCATTCTTGGAAGTGGTCATTTCAATAATGACGGGATCATAGACTTCTACAATCAATATGTAGATGGATTTGCTGGACCCAAGATTGGCCTCTTAGTTAGCGATGACGATCAAGGCAATTATTCAGTTCAATCTCATTTTTCCTTTCCAGAACAGAGCTTCTACAACGGAAGCTTTCATCAGCTATCACCTGGTGCGAATGGAGCAGGGGAATACCATTTTGCCTTCTGGCAAGACCAGGAAGTACACATGCTTAAGGTAAGTCATCAGCTGGATCAGTTTGCTGTCTCGCACATTTCGAAGTTAAGTGAAATACAAGATCCCAATAGCCGAATTCGCTTCTCTGACATTGATGAAAATGGACTGATTGATGTCATCGTTCATTCCTGGGACCGGCCAAGCTTAGTCACAGCCCAAGTAAATGCAGACGATAGCTTTGAGGTAAAAAATCAGACGAACCTGGTGGCAAAGACCGGAGCTTACCTGTATGAAGCTGTCCGCACCTTTGGCAATCATAAGCAACTCTATATGGCCTGCACAGGACCGCAATTACAAACCATCGAATTTGAAGATGGACTTGCCAAAGTGAAGGATAATGTATGCATCGAACCAGTTTCGGAATTGGCCAGCATTAGTATTGTCGATCATAATCGAGATGGACTGCCCGACATCTTGTTCTATTGTTCTGAGTCTAATAATTTAGCTTGGATCGAAAACCTCGGAGGTGGAGACTTCGCAGACATAGCACATTTATTTCATGTACCCGATGGCTTTCAGTTACAGGTTGATGAAGTAACAGGAGATGAAAATTTAGATATGATCTTTGGCTACTTTGATTATATATATTCCCGTCTGATTTTGAGTGTAGTGCCAGGGCCTGACTGGTCCTTCTCTAATCGACTTGAACTTGACGACATAGATTCTCAGGTAGCGCAGCTCGTTGATTTGAATGGTGACGGTGTGGCAGATATCTGCACCAATCAAGACTACTACTACCTTCAAGAAGGGTCATACTATAAAAAAAGCTTTGCTTCTAGCGATAGCGCTTTTAGCATCTATGGGACTAAAGATCTTGATGGGAATGGCCTGATGGATATAATCCTAAGAAATGAAAGTTCAAATGCCCCTGAATGGAGGCTTCAAAAGCAAGTGAGCCCTGGAAGCTTTGTATCCGAAGAACTTCGGTTTTTAAATGAACCAGTCAGCTCACTGGAGATTGCTGATATAAATAAAGATGGTTACCTCGACATGGCCGCAGTTGTAGATCCTGTTGTGCAGCTACATTTTTATGGGCCTAATTCAACTGTAGAAAAGACATTAACAATAGACCGCGCCAAGATAAATCGAATCCAGTTTGTCAATCTGAATGGTGACGAGATACCTGATCTATTTCTGGAATACACTAACAACAATGAAGATACTGCAGTCGAAATATACACGGAATACGAAAGGAATTCAGAACCTGCCTACGAACACGTAATAGGAGCACGTGAGTATATATTTACTGACTTTGATCAGGACGGCTTTGATGATATTCTATCCATTAGACGCGAAGATAGATTTGCAGAAGTGCTAATTAACAACTCAGATCCTCTACCAGAAGAAAAGCAAATAGTGATCGGTTTACAGCCGAATCCCGCTTCTTCTTATACCCGGATCCCTTCCAGCTTTCTCGGCTCGGCTCTAGAAGTCAATATCTACAATAGCCAAGGTATGCAGATCGGTAATTATCCAATCATGGAACGACTAAATACGACGGAATTCTCTCCCGGACTTTACTTTGTAGAATTGACAATGGCAGATGGAAGCAGATTAATTGAGCGGCTAATCATAGTTTAGGATAAGTAGATTCACTGGCGCAGGCTCACAATTTGCAAGTGCCTCCTTCGGCCTTTATGATCTCGAATCAAGACCAGATAAACACCAGCAGAATGATCACTAAGATCGATCCGCTGCAAAGCTTCTTGCGCTTGCCCAAGATAGCTTGTCATCCGCCCTTGTAAATCATAAATCTCGATCTGACAAGGGAGACTTCGAGGATCAAGTTGCAAGTCAAAAAGTCCAGTACTTGGGTTAGGATACAGGAGTACGGGACTGGGCAAGGAGTTATCATTTGATACAGAAAGAGCATACTCCATCAAAGCAATACCTCCATTCCCATTTTGCACTACAAATTCAAGATCACCAT
>JAHDEE010000351.1 GCA_020629005.1 Chitinophagales bacterium
ACTCTGAAATCTTGGTTGACCAAATTCGCTCTATTGACAACCGTCGTCTAATCAAGCCGATTGACCTATTGGAAGCGGAGAAACAGCAAGAGTTGAAGCAGAAATTGTTGGATGTATTGGACTTGTTTTGATTTGCGTTTGATCCTGGTGCTTCGATGGACCCACAATCCAAAATTCAAACACGTTTTCTTGTTTTCGAGTATTACTAAAACCCTTAGCTTTAATGTCACTACTCATGATCACCCAATATTGCTTTTAGAAGACTATACTATTCCAGCTGATGATGACGCCAATTACCCATTTGGAGTCATCTATCAAAATTGCAACTAGGCTTCCTAAACTTATATACCTAAGCCAAGCCTTCCCTTTTTTCCACGTGCCACTGCAGCCCGCAAAATAGCCGCACATGGAAGAGGAAATGCAGGTGCCAGACAGGGGACTGAGCGCCCAGGCAGCAGGGCTGCATTAGCAAGACCTGCTGCCTGGTGCAGCGAAGCCCCTGTATGGTGCCTGCATTGGAACGGACAGCGCGTAGCCCGGTGCGACGAGGGAGACTGTTTCGCTCCAAAAAAAAGAGATGAAGCCTCAAATCCTCCAAATCCCGAGATTTAACAACAGTGATGTCAAAACCTTGAACCAAAAAGTTCAAGCTGTGTAAAATACTTGCTTGCAGAATACTTTGAGGAAGGGTAATTTGCAAATACCCACTGTTCAACTCACCATTGAGCTCATTGATGGGGCGCCAACGTACCGCCAGCATATGTCCAAACACCGAGATGCCATAGAGCATACACTGTATCAAAAAAGCAGGAGCCTAATGCGTAAGGGAGCTAGGGATGAAGCCCTTGCCATTCTGTCTGAGCTTATGGCAGGCAAAGAAACAGATCCTGAGATTGTAGGATGGTCTTGTCTCGATTCCTTGAACATTCATACCGATGCAGGCAGGTTTGAGCAATCAAAAGCATTGGTTGCCAAAGCCGGTTCATTGCCACTAACGCCCCCTCAGATCGGCACAAAATATCTGCTCGAATACAATCTGGCCAGTAAGCTGGGGGATTTTTCTACCGCCCTGCAAAAGGGAAATCAGGCAGTCGCCTACCTGGAAGAACATTTAGAGGAATCCGGTGAAGCACTATTGGGTTATGCTATCATGAAGCGAGCAACCATGATGCAACTAGACCAGGCTTTGCACGCCCACAAGCGAGCCTTTGAGCTCCTTGTTGCAGGAGATGCGGAACCTGAACATAGATTGTTCTGCCTCTCGATGATTGGGATTGCTCACCAGTCTGATGCTGATTCTGCTCAAGCATACTTTGACGCAGCGAGAAAAATTGCCACCGAAGAAGAGGTGGAGCGAGTGTGGCTAAGCAGAGTAGAAGGTTGGAATGCCGTAAGCCTCTACTATGCGCTGCGCTACGAAGAAGCACTGGAGCATCTAAAGAGAATTGAGATTGACGCCGTACCCTTAACTGAGCGACCAATAAATCATGATCTGGAATCTGTCTGCTATGCCATCATTGGCGACTATTTTGAATCGCTACTAAGTGCGCAACGTTCTCTTTTGATAGCCGAGCAACTCCAAGGGAAAACACGAGTACAATCCTGCCAGGCATTAGCCATTGCCTATCTACATATTGGCGACTACTCGAGAGCCTTGCATTATAGTGAGCTTGCACTTTCCTACATTAAGGAGAATGACCCAAATTGGCAAAACTCAAAAGCGAACAACTATCTGGAGGAAGCTTACAAATACCTGGCTAGCTGTCATACTGCTAATGGCAACAAGGAAGCTGCCCTAGAATGCTACCGCAAAGCAATAGCGGTTATGGAACGTAAAGAATTGAGTCCTACCCATCTTGGCTACTACAAAATTTGGCTAGACCTGGCAGGCTTGCATCCCGATGAACGTGGACTCGAATACGGTCGCAAGGGCCTGGCTACTAACCAAGACATGAAATCGGGAATTCGCATCAAAATGGGTGATGCACATCATGGGCTGGGAAATCTGGATAAGGCTATCGGCAGCTATCTGGCTGCGCTGGAAGAATTGCTGCCAGACGGCTTATCCTTTCAAATTGATGATGATGAGCTATTGCATCAATTTCAAAATTACCGGGATGCTAGTGATGCTATCAGGAAGATAGCAGAGGTATTGTACCAACAATTCCTGCAGCAAGAAAAAGAAGCCCTAATAAATGAGGCCATCAAGCACTTCGAATACGCATTGGAGCTAGAGACCTGGATCAGAAAAGGAATCGATACTAAATCTCAGATGTGGCTCAATGATCACATGGCCGATGATTATGCCAGCTATCTGAAAATTTTGAAGGAAGATCGCAATGGTGACAAGAATAAGATTCTGCGCCTTTTTGAATTGTGTAAAGCAGATGTACTGCATCAGTCTCTTATAGAAAAACAGACGCAAGAAACTTTCAAGGGATTAGCAAGGGTGCAAGAAGAAAGAGCGAGAAAGACAAAGATTCGGAAATTGGAACAGCGGCGTGAGCAAACAAGTGATCCGCAGGAGAAATATGCTATACTGGAGGAGTTTCTGCAGGAGCGTAAAGCGTTCAAAGAATTTGTATCCAGAATTGAAGAAGAACATCCAGACTATGCTAATGCCAAATATCAAGTAAACAAGATCCAATTACAGAAGCTACAGACTAGTTTGGCAGAAGGGGAGAAAATGCTGAATTACCTCCTCACAGAAAAAGAGATATTTATCTTGTACATAGGCCAGGAAGAAGCAGAACTGGTGGTAGTTGAAAAACCGAAAGATCTGCGAGAGATGGTTGAAAAACTAAGACAATCCATCATCACGCTGGACAAACAGGAATATGAGCACATCGCCCAGACCCTCTACTCTGTGCTTATTTCTGCTATCGAGGATTGTCTTTTCGACCTGTTTTCGGAAGAGGTGACCAATCTGAATATCATTCCTCACGGATATCTGACGCAGGTGCCATTCGAGACTTTATTTCGAGAAATGCTTGATGGCCGACCGAATTATCTGATCAACAATTTCAACATCTCCTACCATTACTCCACCAGTATATGGGCAAAGAGTCACGAGCAGAAAGAGATGCGCGGTACAGGAATGCTTGGCATCGCGCCTGTCTACGATCAACCGCTGCCTAGACCGAACGCCGATGGTGATGAATTTATCGATCATGATCTCGATTGGGCCAGCCTACCGTTTTCGCTGGAAGAGGTAGAGCAAATCGCGAAGCTATTCGAAAACACCAAGCAGGAAGCTCAGATACTCATTCGTGAAGAAGCAACTAAAGAAGAGCTCATCTCCAAATGTGGTCAGGTACAATATTTACATATCGCCGCACACTTTCACCAACATGAAATCCCGCAGCGATCCGGCCTGGTTCTCGGAGATGGACGATACCTCTTCATCGATGACACCTACAGACTTCGGCTGCAAGCAGATCTCATTGTGCTTAGTGCCTGCGAAAGCGGTATCGGCACACTGATGAAAAGTGAAGGCATGCTGGCCATCTCTCGAGGTCTATTATATGCCGGCGCCAGCAATATCATCAGCACCCTTTTCAAAATTAATGACCTACTTGCGAATGAACTAATGCAGCAGCTGTATCAGTACATTTTGGCCGGCAACAGCATTACATACTCCCTCAGTGAAGCCAAAAGGCAATTTGCTAAGGACAAGGATATCCCCATAAATATTTGGGCCGCTTTTACCCTGATCGGCTGAGACAGAGAAAAGCGCGACCGAGAAACAAAGCAAAATAGCCGGGGCCGCAGCGGTACCGACCGCCTGCATGCGCCAGTGACTGCCGGATGCAGACTGGCTCGACGATAGGAGAGACAGGCTGCGCCGAGCAGGAACAAGCAGGCAGGTGAGAGGTACAAGCGGAGGACGCGAAGGGTGGTGGCGCGGCGGGATGAACGTTCGCTCCAAATGATAAATAGAATCTTGATTTTTAGGAGCGAAACATGCTCGCTCGTAGAAATGGGCTACGCGCTGTCCGTTGCAATGCAGGTACCATTCAGGGGCTTCGCTGCTCCACTGAGCGGGTCTTGCTAATGCAGCCCCGCTCAGTGGGCGCTCAGTCCCCTGTATGGCACCTGCATTTCCACTTCCATCGCGGCTATTTTGCGGGTGGGGGTGGCTCGTGGTCTAAGCTCTGCACCCTCACTTACAAATTCCTGTACATATAGTTATAGGATTCGCGAGCAATGAAACCAAGATACCCCATTCATCGTCGTATATATAGTGAAACGCAAAAAGTGGCATAGAATCCTCGCTGTACTCCTGGCTGGACTAGTATTGATAACTAGCTCGGGAATTAGTCTGGACATGCATTTTTGCAATGGAAAATTTAAGAGAGCGAGCATATTCGGAACTGCCAAAAGTTGCGCTGAATTAGGACCAGCAGCTGCTCATTGTGCTGTTGAATCCCACACCTGCCCATCACAAATTAATGCTGATCCCAATGATCACGGCAATGGCTGTTGCAATAACGCAGGAATAACCTTCGACCTACATACCGATAGTGTGACGACCAACCTGGCAGATAGACACGAGAGTCAGTCCCTCTCTCCACTAGCTTTGCTGCCAATACTCCGTTCGCACGATCCGGTCTATCGTACAATTAAACGCATGGTTCCAAACCATCACCCGCCACCGCTGGATAGGGATCGATTGTCTCTATTCCAGACCTATCTTCTTTAGGGACAGAGAATCAATAACTGTACGATTTTGACTTGCTAGAAATGCTTTATCCATCGTTATTTTTCTCCACCAGCCAA